>NC_022781.1:986250-1315000 GCF_000496285.1 Bacillus toyonensis BCT-7112 | reverse complement strand
TAACGTACAGGCTAGAATGATAAGTGCACCACCTTGAAAGATGACAGGGTCCATAAGTAATAAACCAAAATTGTAATGATATACATATTCCCCTTCTTTTTGCATCTTTAGAAGGTATTGTTGTTCAATCGATGCCAAATAGTATTTGTATGACAAATTGTATAAGCTAACGAACCAAAAGAGCCATAAAACATATTTACTTTGTTGATACGTTCTTAGCCATAGTGCTTTTTGAAACATAGGATCTCTCCTTTAAAAAACTTTATAATTTGTTAGGCGTGATAATACAATATAAGTAATGATTCCAGCGAGAAACAAACCGATATAGTAGTTAAATAAGAAACTAAATTGATTTATTTTATAGCCACCTAGTAATGCAAAGTAAATGGTTGTTCCCCATATCCATATTCGTAAATGTTTTTGGAAAATAAATATCTTTTGAGTGTTTTCATTAGGCGATCGTGTATATAAAAATGAGCCAAGTAGTAAGTAAAATATTGTATACAAAATAGGGACTAACACTGATTTAGCCGAATAATACGTATAAGATGCTGGATCTCTTAAAGTAGTTGGGTCATTTTCTTTTTTGCGCGATTCAGGATTATATTGGTAATAGATCGCGAAATTATATATTGGTGCAACTATATTTGTTTTTCGATTGATTTCATCAAGCTGGTGATACAAGTTGGTATTTGTAGTATCTGTAGCCTGTAAATGGTTTATTGTAAAATTGTACAATAATGGAGTAAATGTAAGTCCCATTAGTAGCCATGGAATACAAAAAGCGATTTGTGAAACAATGCTCCCAGTAAAAGTACCGATACATAATGCAGCTGTATAGACTGCAACATAAGAAACAATTGCATAAAGAAAGTATCGATGAAATGGACTGAATGTTTGATACTCAAAATGAATGGTTGTTCTATAAATAATGTACATAAGGATCCAGTTTACAAGGAGAGACCCTATAATCCATAGTGAACCGAAAGCCCATTTAGAGAAGAAAATATCTTTTCTTGTAAATGGCATTTCCATAAGTAGGGTAATAGATTGGTTGCTACGTTCCCAACCTATTAATAGACAAGCTAAACAAATAATAAGAATAGTTAGCCAAAAACTATTACCTGTATTTGACAAAAAAGCATAATAGTAATAGAAAGTCCCCTTTTCTGAGAGTTCATAATAATTAGCAAGTTGCTGCTGAGCTGCTTTATAGTATCCGAAAGATAAAAGATAAAGTGTACTCAAGAAAAAGAGTAATACAGCATATTTCCCGCGTTTCCAATTCCACATCCATAGTGCCTTATGAAACATACCCATCCTCCTCAAGTATCGTAACGAAGACATCTTCAAGTGACATTGTTAACTCTTCAATAAGTATTGGTTGCTCTTTATAAAACTTTTCAAGCGTTGTAGCAACATTTCCTTCGATTAAAATCGTAAATACTTTTCCTGTTTGATTTAATATTTTAATATTGCTTAAGTTTTCTAGTTTTTGAGGTAATGACCGTTCATAAGCTACTTGTATTTTTGCAAATCGTGATTTTGCATCATCAAGTGAAGTAATAGATGCCACGGTATGGCCTTTTAACATAATGATTGTATCTGCAATTTGTTCCACTTCATCTAAATGATGAGTTGAGATGAAAATGGTAATCTCTTTTTCTGCAACTTCTCCAACGAGAAACTGCAAAATCTGTCTTTTAACGATAGGATCGAGCCCATTTGTCGGTTCATCTAAAATGATATACTCTGCTTTTGTAGCAACGGCTAAAATGATCGCAAGCAGCGCTTTCATTCCTTTTGAGTAACTACGAATCCGCTTGTTTGGTAAGTTAAAAAGTTCAAGCAGTTCGTAGAAATATGATTCATCAAATGCTGTATAAACTGCTTTATAAAATTTCACGATTTTTTTTACTGTATATCCGTTCAGTATGTTAGTAGAATCTGGGACATATACGACCTTTTGTTTCATTTCAGGATGCATATGAATATCTGTATCTTCATATGTAACCGTGCCTTCATCTGGGTCTAAAATGCCGATCATCGTTCGTAATAAAGTTGTTTTCCCCGCACCGTTTCTTCCGAGTAATCCGACGATACTACCTTTTTGTAATGTGAAAGAAACATCGTCTAAAATCGTTTGATTATCAATTGTTTTCTTCAAACTTGTCACTTTCAGCATCCATATTTCCTCCAATCTCTTTATAGTATGAATCTATCCAATCATGAATTTTATCTTTCGTAATCCCAAGATAAGAGGCTTCTAGTAATAATTGATGAAATTGCTTTTCAACCATAGCGATTTTCCTTTCGTCTAATGTTGGGGTAATCGATTGAGATACAAATGTTCCTTTTCCTCGTAACGTTTCAATAATCCCTTGTCGCTCTAATTCTTGATACGCTTTACTCACTGTATTTGGATTTATAACAAGTAATGAAGCGAGCTCGCGTACAGAAGGAAGTTTATCACTTGGAGCTAACATGTTTTTTAATACGAGTTCTTTTATATTTTGAACAATTTGTTCCCATATCGGAGTGTTGCTTCTTGGATCAAGTTGAATATGCAAGAGCAATGTCTCCTTCCTCATATGTATTAAGTGTACTACTATGCGTAATACACTTAATACAATATAGGGTATGAATGTGTTTGTCAACTGAAAAAAATAGAAGAATATGGTATTAAAAAATAATAAATTGGAAAAAATAGGTCTGATATAGAATGGAGGGTTAGTCATGAAGCGAGTTTTTGGAATACTTGTTTGTTTCATGTTATTGCTTTCTGGTACTTCAGTTAGTTTTGCACAATCTGAGAAAACGAAGCAGGAGAAAACAGAAGAAACCGCGCCGAAGTTAGCGGAGCAAGCATCGTCAGCAATCGTAATTGAGCAAGATACAGGTAAAGTTTTATTTGATAAAAATCCGAATGAAAAGTTACCACCTGCTAGTATGACAAAGATTATGACAATGCTATTAATTATGGAACAAGTTGAAAAAGGAAAACTAAAACTAAACGATAAAGTTAGAGCAAGTGAACATGCAGCTTCAATGGGTGGATCACAAATCTTTTTAGAACCTGGGGAAGAGATGACCGTAAATGAAATGCTAAAAGGTATTGCCATTGCATCTGGAAATGATGCATCTGTTGCAGTAGCAGAGCATATCGCTGGTTCAGAAGAAGGATTTGTAAATATGATGAACAAAAAAGCGAAAGATTTAGGGTTGAAAAATACACATTTTCAAAACCCGACAGGTCTCCCGGCTAAAGATCATTATTCTACAGCAAATGATATGGCTATAATGGCGAGAGAATTGATGAAGTATCCACTTATTCGCAAATACACAGGTAAATACGAAGATTACTTACGAGAAGATACGGATAAGAAGTTTTGGCTCGTCAATACGAATAAGTTAGTGCGTTTTTATCCTGGAGTAGATGGTGTAAAAACGGGCTTTACAACAGAAGCAAAATATTGCTTAACAGCATCGGCTGAAAAAAATGGCATGCGTGTTATTTCAGTTGTTATGGGAGCACCTACATCTAAAGAACGGAACAATCAAGTGACGAAGCTTCTTGATTATGCATTTGGTCAATATATGACGAAGAAAATGTATACGCGCGGTGAAAAAATTAAGACTGTACAAGTAGGAAAAGGTAAAAAGAAAAAGTAGATTTAGTTGCATCAGATAATGTGTCTCTTCTTATGAAGAAGGGCGAAAATATGGACAAAGTAAAGCAAGAAGTAATTGCTGAAAAGAAAGTGAAAGCACCGATTAAAAAAGGTGATGCACTTGGCACGCTTGTTATTAAAAAAGATAAAGAGGTTTTATTAAAACAAACAATCGTAGCAAAAGAAGATGTTGCTGCAGCAAGCTGGTGGGAGTTATTTAAAAGAAGTTTTGGGATGTTTTCAACATCAAAATAGCGGCAAACATTTTGCCGCTTTTCTATTCGTATGTAAGTAAATAATTGTTGAATGGTTTCACTTTATGGCGAAATAGTTCTTCTTTTGTCAGTAGGAAGGATTCTTATGTTGTATCACGAAAATCTTTATGTATGTAAATGAGTAAAGTTTGAGCATAAGGAGGAAATCGTGTGAGTCTTTCCATGCAATTAGAAGTAAAACGTGACGTCCTATGTGTGAGACTAGCGGGTGAATTAGATCATCATACTGCTGAAGAGTTGCGAACGAAAGTGACAGATATGATTGAGACACATGGTGTTCATCACATTGTTTTGAGCCTAGAGAACTTATCGTTTATGGATAGTTCTGGTTTAGGTGTGATATTAGGCCGATATAAGCATGTAAAGGGATTAGGTGGAGAAATGGTTGTTTGTGCAATTTCACCGCCTGTTAAGCGTTTATTTGAAATGTCGGGCTTATTCAAAATTGTTCGCTTAGAAGAAAGTGAAGCGCACGCGCTCGCGACGTTGGGGGTGGCATAAATGAGAAATGAAATGAACCTTCAATTTTCAGCATTAAGTCAAAATGAATCATTCGCTCGCGTTACAGTGGCAGCATTCATTGCGCAACTAGATCCAACGATGGATGAGCTAACGGAGATTAAAACTGTTGTGTCAGAAGCGGTTACAAATGCAATTATTCATGGATACGAAGGAAATGCAGAAGGTACTGTTTATATTTCTGTAATTTTGGAAGAGGCAATGGTGAAACTCACGATTCGAGATGAAGGGATTGGCATTTTTAATTTAGATGAGGCAAGACAACCCCTTTTTACAACTAAACCTGAATTAGAGCGTTCCGGAATGGGATTTACTATCATGGAAAATTTTATGGATGAAGTAGAAGTTATTTCAAACGAATCTTTCGGGACAACAATCCATTTGACAAAATACTTATCAAATAGTAACGCTCTATGCAATTAAGGAGAATAGCCTATGGACATAGAGGTCAAAAATGAGAAGAAGAAACCTCAGTTAAAGGACCACGAGCTAAAAGCGTTAATTCAAAAAAGTCAAGGTGGAGATCAACAAGCAAGAGATACGATTGTTCAAAGTAATATGCGTCTAGTATGGTCGGTTGTACAGCGTTTTTTGAATCGAGGATACGAACCAGACGATCTATTTCAAATTGGATGTATTGGGCTCTTAAAATCGGTAGATAAATTTGATTTATCTTTCGACGTGAAATTTTCAACATATGCAGTTCCAATGATTATTGGAGAAATTCAACGATTTTTACGTGACGATGGATCAGTGAAAGTAAGTAGATCTTTAAAAGAAACAGGCAACAAAATTCGAAAGATGAGAGACGAGCTTTCGAAAGAATTCGGAAGGGCTCCAACGATTAATGAAGTAGCAGAGGCGCTAGAACTAACGCCTGAAGAAGTTGTTCTGGCGCAAGAAGCGAGTCGTCCTCCTTCATCGATACATGAAACCGTGTATGAAAATGATGGAGACCCTATTACTATTTTAGATCAAATTGCAGATCAATCTGAAACGAAATGGTTTGATAAAATAGCTTTAAAAGAAGCAATTAGAGAATTAGATGAACGAGAACGTCTTATTGTATATTTGCGCTATTATAAAGATCAAACCCAATCAGAAGTAGCAGAGCGCATAGGTATTTCGCAAGTACAAGTTTCAAGACTTGAAAAGAAAATATTAAAACAGATGAAAGATCGAATAGATGAATAACTGTCTATTCGATTTTTTTATGACTTTAATAGGAGGGAGTTGTTAATTTTCGCAAAAATTAACAGAATTTATTGATAATTTAGTTAATTTAAAATATAATCCAAGTATGAACTTGTCATAAAGGGGGAAGGAAACATGGAAACGAGGCAACAATGGGGAACGAGGGCTGGATTTATTTTCGCAGCGGTCGGCTCAGCCGTTGGATTAGGAAACATATGGCGTTTTCCTTATACAGCGTATGAAAATGGAGGAGGTGCATTCTTTTTACCGTACTTATTTGCATTATTAACGACTGGTATTTCATTGCTAGCATTCGAATTCGCTCTTGGGCATCGTCATCGTGGTTCTGCACCACTTACATTCTTCCGTATTCATCCACGTGCTGAATTTATTGGATGGTGGCAAATGTGTGTAACGTTTATCGTTTCAACATATTATGCAGTAATTATCGCTTGGTCTATTTCGTATACGTATTTTGCAATTACTGGAGCGTGGGGGAAAGACACGCAATCATTTTTATTTAAAGAATATTTACATGTTGCAGATAAACCAGGGCAATTTGGGGGGCTTGTGCCAGAAGTATTAATTCCGTTAGCTCTCGTTTGGATTATTGTGCTTGGCGTTGCATTCAAAGGCGTTAAAAAAGGAATCGAAGTTGTTAACCGCATTTTTATTCCTTTATTAGTTGTTATGTTTTTAATTATCGTTGTTCGTGCAGTGACGATGGAAGGTGCGATGCAAGGGTTAGATGCATTCTTTAAACCAGACTGGAGTCGTATTTTTGATGGGAAAGTATGGCTTGCTGCTTATGGACAAATTTTCTTTAGTTTATCTCTAGCATTCGGAATTATGATTACGTATTCTAGTTATTTACCGAAAAACTCAGATACAACAAATAATGCTTTTATTACAGGGTTTGCAAATTCAGGATTTGAATTATTAGCTGGAATTGGAGTTTTTGCTGCTCTTGGATTTATGGCAAATAACATGGGGGTACCAGTTGATAAAGTTGCGAGTGCTGGCGTAGGGCTTGCGTTTGTAGTATTCCCACAAATTATTAATGAATTACCGATGTCACCGTTATTTGGAGTATTATTTTTCTTATCGTTAACTGTTGCTGGAATTACATCACTCATTTCACTTGCGGAAGTATGCTTTGCGGCTGTATCTGAAAAATTTAGTTTGAGTCGTCAAAAGACGATTGGAATTATGGGAACACTTCTCGTGTTAGTTTCTCTTGTTTTTGCAACACGTGGTGGGCTTATGTTTCTAGATGTTGTTGATTATTTCGCTAATAATTTTGGATTAATTACAATTGCACTAGCTGAAGTGGTTACGATAGGTCTTATCTTGCGCCGTCTACCTATTTACCAAAATCATGCTAACTTTGTATCTGATATAAAATTAGGAACGTTTTGGAGAGTTAGTTTACTCGTTATTACTCCACTCATATTAGGGTATATGTTAATTGATGGTGTAATCCAAAATATTAAAAAGAACTACGGAGATTATCCGACGGAATTTGTTGTAACATATGGTTGGTCGATAGCGGCAGCATTCCTTCTAGTCGCACTAGTCATTGGTTTGAAAAAATGGAATGCACAAATACATTCAGATTCTGCCCAGCTTGAAAAAGAATGGAAAGATCGAGGTGTTTCATGATGAGTGGATCAGCGATCATGATGATGGTTATTGGTATCGTAGTCATTTGGGGAGGACTTGCATTAAGTATCGCAAATTTATTTAAGAAAAAGGCATAAGCTAAAAACATCTGTACCGAAACGGTACAGATGTTTTTTTATGAAAAAATTGTATTAGAAAAAAATTCAATAACCATACTACAACTACGAGGAAGAGTGAAGGGGTGAATGAAAATTGGAAGGAACGATTTATATTAAAATGCGCAATCGTTTAAAAATTTCTCCTGCGTATGAAATAAAGCTGAGTGATGTCGCTCAACTTGCAGGAGATTCTTTTGTAGTTGAGTCTTTACAAAATGAAATAGTTTACAACGTAACAGCACATGATAAGACGCATGTTGTAATTGATGTTATGAAAGTAATTGAAATTATTCAACAAAAAGCATCTCATGTACAAATTAATTTACTAGGTTCTGGACAAACTCTTGTTGAAATTATATATGAAAAAAAGAAAGTGCCCCCAATTTTCTTTGGGCTTGTATGGTTGTTGTTGTTCATTGGGGCGGCCCTTGCGATCATTTATTTCCATGAGGATGTAAGTATGCAACAAGTACACCAGCGGTTATATTACATGATTACTGGAGAGTTTAAGGAGCAACCACTATTATTTCAAGTTCCCTATTCAGTAGGTCTTGGATTAGGTATGGTTTTATTTTTTAATCATGTATTTCAAAAGCGAATTAATGAAGAGCCGAGTCCGTTAGAAGTTGAGATGTTTCAATATCAACAGTCGCTTGATCAATATGTAATTGTTAATGAAAACAAGGATAACACGAAACAGCTTGCCGATGATTGAATGTGGGTTTGTTATATTAATTGGTTTAGCTGGCGGGATTGCAGTAGGTAGCGGATATGTTGCCTTTTTGGCTGTACTTGGTATAATCCCTCGTTTAGCTCAATTAACGAGAAGTGGAAAGCATATTCAATATTTTGAGTGGGCTGTCATTGCGGGAACTTTAACTGGGGCTTGGTGTAGTTTGAAAAACATTACATTTCAAACATCGCAATATTGGCTTGTAATATTAGGTTTATTTTGTGGTACATTCATTGGAATGCTTGCTGCGGCATTAACGGAAGTATTAAATGTTTTACCTATTTTAGCGAAACGAGTCGGGGTAGAGGGGAAAATTGTTGTTTTACTCGTTGCTCTTGTACTTGGCAAAGTAATAGGCTCATTGTTTCACTGGATTTATTTCGTAAAGTAGGAGGCAATATATAAATGACAAACCGAAAACTGAAAGATGATTACATAAATAAAGTGAAGGAGTACCATCCAAAGCCAAACTATTTACTAAATTGTGTGAAGGCATTTCTTGTAGGTGGGCTCATTTGTACAGTCGGAGAAATATTGATGAAATTTTATATACATTATTTTCACTTTAGTGAACAAGAGGCAGGAAATCCGACAGTTGCAACTCTTGTTTTATTGTCGGCGATTTTAACAGGATGTGGTGTATATGATAAAATCGGTCAATTTGCTGGAGCAGGATCGGCAGTACCAGTTACAGGATTTGCAAATTCTATGGCGAGCGCTGCGCTAGAACATAAGAGTGAGGGGATTGTTCTAGGGATTGCTACAAACATGTTTAAGCTTGCAGGAAGTGTTATCGTGTTTGGCGTTGTTGGAGCATATATTATCGGATTAATAAGATATACTTTTAAAATTTTTATGTCTTAAAGGAGGGGCGAGTATGAGGTTGACAGGAAAACAAACGTGGGTATTTCAAAATGATATTTACGTAAATGCAACGGGTACTGCTGTCGGTCCGAAAGAAGCTGAAGGCCCTCTTGGAAAATATTTTGATATTTCATATAATGACTTGCATTGTGGAGAGGAAAACTGGGAACTTGCTGAACGAAAATTAATGTCAGACTCAATGCAACAAGCAGTGCAAAAAGGGAATATAAAAACATCACAAATTGATTTCTTTTTAGCGGGCGATTTATTAAATCAAACAGTGACAGCGAATTATGTTGCGCGTCAGTGGGGGATTCCTTTTTTAGGAATGTTTAGCGCTTGTGCGACGTCAATGGAAACTTTAGCAGTTGGATCAGCATTTATAGACGGTGGATTTGCGAATCGTGTCTTAGCTACGGTGAGTAGTCATAATGCAACGGCTGAAAGGCAATTTCGTTATCCAACAGAGTATGGGGGACAAAAGCCAGAAACCGCAAATTCAACTGTTACAGGTGCAGGGTCCATATTAATTAGCAAAGAAAAAAGTGCAATTAAAATTACGGCAGCTACGATTGGAAAAGTGCAAGATTTAGGAATTATGAACCCTTTAGATATGGGATCGGCAATGGCACCAGCTGCTGCTCATACAATCCAACAGCATTTTGAAGATTTAGGAAGAAGCGCAGCTGATTATGATTTGATTGTTACTGGTGATTTATCGGCTGTTGGGACACCAATTGCAAAACAACTTTTACTTGAGGAAGGTTATGACCTTGGGCATATATACAATGATTGTGGATTAATGATTTATGATTCAAATCAAGAAGAAGTGTTTGCAGGTGGCAGTGGTTGTGCTTGTTCCGCTGTTGTCACATACGGCCACTTATTACGTGAAATGCAAAAAGGGAATTTACAACGCATTTTTGTCGTTGCAACGGGGGCTTTATTGAGCCCAATGATGATGCAACAAAAGGAAACGATTCCAACAATTGCGCATGGTGTTGTGTTTGAAAGAGTTAAAGGAGAGTGAATTGTGGATTTTGTATATGCATTTCTTGTAGGAGGAGCGATTTGTGTAATTGGACAAGTATTGTTAGATTTTGCAAAGTTAACACCGGCCCATTTAATGGCAAGTTTTGTAGTTGTCGGAGCCATTTTAGACGGATTCGGATTGTATGATAAGCTTATAAAATTTTCAGGTGCTGGAGCAACAGTCCCTATTACAAGTTTTGGACATTCACTATTACACGGAGCAATGCATGCGGCGGAAAAACATGGGTATTTAGGAATTGGTATCGGCATGTTTAGTTTAACGTCTGCGGGCATTTCCGCAGCTATATTATTTTCATTTTTTGTAGCACTTATATGTAAACCGAAAGGATAAATCAAATGAGACGAAGGGTTGTTTTGGTAACAGATGGAGATGAATATGCAAAGCGGACAATTGAGCTGTTAACAAAGGAATTTGGGGGCAGGTGTATTTCAGCATCGCAAAGTAATCCAACCAAATTGACAGGGAAGAAAGTTGTTGAGCTTATTATGCAAACGCCATATGACCCTGTATTTGTCATGTTTGATGACAGTGGATTTATTGGAGAAGGATCTGGTGAAAAGGCTTTAAAATATGTAGCCACACATAAACAAATTGATGTACTTGGTATTTTAGCGGTAGCATCTAATACACATCATTGGGAATGGGCGCGTGTAGATGTAAGCGTAGATCGGAATGGGAATTTAACAGAATACGGTGTTGATAAATTTGGACTTCCAGATGGTGAAATTGGCAGGATTAGTGGGGATACGATTTATTGTTTAGATGATTTGAATGTTCCAGTCATTGTGGGGGTCGGTGATATTGGCAAGATGTGTGGAAATGATGAATGGGAGCGAGGATCACCTATTACTAGAAAAGCAATTCAATTAATTTTGGAAAGGAGTGGGTTTTATGACGAAGCCTAAAAAAGTGAATATCCCGATTTCGTCTTTTTTAAGTGATAATGAAAATTACTTAAAGCAAACTGTTGGATTGGGTGTCACATATGATGTTGGTATTCGTAAATTTCAAATTTTAAACAAAGAAATTGGTGTGTTATTTGTAAATGGACTTTGTGATACGAATTATATTATCCCTATTTTAGAAGAAGCGGTGGATACAAATGAAATAAGGGATGTAGAAGAAGATACAGTAAAGCTTTTAGAGAATCGTTTAATTCATCAACAAGTAAGTAAAGTAAAAACGATGGATGAAGTAATGCTCCAAGTATTATCAGGGCTTATTGTTATATTTGTGGAAGGTGAAACGGAAGCTTTTGCAATTGATGTTCGTAGTTATCCGGGGCGGACACCGACAGAACCAGATACAGAAAAGGTAGTACGTGGTGCAAGGGATGGTTTTGTTGAAAATATTGTTGTAAATACAGCGTTAATCCGTAGAAGGATCCGCGACCCACGTCTTCGAAATGAAATGGTTCGAGTAGGGGATAGATCACAAACCGATATTTGTATTACATATGTACAAGATGTTGCAAATCCAGATTTAGTGAAGATTATAAAACAAGAATTAAATAATATTGAAGTAGATGGGATTACGATGGCGGATAAAACGGTGGAAGAATTTGTAGTCAAACAAGGTTATAATCCATTCCCGCTTATTCGCTACACAGAAAGGCCAGATGTAGCAGCGAACCATTTGTTAGAAGGACATGTGTTAGTACTTGTTGATACATCACCAAGTGCTATGATCACTCCAACAACATATTTCCACCATTTACAGCATGCAGAAGAATTTAGACAAAATCCAGCTGTAGGTACATTTTTACGTTGGGTACGTTTTTTAGGTGTTATTTTCTCGTTATTTTTATTACCATTTTGGTTAGTATTTGTATTTGATCCAACTCTTTTGCCACCGAATCTTGCTTTTATTGGACCGACTAAGATGACGCATTTACCAATTTTATTACAAGTGTTAATGGCAGAGGTCGGACTTGAGTTTTTAAGAATGGCTGCCATTCACACTCCGACGTCGTTATCGTCTGCGGCGGGGTTAATTTCTGCTATATTAATTGGTCAAATTGCCATTGATGTAGGGTTGTTTGTACCAGAAGTTATTTTATATGTAGCTGTTTCGATGATTGGGGCATATGCAACACCGAGCTATGAATTAGGACTAGGAAATAAGGTTGGGAAATTGTTTGTAATTATTTTAACAGGTCTCTTCCATGAGATAGGGTTTGTAATTGGAATGACGATATTGATTTTATTTTTAACGTCTATAAAAAGTTTACAAACACCGTATTTATGGCCGTTTCTACCATTTGATTGGGGCGCGTTAACGAAAATTTTACTCCGACCAACTATGTCTAGTTTAAAAGTGCGTCCTAGTATTGTGCGACCTCAAAATGTAAGAAGACAAAAATAAACGGGATTATGCTCCCGTTTATTTTTTTATTGAAAATTTATTTTTTTTTAACAAAAACCAAACATTTTTTGTGTACACTTAGAGTAGATATTGTGTATGAAAGGGGAAGAGGACATGATTAAATTATTTGTAAGTGATTTAGATGACACGCTCGTTTACAATGTGAATGATATGCAAAAAGAAGATGAACGTGCACTTTGTTGGCTAGCTGAAAAAGGGACAAATATTTGTTTTGCCTCTGGCCGCTTTACTCACCGAATTGATGAAGTCGTAAAAAAGTTTTCATTCCCGTATTACACAACAGGTTTAAATGGGGCGACAATGTTACTGCCGGACGGTAAAATATTTCATGAATCAAGTTTTGAAGATAGTGTTGCCCAGGAAATATATCGATATATACATAACAAAGGACTAGCAGATATTGTTTGTGCAAATGAGCAGCGATATACAAAAAGAAAAAATGAAAATCATCATACTTTTGAAGAGTATATGGGGGTACATATTGCTGAAATAGAAGCGTTAGAAGAAGAATTTGGTAAGACTGTACATCCAGCGAAATTATTTGTATTTGGAGAAGAAGAGAAAATTGTAGTATTAGATCAAGAGTTACGAAATACGTTTCACAGTGAAGCGGAAGTTTTTATATCAGGTAAACGTTATGTTGATATTATGCCAAGGGGTGTAAGTAAGGGGAGTGCTTTAAGGCGACTAATGGAACATTTAAAAATTGAAGCAAATGAAGTTGCCTGCATTGGAGATTCTTTTAATGACATTTCAATGTTTGAAGTAACCCCGCATTCATTTACTCTTCATCATGCTCATCCATATGTGAAGGAGAAAGCAAATCATGTTGTTCGTTCGGTTGAAGAAGCTGTTATGAAATTACCGTTACTTGTATAAAAAAGAAGCTCGTCACTGACGAGCTTCTTTTTACTTGAATAAAGATTTAACAAAATCAATGATACTTGAGAAGAAATCTTTAACTTTATCTAGGAAACTTTGCCCTTCTTCAGACCCTAAAAAGGCAGAAACGTGTTCTTTTGCTTTATTTAACTGACTGCCAACTTGATTCCAATCGATATTAAGATTTTTCATTTTATCAAATAACGCTACTAAGTTATCCAACTGTTCATCCGTTAATGTAATGCCGAGTTGATCAGCAATTTTTTTAATTAATGAACGTAAATCTTCCGTTGTTTTTGGCTGCTCTTTTGCAATCTCTTCTTTAATTTTTGCAACAAGTTGAACTGCTTTTTCTTCACCAATTTTATCGCCGAGCTGGGCCGTTTGCACCATTTCTTCATTGGCTACTTTTTTTACTTCCTCAGGAATTGCTTTGTTCGATGTTGTTTCATAGGCCTTCATTAAACCTGTTAAAGCAGCAGTTCCTGAAACTTTAAATGGTGCAGTAATTTGAATCTCTGCATCTTTCACACCTGCTGTAATAAGTGCGTTTGTGTACATTGCATCTGTTATTGAATTAATGTTTTTTGAACGTACAATGAGACCAGATCCTGGCTTTGTGTATGTAATCATAGAAGAGGAAATTGCTCGCGTACCAATTTGTGCTTTTGGAACAATTCCTTCTAGAAATTTATGTTCTTCCGCATTAGACACAGTAATAATTGTAGCATCTTTCGGTGCTTTCATTTCTTTTAACAGATCTTGTTTTTGTTGTTCAGATAAGTTTTCTCCTAGTGTAACAATTGATTCTCCCTCAATGATGTCTGCAAATGAAGCTGTTGGCATCATAAATACCGTTACAGCTAATAGCAGAGCTAGTAATTTCGTTTTCACGAAAAATCGCTCCCTTTCTCTTTCTAAAATTTTCGGGCAACACAGTTATTATAGTATATATTTCTTATTTGTCACCTAGCTTTGTCCACATTTCGAAAAAGAAGTATGTAGATTGTCGGATTCTTTTTTGTTTCTAGTCATGAATGTGGTAATATAGTGCTGAGATACTTGAAAGGAGACATATACATATGAAAACTTTAGGATACATATTAATGGAAAATGGTGAAAAAATCGAATTGGAATTTTTCCCAGAAGAAGCACCGAAAACAGTAGAAAACTTTAAAAAATTAGCAGAGCAAGGATTTTATGATGGTGTGACATTCCACCGCGTTATTCCTGGCTTCGTAAGCCAAGGTGGAGACCCAACAGGAACAGGTGCAGGTGGCCCAGGTTACTCTATCCCATGTGAGACTGATGGAAATCCTCATAGACACCTTGTAGGATCACTTTCTATGGCACATGCTGGCCGTAACACAGGTGGTAGCCAATTCTTTGTTGTTCATGAGCCACAACCGCATTTAGATGGCGTACATACTGTATTTGGTAAAGCGACAAGCGGTATTGAAACAGTATTAAACATGCGTCAAGGCGATGTAATGAAAGAAGTTAAAGTTTGGGAAGAGTAAGTTATGGAAAAAGGGAGCTTTTGCTCTCTTTTTTATTTTTTAAATAGGAATGAGTATTTTCTTTACAGTACATGATACAAACTGTACTGTAATTGTTGCTAAAATATATGACTTATGAGAACAAACTTTTAACAAATTACATAGAATACACTAGATTATATGTTTCAATAAACATTTTTTATTATATTAATTTTGCTAGAATTAAGTTGCTCTATGGTGACTAATAATGAAGCGGTAATGAGTAGCGGATGTTACTTTTAACTATCATATAGCATTGTCTTTTTTTAAATCTACTTAGAAAGAAATAGTACTGAAACATATATTTGACTTTCTTCTTTTCGCTTTGTATGATTATCAAGTTGTTTTAGGCTCTTCTCACTCTGTTGAAAATATTGTAAAATGAATGTGATATGAAAAGAGTGATTGAGGGGATTCATAGTTTGTAACTTTTGTAAGAAGGGATAAGGGTTATGTTAATTCGTTTTAAAAAAAGTTATGAAAAAATTGCAATGGGGCTTCTTTCGTTTATGCCAACTGAAAAAGATGTGAAAACATTACAATTGACAATGAAAGAGTATGAAGCGAAAGAGGATTGGCAATTGTATTTGTGGAAGCAAAATGAAGATTTTGTTGGAATAATGGGGATTGTAAAAAAAGAGAATCAAGTATTAGAAATTCAGCATTTGAGTGTGAACCCGTCTCATCGTCATATGGGAATTGGGACGATGATGGTTCAAGAGTTAAAGAGCAAATTTCTTGAGTTTACAATTTGCGGAAATGAGCAAACAGCAAGTTTTTGCGAAAAGTGTAAAGGGCTTGAACAAAATATACATTCATGAAAGCAGGGATAAGTAGTTTATTATCTCTGCTTTCTTTTTTGTAATTGTTCTTTGCGTTCAGTGATGACTTCTGTTCGATCACGTAATGTGTGCTTGTGTAGGATATATTCACTAGGAGTAGCGTTCATATCTTTCCACGGAAGGTTTTGTTTCTGACATAACTGCATACATTTCTTTTCCAATGATGTGTCCGATAATGGTAAAAATAACGGTACAAAACTTTCTTTTTTTTGTATAGATTGCACTCTTTCATTGAGTAAGGGTAGAAGTTGCGTTTGATTGATTCCTAAACGTTGTAAAAGTGCACTGTTTTTTTCTAAAATTGTGATTGCACTTTTCATCATCTTTGTGGCGCCATTCCAGTTAGTGCGTCTTTGGTGGTATAAAGAAACTGCCACTTGAATGAGACCGACTAAGTAATCATCACGATTTCCTCTCGGTTT
This sequence comes from Bacillus toyonensis BCT-7112, assembly GCF_000496285.1. Lineage (GTDB taxonomy): Bacteria > Bacillota > Bacilli > Bacillales > Bacillaceae_G > Bacillus_A > Bacillus_A toyonensis. Next base: position 1,298,840 of record NC_022781.1, on the reverse strand, counting down.
GGTTTTCCAATACTCTTCCAATATTTCGTGACATTCAAAATAGTCATAGTCTCCGTGAAAATGAATTAAAAATTGTATGTATTCGGTAGGATACATATTTTTCGCCCCTATCTAACGGTTATAAATACAAGTGTATCATAGAAATATGAACAATAAACGACTAGGGGATTTTCCCTAGTCGTTTATTGTTCATGTTAGCAGAAGCAAGCTGCCCCTACAATAATTAGTAAAATAAACAGTACAACAAGTAATGCGAACCCACCGCTAAAACCGCAATCAACGTGACCCATAGTTTTTTGACCTCCTACATTGTTCTTACTACACTGTTATCATATGAAGCTGTGGGCATGATGACATAGGCATAGGTCTATTTTTAATTAAATTTCTTAAAAAGGTTGGATAGAACATGAGTATGCTCTATACTTATGTTGTTATAGAAAAAATGTGGTGGGATGCTTTGTGCAGTATAATTTTAAAGTAGAGGCTTTTGAAGGGCCTTTAGATCTATTGTTACATTTAATACATCGTTATGAAATTGATATATATAATATTCCTGTAGCGGATATTACAGAACAATATTTGTCTTATGTCCATACGATGAAAGAACTACAATTAGATGTTGCAAGTGAGTATTTAGTAATGGCTGCAACGTTATTGCAAATTAAAAGTAAAATGTTGTTGCCGAAACATGAAGAAGATGTACTTGATAATGGTGATGACTTTATAGATGACCCTCGTCAAGAATTGATGGAGAGGTTAATTGAATATAAGAAATATAAGCAAGTTGCTACTGAGTTAAAAGAAAGAGAACAAGAAAGAGCACAGCTATATACACGTCCGCCAATTGATTTTACATCGTTGCAACAAGAAGAGGAGACAAGCTTACCTCTTGATGTTACGTTATATGATATGCTAGCGGCATTTCAAAAATTAATGCGCCGTAAAAAAGCAAAGAAACCTGTAACAGCACGAGTTACTCGTCAAGAAATACCAATTGAACAAAGAATGACTGATATTCTAAAACAGTTAGAAATAAAAGGTGGCCGTCAAAGTTTTTATGATTTGTTTGCTGATGAAGAACGTGAAATAATGGTTGTAACATTTTTAGCGGTTCTTGAGCTTATGAAAAAACAACAAATTAGCATTGAGCAAGAACATAATTTTGATGAAATTTTTGTATCGAGTTCTAATAAATCCGCATAGAGCTTGTATGGGAAATGGGATAGAGAAACAGTTTATCTCATGTTACGTTTTAATGAATCGTTTGGAACAAGAAAAGAAATATTGAACCGAACGCATTGATTGTGATTCGGTTTTTTGATGTGTATTTTTAATGAGAAAATAGGAGGAAGGAGCTCGGACAATGGATAGAAAAGAACAAAAATCAATCATTGAAGGGCTTTTGTTTGTTTCTGGTGATGAAGGGATTTATCCAGAACAAATAGCGAAAGTTCTTGAAATTGAAGTGAATGAAGTAATAGATATTTTAGAAGAAATGCAAAAAGAATATGAAGGTGCACATCGCGGTTTGCAAATTGTACAATATGCAAAAGTATATCGCTTTGCTACAAAGAAAGAACATGCTTCGTACTATCAGAAATTAATAGATATCCCAACAGCTGCCTCACTCTCTCAAGCTGCTCTTGAAACGTTAGCGATCGTTGCATATCGTCAACCGATTACAAGGACAGAAATGGAAGAGATTCGAGGGGTAAAAACGGACAAGGCACTACAAACGTTAGTTTCACACTTACTTATAAAAGAAACTGGCCGAGCAGAAGGTCCAGGGCGTCCTATTTTATATGGAACGACAAAAGAATTTTTGGACACATTTGGATTGAAAACATTAGATGATTTACCGCTACTTTCTGAAGAGAGTGAACAAATGAATGAAGCAGATTTATTCTTCGGTTCTTTACAAGAAATATCAAAATAAAAGCTTAGCATTTTGCTAAGCTTTTTTTGTATATCAATTATATCCCGTGCCATACTAAGTGAAAAAAAAGGAGACGAGTTATGAAGGGTATACGAAGTATTTTGTTGTTAATTTCTGTTTTATTATGTTTTTCTTTAAATAGTACCTCGGCTAAAAGATATATGATGTCTATTCATGCTACGTCTCCTTTACATATGCAGCGGCAACATCTTAGTAAAATGCAAGTGAACTTTTTAAAAGTTGGACAAGGTGATGCAACACTTATTGTATTGCCAAATGGACAAACAATGTTAATTGATGGAGGACCTTATGAAGCAGGAGAGGTTATTATTCAAAAACTAATCGAAAAAGGGATAAACCATTTAGATGTTATTGTCAGTACGCATCCTGATATGGATCATATTGGTGGACTAATTCCGATTGTAGAGCAAATGCCGGTCTCACTTATACTAGATAGTGGAAAAACATATAGCTCTTTTACATATCATACGTATCGAAATAATATTAAGAAAAGGGGAATACCTTTTGTTTCGGTAAAGGAAGGACAATATATACCGCTAGATCCACATGTTTCTATACAGGTATTAAACAATGGGAAATCGAAAGATGAAAATAATGAATCCTCAATTGTTTTAAAGGTTCGATATGGAAAGGCTGACTTTTTATTGATGGGCGATGCTGATGTACGGACGGAACATGAGATATTAAAGCAATTTGATGTACATGCAGATATATTAAAAGTTGGGCATCATGGCTCATATACTTCAACAAGTGAAACGTTTATAAAAAAAGTAGAACCACAGTTCGCTATTCTTTCGTATGGGAGTAGCAATCCGTATGGCCATCCTCACCAAAGTGTAGTAAGGAGATTGAAACGGCACGGTATAATGATATATGGAACAAATAAACGCACTGTAGAAGTGAATACAGATGGGGAACATATTATGATAGGGTCTAGTGGATTAATGCCATTATTGAAGTAATTCATACATTAGAGATGGAGACCGTCCCTTTTTGGAAAAAATGAATAACATATATTATAATTACGAGAGACGTAATTATAATATATGTTTCGTTAAACAAAATGGAAATTTCATTAGAATGTATAGACAACTACTCGTGCGTATATTAAGATAGAATTAGGCGAATAAGGTAATAAGAACAAGTAGGAAAGTTTATGGGAAAGGGTCGATGAAAATGAAAACGCAAATTGTCATCAATGCCAAAATTTACACAGGTCAAGAAGTAGTGGAAAACGGATTTATTCGTTACGCAGAAACAATTAAAGAAATTGGTTTGATGGCTCAATATGTACCACAAGAAGATGAAACTGTTATTGATGCTACAGGGAAGATTGTAATTCCAGGTATGATCGATGTTCATATTCATGGTGGATACGATATTGATGCGATGGATGCAAATAGCGATGGATTAGTAACTCTAGGTAAAGAAATGTTAAAAGAAGGGGTTACAACTTACTTCCCGACAACAATGACACAAGCTCCAGAAGCGATAGAAGCGGCACTAAGTGCTGCAAAGGAAGCGAAAGAAAAAGGAGCACATTTCGAATATATTCATTTAGAAGGACCGTATGTTTCAAAAAAACGTGCAGGTGCACAACCACTAGAACATATCGTTCCTGCGAATATTGAACAGTTTAAACAATGGCAGGAAGCAAGCGGTAATTTAATTAAGTTAGTAACATATGCACCAGAGGAAGAAGGAGCATTAGAGTTTGACCAGTATCTTGCTGAAACTGGTGTTGTTGGCACAATGGGGCATACAGATGCAATTGATGCGCAACTAAAAAATAGAAACATTACACATGCAACACATTTGTACAATCAAATGCGTGGATTACATCACCGTGAACCAGGAGTTGTTGGTCATGTGTTATTAAATCCAGATGTAATGGTTGAAGTAATTACAGATGGCATTCATATTCACCCTGATATGGTGAAATTAGCATATAAATTAAAAGGACCGAAAAAAGTAAGTGTCATTACTGACGCAATGCGAGCAAAAGGTCTTGAAGATGGATTATATGAACTTGGCGGACAGCCAGTACATGTAAAAGATGGTAGTGCTCGATTAGAAGATGGAACGTTAGCTGGTAGTATTCTAAAAATGGATCAAGCTTTCCGAAATGTAATTGAATTTACAGGATGTTCAATCGAAGACGCAGTACGTATGACATCAGTTAACCAGGCAGAAGAGTTTGGATTAAATAATAAAGGTGCGTTAGCGGTAGGGAAAGATGCAGACTTTGTTGTGATGACTGAAAATTTACATGTATATGATACCGTTCGTTTAGGAATTCATATGAAGGAAGGGAAGTAATTAAATGAATATTCTTGTTGTAAAAACTCCAGAAGAATTAGCAGAAGCAGGTTATAAATTAATTGAAGAAGTTGTAAAATCAAAAGAAAATCCAACATTAGGAATGGCTACAGGAAGCTCTCCATTAGGTATTTATGCAGAAATGCGAAAAAATAAACTTGATACAAGTCATGCAACCACTGTAAACTTAGATGAGTACGTAAATTTACCACACGAAGATAAAAACAGCTATCACTATTTCATGCAAGAACAGTTGTTTGATTATCTTCCATTTAAACAAACTTATGTACCAAACGGGATGGCAAGTGATTTAGAGGAAGAGTGCACACGTTACGAGAGCATTCTAGCTGCTAACCCAGTTGACCTACAGATTCTTGGAATCGGTGAAAACGGTCACATCGGATTTAACGAGCCAGGAACAGCATTTAATTCTCCAACTAACATTGTTGAATTAACAGAATCTACACGCCAAGCAAACCTTCGTTTCTTCGAAAAAGAAGAAGATGTGCCAACTCATGCGATTACAATGGGAATTGGAAGCATTATGAAAGCAAAACAAATCCTACTTGTTGCTATGGGGCCTAAAAAGGCAGAAGCACTTAAAGAGTTATTGCAAGGTGAATATAGTGAAGCGTGTCCTGCTACAGTTTTACAACGTCATCCGAATGTAACCGTAATCGCTGATCAAGAAGCTCTATCTTTATGCAGTGAGGCGATTGCTGATGAACATCGACAAGTATTCACCATTTCCGATCTATTATCAGATTCAAGAGTGGGTGAAACAGCTAATTGAGGACGGCGAATGGAAGCCGGGAGACAAAATCCCATCTGAGAATGAACTTTGTGATAAGTTCGAAGTGAGTCGTATGACAATCAGACAGGCGATTAATAATTTAGTGGAACAAGGCTATTTATATCGGAAACGTGGAATTGGAACGTTTGTCCAACTTCCGAAAGTGGAACAAAAATTGCAAGGAATGACGGGATTCACAGAAGATATGATTTCTCGCGGGATGAACCCAAGTAGTCAATTACTTAGTTTCCGCCTAGTTCCAGCTACTGCGAAAATAGCAGACCGGTTGAGAATACAGGAGGGGGAGTCGGTTTATGAAGTGAGGCGTATTCGCTTAGCTGATGATGAACCGATTGCTTTTGAGACGACATATTTGTCGCCAGCTCTTGTAAAAGATATTAACGAAGAAATATTGCAACAATCTTTATATGAACATTTAGAGAAAAAACTGGGCTTTAAGCTTGTTAGCGCTACTCAATCAATTGAAGCTTCCATTGCAACGGATAATGAAGCTGAACATCTGCATATTCCTAAAAAGGCGCCTGTGCTTGTAATGCGCCAATGGTCATATTCAGAAGGTGAGATACCGTTAGAGTATGTGAAATGTATTTATCGTGGGGATCGTTATAAATTTATTACAAACATCGCACGTAACAAATAATATATTTCAGTTTGTAAAGTACAGTAAATTTTAAAGTGTTTAACATGTAAAGAAATAAAAATACGACTCATCCTTATAAGGAGTGAGTCGTATTTTTATTATGAGTAATTACGTGGTTAACAGCATCTTTAACCGTATTTACTACATAGTGAGCGTGCTCTTTTACTGCGTCATCTGCTTGAGACATAGCAAAACTGTGAGGAGTTAAAGAGAACATTGGAATATCATTATAAGAATCCCCTATGCAAGCAATTTCCTCTGGTTGTATTTGAAATTCTTTTAATAAAATAGAAATAGCAGAACCTTTACTAATATTAGGTGGCATTACATCTAAACATTGTTCTGCTGAAATGAAGGTGCTAACTTTCCCATGAAATTTTTCATCAATTTTTTTCTGAAGGAGTTGTAAGCTTTCCTTCGTTCCACCGACAGAAATTTTATTTGGAAAAATTGTATCATCAATTTTCTGTAATAGATTAGGTTCTTCAACAGAAGTCATCGTTACTTGTTGTTCAAGTTCATGAATAAACGGTGTTTTTTCTTCAATGTAGTAGCTATGTTCATCACTTACATAACGGAAATAAGGGTCTTCATTTGTCATAGCTAACAAATCTGGAAGAATGCTGGAATCGAAAGTTGCAGATAATAGCTTCTTATTTTCATGTGTATATACAAAAACACCATTTACACTAATGCGATGGAAATTTGTATTAACCGCTCTCATTAAGTCTGCAATTTCATTATCAAGTCTTCCAGAAGCGAAACAAAGAATTACATTTTGTTCAGCTAAGCTGCGCAAAGCGATAATATCTTGTTCGTCGATAAAACCTCCGTGTTGCATCATTGTTCCATCAATATCACTTACAAACATTTTAATCATGTTGCAATCTCCTTTCTATGTACAGTTGCCCTTACATTATACGCATCATATACAAACATGTCTAAAAAATGAATTTTTATTAAATGGTAGATGTTTTACATTGACGACAAAGAAGAATATTCTGTAACATAAAAGCAGGCTATTTAAGTACGAGGGTGGTGTTATATGAGTAATTATCTAGAAATTAAAAAAGTTTTAAATAATAATGTCATCATTGCTAGCCATCCTGAACACGAGGAAGTAGTAGTGATTGGTAAAGGAATTGGATTTGGAAAAAAAGCGAAAGATGTATTGGAGCAAGTACAAATTGAAAAAATGTTTGTTTTAAAAAATGAACGTGATCGAGAACAATACAAACTGTTAGTGCCGCATGTGAGTGAAAAATTAATTGAATTAATGAATGACATTATGTTCTACATTCAAGAAAAGGCAAAATCGCCATTAAATGAACATATTCACATCGCTTTAACAGATCATATTTCTTTTGCAGTTAAGCGGTTAAAACAAGGACTTACAATAGATAATCCTTTTCTGGTTGAAACGAAAATGCTATATCCAGAAGAATACGAAATTGCTGAAGGTGTTGTAGACCTTTTAAATTCTCGTTTGCAAATTACATTGCCAGAAGGAGAAATTGGTTTTATTGCACTCCATATTTACAGTTCACTTACAAATTCAGATTTATCTTCAGTTAATCAAAACTCCCGTCTCATTGCACAACTTGTATCTTTAATTGAAACAAGCTTACAAATTACATTAGACCAAGAAAGTATTCACTATTTGCGCCTTATTCGTCATTTACAATATGCTATTGAACGGGTGAAAAAGGGAGAAAAAGTTGAGGAATCACAAAGCTTTGCTGATTTATTAAAGGCAGAATATCCCGTCTGTTATAATTTAGCCTGGAAGCTGGTTAAGGTCATGCAAAAAGAATTGCAATTGCCTGTATATGAAGCTGAAAGTATTTATTTAACAATGCACTTGCAACGATTAGTGAAAGCGGAGCATGTGTAAAAAGACATATATTTTTGTCTAAAATGAAAACGTTAAAAAAAATCATTGAATCGCTTACAATAGTTATGTATAATAACTATTGCAAAGTTATACAAATTTCGACAAACACATTAAGGTAAGTAACGAAAACGTTTGCCTTAATTATAGTGAACTTATACGTAAACCTATTTTTGACACGTGTTACTGATTCGATCAGGCATGAGTGGAGAAAAGCCAGGAATGTAAGCTAGAGAAAGGGATATACTACCCTTTGTATAGCTATCGTTCTATCTTTTTTTCCTCATGCCTTTTTGGCGTTTGTCGGAAGGTATCAATATAGATAAGAGAGGAAGGGTTTCCATGTTTAAGAAGATCTTTGGTGTTCTTCAAAAAGTCGGGAAAGCGTTAATGCTTCCAGTAGCGATTTTACCGGCAGCAGGTATTTTACTTGGATTTGGTAATGCATTTCAAAATCCACAGTTAACAAATGTTATTCCTGCTTTAAAAGCAGATTGGTTCGTAATGGTTGCAAAAATTATGGAACAATCTGGTGATATTATTTTCGCTAACCTTGCATTATTATTCGCAGTTGGGGTAGCAATTGGTTTAGCAGGTGGAGACGGAGTAGCTGGTTTAGCAGCATTCGTTGGCTACCTAATTATGAACAAAACGATGAGTGTGTTCTTAGAAGTAGATAAGTTAGTAAAAGTAACAAGTTCTGGAGCAGACCCAGTGAAAATTGGATTTGCAGATCCAGCATATGCGAATGTATTAGGAATTCCAACGCTACAAACAGGAGTATTTGGTGGTATTATCGTCGGTATAGTAGCGGCATATTGCTATAATAAATACTTCAATATTGAATTACCTTCATACCTAGGTTTCTTTGCAGGTAAGCGTTTCGTACCGATCGCAACTGCAACATTCTCTTTAGTAGTAGGTATTATCATGTGCTTCATTTGGCCATACATTCAAGGTGGCTTAAATACGTTCTCACATCAAATGATTGATGCGAATAGAACGTTAGCAGCATTTATTTTTGGTTTAATTGAACGTTCATTAATTCCATTTGGATTACATCACATTTTCTATTCACCGTTCTGGTTCGAATTTGGTCAGTACACAAATGCGGCTGGCGAATTAATCCGCGGTGACCAAAAAATCTTTATGGCACAGTTAAAAGATGGTGTAGAATTAACAGCAGGTACATTTACAACTGGTAAGTATCCGTTCATGATGTTCGGTCTTCCAGCAGCAGCTTTAGCAATGTACCATGAAGCACGTCCAGAAAATAAAAAATTAGCAGCTGGTATTTTAGGTTCTGCTGCATTAACATCTTTCTTAACAGGTATTACAGAACCACTTGAATTTTCATTCTTATTCGTAGCACCAGTATTATTCGGAATTCACGCTGTATTTGCTGGTCTATCATTTATGACAATGCAAATTTTAGGTGTTAAAATTGGTATGACATTCTCTGGTGGTTTAATCGACTTTATGTTATTCGGTGTATTACCAGGCCGTACAGCATGGTGGTGGGTAATTATTGTTGGTCTTGTACTAGCAGTTATTTACTACTTCGGATTCCGCTTTGCAATCCGTAAATGGAATTTAAAAACACCTGGTCGTGAAGTAGCAAATGCGAATGACGGCGCAGGAAAAACAGAAGCAGGTGAACTTCCTCGAGAAGTATTAGTAGCACTTGGTGGTAAAGAAAACATTGCTTCTTTAGATGCTTGTATTACTCGTTTACGTGTTCAAGTTAACGAACAAAAGAATGTAAACAAAGACCGCTTAAAAGAACTTGGAGCGGCTGGTGTACTTGAAGTTGGAAATAACATTCAAGCTATTTTCGGACCAAAATCTGACACATTAAAATCACAAATTCATGATATTATGTCAGGCCGTACACCTCATGTTGAAAAAGAAGAGCCTGTAAAGGTAGAAGAAACTCCTCAAAAAGTTGATGAAAATGAAACAATCGTATCACCAATTGAAGGGAAAATCTTACCGATTACAGAAGTACCTGATCAAGTATTCTCAGGAAAAATGATGGGAGACGGATTTGCAATCGAGCCAACAGAAGGAACAGTAGTTTCTCCAGTTAATGGTGAGATCGTCAATGTATTCCCTACAAAGCATGCGATTGGTATTCAATCTGAGGGTGGAAAAGAGATATTAATTCACTTTGGTATTGATACTGTAAAATTAAATGGTGAAGGATTTGAGGCACTTGTAGCACAAGGCGACAAAGTGAAACAAGGACAACCATTATTAAAAGTAGATCTTACATTCATAAAAGAAAATGCACCATCTATTATTACGCCAATTGTATTTACAAATTTACAACAAGGGCAACAAGTCGAATTGAAAAAAGATGGAAATGTTAAGAAGGGCGAAAACGCTATTATTGACATTCAGTAGGAATTTGACGCAAAATGTTTATAATTATAATAGGCGATGTGGTTGACCGAACATCGCCTATTATATACAATAGATGATGTAGTACTCACGTCTATACAACTAAAAAAAACTGTAATTTAAAGGAGATAAATTATCATGGAAAAAATCTTTAAAGTAACAAGCGACTCAGGAATTCATGCACGTCCAGCAACTCTACTTGTAAACACTGCAAGCAAATTTGGTTCTGACATTAACTTAGAGTATAACGGAAAAAACGTTAACTTAAAATCAATCATGGGCGTTATGTCTTTAGGCATTCAACAAAACGCAGAAATTAAAATCACTGCAAATGGTGATGATGCAGCTCAAGCACTAGCAGCTATCGAAGAAACTATGAAAAACGAAGGATTAGGAGAATAATGACTCTTAATATTCAAGGGATCGCTGCATCAAGTGGGATTGCTATTGCAAAGGCTTTCAGACTTGAGAATCCTGAATTTAACATTGAAAAGAAATCAATTACAAACGAAGCTGCTGAAATTGCACGCTTAGACGCTGCGCTTGAGAAAGCAAAAACTGAATTAGAAGCAATTAAGGACCACGCTTTTGCTGAGCTGGGTGCTGATAAAGCTGCGATCTTTGAAGCACATTTATTAGTATTAAATGATCCAGAACTAGTAAACCCGGTAAAAGATAAAGTAAATAGCGAAAAAGTAAATGCTGAATTTGCAATGGATGAAGTTGCATCAATGTTTATTTCTATGTTTGAAAACATGGATAACGAATATATGAAAGAACGTGCTGCGGACATTCGTGACGTAACAAAACGCGTTCTTGCACATTTACTAGGAATTAACTTCTCAAACCCTGGTACAATTTCTGAAGAAGTAATCATTATTGCTGAAGATTTAACACCATCTGATACAGCTCAGTTAAACCGTAAGTATGCAAAAGGTTTCACGACTGATATCGGTGGACGTACATCTCACTCTGCAATTATGGCTCGTTCTATGGAAATTCCTGCAGTTGTTGGTACGAAAGTTGTTATGGAGAAAATCCAAAATGGCGATATCGTAATCATTGACGGTTTAGATGGAGAAGTAATTGTAAACCCATCGGAAGAAACTCTTCGTTCTTTTGAAGAAAAGAAAGCGAAATTTGAAGAGCAAAAAGCAATATGGGCAAAATTAAAAGACCAAGCTACTGTAACGAGCGATGGACATCACGTTGAGCTTGTTGCTAATATCGGAACACCAAATGATGTACAAGGTATTATCGATAATGGCGGAGAAGGCGTTGGTTTATACCGTACAGAATTCTTATACATGGGCCGTGACAATCTTCCAACAGAAGAAGAGCAGTTCGAGGCGTATAAAGCAGTTCTTGAAGGTGTAAAAGAAGGTCAACCTGTTGTTGTTCGTACACTTGACATCGGTGGAGATAAAGAGCTTCCATACTTACATTTACCAAAAGAAATGAACCCATTCTTAGGATACCGTGCAATTCGCTTATGTCTTGATGAGCAAGATGTGTTCCGTACACAACTTCGTGCATTACTTCGTGCTAGCGTATACGGTAACTTAAAAATTATGTTCCCAATGATTGCAACTCTTGATGAGTTCCGTCAAGCGAAAGCGATTTTATTAGAAGAGAAAGCAAAGCTTGTAGAAGCGGGTACAACTGTTTCTGATTCTATTGAAGTGGGTATGATGGTTGAAATTCCAGCTTCAGCAGTATTAGCAGATCAATTCGCAAAAGAAGTTGATTTCTTCTCTATCGGAACAAATGACTTAATCCAATACACAATGGCTGCAGACCGTATGAACGAACGTGTAGCTTACTTATATCAACCATATAACCCATCTATTTTACGTCTTGTAAAAATGGTTATCGATGCTGCTCATAAAGAGGGCAAATGGGCTGGTATGTGTGGTGAGATGGCGGGAGATTCACTTGCTATCCCATTATTATTAGGATTAGGCTTAGATGAGTTCAGTATGAGTGCAACATCTATCCTTCCTGCAAGAACACAACTAAGCAAGTTGTCAAAAGCAGAAATGGAAACATTAGCAGAAAAAGCATTAACAATGTCAACTGCTGAAGAAGTTGTTGAATTAGTTAAAAGCATATAATCAATAAAAAAACCTGAGTCGATTTGAAATCGGTCTCAGGTTTTTTCTATGAGAAAAGTAAATCTTATTTGCTTACTATCGAGGATAAGAGACAGAATTAGATAGCGATTGCAACGATATCAGTTGGGCATACACGTAAAATACCAGTAAAAGTATTTCGATTTTGATTGTTCTTATCGTCTTTATTGTTATCTTTGTCGTCTTTGTTATTACGAGCTAAAGCAGAGAAAAGAGCAACACCGTTAGCGAAACCTTCAAAAATTACATTGTTGAAAGTACCATTACCTCTAATGCTTAAAAGAGAAAGCTCTGTTCCAACTGAAATGCTAGCAAGTACGTTACATACAGCTGGTTGTTGTGGTTTTACCTCTCTCTCTTTCTCACGATGGTCGCGATGGTCACACTCTCTTTCACGATGATGACAGTCTCTAAAGTTATCACAGCATCCAAATGATCCAAACATAATCCTCATCACCCCCTTCACACTTATAATCTATGTAAGTTCGGTAGTTAGTGACTGGACAGAGCGTGGAATTTTTTCTAGGGTATTTTCTCATTTTAAAAGACTAGCTGGGTGTTTAGTACGGAATGATGTTTAAAATAGGGGAAATATCACAAAAAAGTGTAAAGACCACCAAAATGAATGAAATAGGTAGGCTTTACACTTTTTTACTTTTATATAAAACAATGATATATACTGGGAGAGCTAAGAGTAATGGTGCAATGGATCGCGCAGTATGTTTTTCTGCGTCTAATTGGAACGCTTCTTCTTTTGGGAATTGTAACACTGATATGTTTGCAGCATCGCCAATAAAATATAGAAGTAGTACAGTTACTATGTAACTTAAAAGTGCGATAAAGCTTCCGTATGAACTCAATGAAAATCCCTCTCTTGTTATCTATTTGTTATCATTGTATCATAATTGTAACAAAAATACACGGTTATATTTCGATGTTTTAACAAATTTCGACACAAAACGTCATATTTGTTTATGGAATTAACATAAACTGTACTGTTTATCTATCTGTAGATATCGAATAACACATTGTAATATTACGGATGTGTGACAGAGTATAAAAAAACGAAGGTAATGAAATTACCTTCGTTTTTACTATTTTGCCCATTCACTCACTTGCTCTACGCTCATTCGTGGTGCAGGGTGGCCTTTTAAAGTTGATTCACCAATTGTAATAAGCATAATTGGTACGTATCGAGATGAAACATTGAATTCTTCTGTAAGTGCTTGTGGATTGAAACCACCGATAGCGCAAGTGTCCCAGCCAGTTGCTTTAGCTGCAAGCATAAGTTGCATTGCTGCTAAAGATGCATTTGAAAAAGCAGCATCTCTTGGGAATTGTTCACGAGTATATGCAGATTCAATGTTTTTAGCTAAGCGCTCTTTTGCTTCTTCTTTCATAAAGCCTTGTTCAACAATTGGACCATAAACGGGTTCAACATTTTTATAAGCTTCTAAATCACCTAAAACAGCGACTACTGCAGAAGCATCGAGAATTTGTTGTTGGTTATAAGCAATTGGGTGTAATCGTTTTTGTACATCTTCTCCTTGGAAAACAAGGAATTTCCAGTGTTGCAGGTTCCAAGCAGAAGGTGCTTGTGCAGCTGCTTTTAAAATTTCATGTAATTCTGTCGATGAAATTTCTTTGTCTGGGTTGAATGCACGTGTAGACGTGCGTTCATATAGAACGTTAAAAAAGTTATCGTTTGTCATTATATATCCTCCAAATTACATATCAAATTATTTAAAAATAAATGTAATATCTTCTACTTACATTTTGTAAGTTGTCGAGTTTAAGAATATAATATCTTTATTTTAATTGTCAAGTTTTAAAGAGTAAGCTAGGGCATTCATACAAACGATACAATTCCTATAATCATACACTAAAAAAGGAATTTATAGAGTGAAAAAGCGAAGATTACATTCTCAATTAGCTTGTTACTATGTATCCCTCACGCATTAAAGTTTTTGGGAATAGCTATTTATAAAACGTTTGTGAGGAATTCTGTAGAACAAGATATATGAAGTGAGTGAAGACTAGTGATGAACATACTACATTTTTTATTAGAGAATACGGTTTTCCAAAATGTATTACAAGATCTTAAGTTAAATGTCCTTTATATAGAAAATGGATGCACACATCAACAAACGATTGAAAATATTCATCCCAAATGCATGTTTATAGCAAATAGTTTTGAAGAAGGAGAACTATTGTTTCATAAGACTAAACCGCATATTGTAATTATGTATGTAACAGATTTTTCTCAAATAAAATATATAAAGAATATGTATAATCCACATAGTACATTCATTGTCATTTGGGATCAACAAATAACAAATGAGTTTACAGAGGTGCTTACGTTAGGAATACGTAATATTGTGATAGCCCCAGTAACTCCACAAGTAGTGTTAGAGGAAGTAAATAAAAGTTTGTATCAACTTTCTTTAGTGCGGCAAGTAAGTTTGCAACAAGAACTACTGCAGATGATGTTTGATTTTCACAATGATCTATTATTTATAGTAGAAGATGATGAGATTGTTGATTGTAATACGAATTTTTTAGAGTTTTTTGGATATGAAAATTTGTTTGATTATCGTGAGCAACATTTAGTGTTTGCCGAACATTTTATTAGAGAAAATGGATATTATTCGACGACTCATGATATAACATGGTTAGATGATACATTATCATATGATAGAAGAATTAAGATGTCTAATTATGAAGGAATTGTATCAACTTTTTTATTACGTGCGACGCCGTTACCAGAAGATTTATCGAGATTTATTGTAAAGTGTACAGAGATTACAGAATTAGATGAAATCTATCAAGAACAAGAAAGACTTGCCATGATAGATTCATTGACAGAGATTTATAATCGTTTGAAGTTCCAACAAATATTAGAGGTAGAGTGGGATAATGTAATACGTAACGATGAAAAAATGGCAATTATATTATTTGATATAGATAATTTTAAAACAGTAAATGACACATATGGTCATGATTTTGGAGACTTAGCATTAATACAACTTGCAGAACTTATGAAGTCTAAAGTAGAGCAACAACATGTATTTGCAAGATGGGGAGGAGAAGAATTTATTATATTAGTGACAAATACAGTAGAAAAAGAAGCATTTCAAGTTGCAGAATCATTGCGCTTTTTTATTGAAACAAAACAATTCTCTGGAATTTCGAAATTAACAGCGAGTTTTGGAGTAGCGTTATATGAGAAAGGAATTACAAGAGAAGAATTAATGCAGCGAGCGGACATTGCATTATATGAAGCGAAAAAAAATGGGAAAAATCAGGTATGTATATATAGAAAAGAAAAAATGTGATTTTTCGCAACTAATTGTTGCGATTTTTTTTTATTGCCTGATAATAGTAGTAGGGAGACCATATGTAATGAAGTAATTATGGAGGAACAATATGATAAAAAAAATAATAGTAGTTGCTTCACTATGTACTGTTGTTTGCGGTGGAGTATACTATGCTTTCTATGCTCCCAGTGTAATGGAACAAACAGTGTTAACTACTAATGTGGCCCCGGCTATTGGGTCAGAAGTGCAAGATAATATAGAAGAAAAAGAAGAGAGACAAATTGATTATGCTAGTATATCTCAAAAATTAGATCAATATTTAGTAGGAAAGCAATTTAATGGGACAGTTTTGGTGACTGATAAAGAGCGTGTTATATTGAATAAAGGATATGGATATGCTGATGTTCAAAATAAAATAGAAAATACACCTCAAACAAAATATCGTATCGGTTCTATTACGAAAACAGTAGTTGCTACATCTATTTTACAGCTACAAGAACAAGGGAAATTAAACATTCAGGAAAATGTAAATACATATATTCCTTCATTTCCAGCAGATAAAAATATCACTTTATATCATTTATTAACGCATACATCGGGTTTACCGGAAAGCGGCAAAGGAAAAGTGAATGCGGCTTCTCGTATAAACTTAGTAAATTGGATTGGGAGTCAAAAAGTAGAGTTTCCACCAGGAGCAGGTTGGAGATATACAGATTATAATTATATGGTGCTTGCTTATATTATAGAAAGCATATCAAAAAAAACGTTAGGAGATTACATAAAAGAAAATATATTTATTAAAGCAGAAATGCACGAATCTGGTATGGGAAATATGGCTCCGGGAGATCAGCATTTTACTAAAGGGTACGTTAAGAAAGATAATGTACTTGAACCTGCACAAAAATTGTCAATGGATTGGTTATACGGTTGCGGCGAGATGTATACGACAGTTGGAGATATGAAGAAATTAGACGAAGCAATTATAAATGGGAAACTTCTTTCTGAACAAAGTATGCAAGCGATGTTTTCACCTTCAGAAGAACGGAAATATGCATTTAGTTTTTATATATACCCAGATTATTTTCATAATCATGGTGTACTATCTGGTTGGAACACTTTCAATAATTTTAATAAAGAAAAAGGGACTTTTGTTATTTTATTTTCAAATGTGAAAAATAGTATGGATGATGATTTTAATAATGAGTTTCGAAAGATGGTAAATGATTTATTAGAACAAAGGGGATGAGAATATGGAAAACAAAATTTTATCAATAGGTTTCATCGGTATCGGTGTAATGGGAAAAAGTATGGTTCGTCATTTAATGCAAGAAGGTCATAAAGTATATGTATATAATAGAACGAAAGCGAAGACAGATTCATTAGTACAAGATGGTGCAAATTGGTGTGATACACCGAAAGAGTTAGTGAAGCAAGTAGATGTTGTAATGACTATGGTTGGATATCCACATGATGTTGAAGAAGTGTACTTTGGAAGTGAAGGGATTATAGAGAATGCAAATGAAGGCACGATAGCCATTGATTTTACGACATCTACACCAACATTGGCAAAACGTATAAATGAAGTTGGTAAAAGAAAGAATGTATTTACGTTAGATGCCCCAGTATCTGGAGGAGATGTTGGTGCTAAAGAAGCAAGACTTGCAATTATGGTCGGTGGAGAGAAAGACATATATGATAGATGTTTACCGTTATTTGAAAAACTAGGAACAAATATTCAGTTACAAGGACCAGCTGGGAGTGGACAACATACGAAAATGTGCAATCAAATTGCAATTGCATCCAACATGATTGGAGTATGTGAAGCTGTTGCTTACGCGAAAAAGGCTGGACTAAATCCAGATAAAGTATTAGAGAGTATTTCAACAGGTGCAGCAGGTAGTTGGTCATTAAATAATTTAGCTCCTCGAATGTTAAAAGGAGACTTTGAGCCAGGGTTTTACGTAAAGCATTTTATGAAAGATATGAAAATCGCTTTAGATGAGGCTGAAAAATTACAATTACCAGTACCAGGTTTAAGCTTGGCGAAAGAATTGTATGAAGAGTTAATTATGGATGGAGAAGAAAATAGCGGAACACAAGTGTTATATAAAAAGTATATAAGGGGGTAAATGAGATGGATCTCCAAAAGTTTGATGAGATGATTGATGCTGTGCAGCGAGCAACTTGTATACAAATCAATGAAAAACAAAAGGAAGCCTTTAAACAAAAATATGATTTTGAACCAAACTTTGAATATGGAAGAGATGAGAAAGGGCATTATGTCATTCGAACTTCAAAAAAGATGTTAGAAGAAATGGAGTTTTACTTGGCATTAAAATATGATCGTGATGGAGTGGATCTTTATATGCAAGCTGAGATTGACGATATATGTCATGTGTCTGTTAGCTATAGTGAAGATGCGTTACATCTACAAGAATTGTTTCAATTTCTAGAAGAAAATAAATAAAAGTCCTCATTTGAGGACTTTTATTTATTTAGGTAAATATATTTCATTTTTATAATTATAAGCTAGAAGCTCGACGGCACCGTTCAACCGGGAACGGGATAACTTGCGCCATGTGGTTAGCGCCAAATTGTTTTGAGCGAGCGTAGCGTAATATATAAAATGCGCACAGAATAGCAACAGGAATAGCGCCGTATAAACCAAAAAATAAAGCGCTTACACAAGAGGCGACAAAACCTAAAACACCAACTTCTAACTCTTCCATAATAGCTCCTAAAATAACAGGAATAGCTCCGCATAAAACTCCTAGTATAAGTGCGATAAGTAAACTCATGATTATCCCCCTCTGTTTGCAATATTATTTTCCTTCTTATTAGTTGTAGTATATCATATATAAAACAGAATTTTCAGAAAAAAATCAAAAAAAGTTCAACAAATGTTCAAAAAGGGTTGAGAAATACACTTGAAAAATCGAGTGGATAGATTGTTTCTTGGAAGAAGAGGAAAGATGCTTTGAATAAATAAAAAATCAGGCCTATTTCATTTTTTGAAATAAGCCTGTTCCATAGGAGGATGTATATATGTAGAGTGAATAAAAGGTTGGAAAAGGGGGTCCAAGTCCTTTTATTCAACTAGCTACCTTAATAGATTGGAACCCAGCCTTCAGTTGTAACAAAAATACGAATAGCTACAACTTGACGATCATCCTGCAAAGTAAAATAATGTCTTGCATTTTCAGGAACAGAGATTAGGTCGCCTGGCTCAAGTTCAACGTCAAAGAATTTTCCATCTTTGCCTTCAATAGCAAAGATGCCATGGCCACTGACAATAAAGCGAACTTCATCATCAGTATGATGGTGTTCTTTTTGGAAATTAATTAATAATTCGTCAAGGTTAGGTGTGCTACTTGAAAGTGAAATTACATCATGCGCTTTATAACCTCGGCGTGCTGAAACATCAGCGATTTCTTTTGAAAAAACAGTTAATATTTCAGCTTTGTTATCATCTGTTAACGAATAATTTTCATTTAAATGAGTAGGAAGTTTAGAAATATTCCATTTCTCATATAAAACGCCTTCCTCTTGTAGAAATTTTGATACTTCCACTTCATTCTCAATGCGAGTATTTACTTCATGAATACGAATTTGCGCCATTAGAAACGCCTCCTTGAATTGATAATAGTTTTATATGAAATTGGAATAAAAACTCATAAGCTTCTAATCTTTTCTTTGCATCAAAGCTATCACGGCCCCATACAGTGATGCCGTGATTTCGAATTAATACTGCTCCCGAATCTCCTTGTATATGTTTTCGGAAGTTCTCCCCAAGTGTTGGGATATGAGCATGGTTTTCGATAATAGGAATGTGAATTGTTGCACCTTCCTCCCAAATATCAAGAGCTTTAATGATTTCTTGATTTTGAAGGGTGACTGTATCGCTATACAAATTTGTGATGACATTGTTATCCGTTGTATGAACATGAAGTACGCACCCGGCATTCGTATTGTTATAAATATGTGTATGCAATATTGTTTCTGCTGAAGGGCGTAATTCAGTCTCTAAAACAGGAACTCCTGCATGATCTACTAATAGAAAATCATCTGGAGTGGTTTTTGTTTTATCTTTACCGCTTGCTGTAATAAGGAAAGTAAGCGGCTCATGACTAACTTTTATAGAAATATTGCCACTTGTTGCTGGAAACCAATTTCGAGTTGTTAATTCTTTTTTAATCTCGCTTAAGTCATACCATTGACGAAACAGTTGTTTCATGATTTCACCTCCAACAAATGTTTTAATTCAGCTTGAACATCGTGAAATGTTTCAAACGGTGTATAAACAATATGATTTTCTTTACACTTTGTAATAAGGAAATCGCGAGCGAATACTTTATCTGCTTGTTTCGCAGCTTGTAAATCAGTAATAGAATCTCCGATTACAATATGGAAATTATTTGTATCACTTAATTTGCGGATTAAAGATGATTTACATAATCCACAATGATTTTGACAGTAATGATCACAAGGGTTAGGCCACTTAACTGTAATGTATTCATTTGAAAAGTCTGTTTCATTACAGTAAATTTGCTCTTTTGGAATGATTCCTTGTAAGAGTGGATAGACGAAGAAATCCATTCCACCTGATACAACGTAAAAAGAAATATTATTTTCATTTACAAATTGTATAAATTCACGAAAGCCACTACGAATTTCGGCAGTTTCTTTTAAAAATTGAATTATATCATCATGCAAATTAGTAGGTAGCAATTGAAATAATTGAGAAACACCTTCTTGAATAGAAAGCTCTTGTGATAAAATTCTTTGCTTTATTTCTTCTGCTTCTGGTGGTGCGAATTTTTCCATAATCGACATAATGTTATCGTTATTTGTAATCGTACCATCGAAATCACAAAATACTTGAATACTCATAATTTCACCTCATAAGAGGGATTTCCCCATATTTGTAGTGCGCTATGCAAATTTATGTCATCTACTTCATGGAGTAGATTACCTTGCAAAGTAGCATCAATTGCAGTGCGGAAAGCCTTTCCACCACCTTGCGCCCCATACGGATGCCCATGTATGCCGCCGCCCGCATTAATAACAACATCTTTACCGAAGTCTCGTAGAATAAAGGGAACGAAACCAGGATGAATGCCAGCAGATGGGACAGAGAAACTTTTCTTGAAAAACGCATCGTCTTCAGTTAGATAGTTTGAAATGTTGAAAGCCTCTTCCTTTTCTAACGCAACACTTCCGTATGGAGACGGGAATAAAGAAAAATCAGCACCAGCATAACGTAGTAGCTTTCCAAGTAATAATGGAGATGAGACCCCATATAGCTTGGATGCTGAATAAGCACCACTTACAGCAGGGTGTGCCATAATAGGAACTGGGATTTCATCATCTTCTGCCAGTGATTGTAGTACATCTAGTCCGTAAGCAAATACATTAAATAATAGAATATCAGCACCAGCCTGCACTGCGCGTTTCGCATTTTCTTTTAAGTCGAAAGTTCGCCCTGTTAAATTTACGGCATATAATGTTTTATGGCCGTATGTTTCATATACGGATTGTAAAACTTCTTTTCCAGATACAATTCGCTTCGCAAGTGGTGTTAAGGAGTTCTCGAATAAAATTTCATCATCTTTTACGATATCCACACCACCAATTGCTTGATCGCGTAATTGAGTTTTTAAGTATCCAATATTTCGTCCAATCATTCCTTTGAAAATGCTCATTAAAAGGGGACGGTTATACACTTGTACACGATTTCGAATACCGTCTATACCGAATTTTGGACCAGGAAAGTGCTTTTTTAATTCGTCTGAAAACGTTAAGTCAATTAATTTCACTTCGCCATCAAGTGATAACTTTCCGAATGTAGTTGTTAAAATCGCTGGTAAATCTGGACTGAAATTTAATAATGGGTATTCGATTTTAATAATCCCACGTTTTACTTTTTTGCGTAGATACGAATTGATATGTTCTTGTTCATCTAATTCCTCAATATGAATGACGTTGCCTTTATGTTGTTTTAATTGTTCTTGTAATAAATGTGGCAAATGAGTCCAAGAGCCAATTGTTAAACCGAGTGCAATTTGTTCAGCCTTTTTGTCTAAGTTAAGTGAATCGTCATGGATTAAATACGTCGCTATAATTCCGCTCATTGTTATAACCTCCTAGTTAAATAAAAAAACCTCTCAGCTAAGGAGAGGTTTTTTTACAACCAGCTCCTTATCTGTCAGCGTAATGCTGCGAGAATTAGCACCGTGTCTACAATTGTAGATCGGTTGCCGGGTTTCGTCGGGCTCGTCCCTCCACCTGCTCTTGATAAGAAGTATTTAGAAATGTTTAAATTTTTAAGATAACTGAATTTTGTCAGATATTTTTCATGTTGTCAACGACTTTTTGAAAAAATTTAATTTATCAATTCGATTAATTGCTTCTCGTAATCGTTCTTCTGTGTGCAAGAGACCAACGCGGACGTATCCTTCACCGTGTTCACCAAATCCAACACCAGGAGCAACTGCAACGTGTGCTTTTTCTAGCAAAATATCAGAAAATTGCTCAGATGTATAGCCTTCTGGTACAGGAAGCCATGCAAAGAAGGATCCGGTTGGGATGTCTACATTCCAACCGATAGAGTGACAAGCTGAAATAAGAGCATTTCTTCGAGATTCGTAACTATTTACAAGATCTACGACGCAAGATTGTGAACTTAATAGCGCTTCGCGGGCAGCGTCTTGAACTGCACCAAAAATACTAACATACATATGATCTTGCAATAGGTTAATTGTTTCGATGACACTTTCATTCCCTATGGCAAAAGCAATACGCCATCCAGCCATATTGAAAGTTTTGGATAATGTGTAAATTTCAATTCCTATATCTTTTGCACCGTCTGCTTGCAAGAAACTAACCGGTTTTTGACCATCAAATCCGATCGCACCGTAAGCAAAATCGTGAACGACTAATATATTATGTTTATTAGCAAAATGAATGGTTTCATCAAAGAAATCTTTTGATACAGTAGCACCAGTAGGATTGTTTGGATAGTTTAAAAACATTAACTTTGCTTGTTTCGCAATAGCGTCATCAATTTTTGTATAATCTGGTAAAAATTTATTTTCGGCAATAAGCGGCATTGTTTCAAATTGTGCTTTTGCTAAAGCAACTCCGGATAAATAATCTGGATAGCCTGGATCGGGAACGAGAATCGTATCACCAGGATTGGTAAAACACATTGGTAATTCTACTAATCCAGCTTTTCCACCAAACAAAATAGCAACTTCAGTTTTGGGATTTACTACTACATCATATTCACGTTGATAGAATGTTGCCACGGCTTCTTTTAAGCTTTCGTGTCCGCGAAATGGCGGATATTTATGATGAATGGTCTTTTCTGCAGCATGTTGTAAAGCTTTTACGATATGCTGCGGTGTTGGTTGATCTGGATTACCTTGACCTAGATTAATAACATCGTGACCAGCCGCAACGACTTTGTTAACTTTTGCAACAAGTGAAGCGAAAAATTGTGTTGGCAATGATGTTACTATCTCAGAAGGTTGAAATAATTTCATACTTTCCACCTCTTTTGAAAGTTGTTACAATTCTAGTGACAAATGATATAATCTTTCCAGTATTTTGTAAAGAGAAAATTAAGAATGGGGCTGAAAAAATGAAAGTCGCATGTATTCAAATGGATATTGTATTTGGAGATGTAGAAAAAAATATGGAGAACGCTAAAAACAAAATAAGCGAAGCGATGAAGGAAAGACCAGATGTTATCGTCTTACCAGAACTATGGACAACAGGATATGATTTAACGAGGCTTTCTGAAATTGCAGATAGAGATGGATTAGAAACGAAAGAAAGGTTGAAAGAATGGTCGAAGCAATATGGTGTACATATTGTTGGTGGTTCTATAGCAAAGCAAACAGAGCAAGGGGTTACCAATACAATGTATGTCGTAAACAACGAAGGAGATCTAGTCAATGAATATAGTAAAGTACATTTATTTCAGCTTATGGATGAACACAAATATTTAATGGCGGGTAATAAAACAGGTGAATTTAAACTAGATGATATCGAGTGCGCTGGCACAATTTGCTATGATATTCGTTTTCCAGAATGGATGCGCGTTCATACTGCTAAAGGGGCAAAAGTTTTCTTCGTTGTAGCAGAATGGCCATTAGTTCGTTTAGCACATTGGCGTTTGCTATTGCAAGCAAGAGCAGTTGAAAATCAATGTTATGTTGTTGCATGCAATAGGTCAGGAAAGGATCCGAATAATGAGTTTGCAGGTCATTCTCTAATTGTGGATCCTTGGGGTGAAGTCGTGGTAGAGGCAAATAAAGAGGAATCCATTTTATTTGGAGAACTTACATTCGAAAAGATTAAAGAGGTACGTAAAGGAATTCCAGTTTTTGCAGATCGCCGTCCAGAACTATACAAATAAAATATTGACAAGTGATTTTTATTCTTGGTATAGTCTTCAACATAAAGTTAAAAATTCTAAAAAATTATATAACTCTTATCAAGAGCAGGTGGAGGGATTTGGCCCGATGAAGCCCAGCAACCGACCGTAATACCATTGTGAAATGGGGCGTTTATGACGCCAAAAGGCACGGTGCTAATTCCAGCAGAAAGTAAAATTTCTGGCAGATAAGAGGGGAGAAGATAAACTTCAAACCTCTTTCTTAGTGGAAAGAGGTTTTTCTGCGTTAGAAAAACCTCTGAATTTAAAAAGGAGGAAAAGACGATGGGATATTATTCATTAACAGAAGTAACAGCTGTACAATATGCGAAAGAACATGGATATTTTGACAAGAAGGCGAATGTAGTTTGTCATGAAATAGGAGATGGAAATTTAAATTACGTGTTCAAATTAGTTGATGGAGAGAGATCAATTATAATAAAACAAGCACTTCCATATGCGAAAGTAGTTGGTGAGAGCTGGCCGTTGTCTATAAAAAGAGCGACGATTGAAAGCAAGGCATTAAAAATTTTTGCGAAGTATGTACCAGATTATGTTCCGGTAGTGTACAGTCATGATGAAGAGTTAGCAGTTACAGTAATAGAAGACTTATCAAGACTAACAATTACAAGAAAAGGATTAATAGATGGAGAAGGATATCCACTTTTATCCCAGCATATCGGTCGTTTTCTAGCACATGTTTTATTTTATACTTCAGATTTCGGTTTACAGTCAGAAGAGAAAAGGATGCTAGAAGGTACATTTGTAAATCCAGACCTTAGTAAAATTACAGAAGATTTAGTTTTTACGGATCCGTTTGGACATTACGATACGAATGATTATGAGTCAGATTTACAGTCAGTGATTGATGAACTTTGGAGTGACAAAATTTTAAAACTAAAAGTAGCACAATATAAATATAAGTTTTTAACGAGAAAAGAAGCGCTTATTCATGGTGATTTACATACTGGTAGTATTTTTTCATCACCTTCTGAAACGAAAGTGATTGATCCAGAATTTGCAACGTACGGTCCATTTGGCTTTGATATCGGTCAATTTATCGCAAATCTATTATTAAATGCTTTATCGAGAGAAGAAGAAAAGAGAAGTGTACTATTTTTCCATATAGAAAAGACATGGAGTTATTTTGTAGAAACTTTTACGAAGTTATGGATTGGAGAAGGGGTAGAAGCATATACGAAAGAAAAACAATGGTTACCAATTATTTTGCAAAATATCTTTACTGATGCCGTCGGATTTGCCGGATGTGAACTGATTCGTAGAACAATTGGTTTAGCTCATGTAGCGGATTTAGATGAAATAGCAAATAAAGAAAGAAGAATTCAAGCTAAGAAGCAAGCGCTGTACTTAGGAAAAGAACTAATAAAATATGAATCTAAGTGTGCTGATATTCAACTGTTTCGAACATTATTTCAACAGACAGTTTCAGGAGGCATAAAAGCATGAGTACATTTGTAACTGTTCCGAGGTCTGTAAGTTGGAAAGGTGATGCAATTGCGGTATTAAATCAAACAAAGTTGCCGTATAGTACAGAATATAAAACGTTGACGACTATTGAAGAGGTATGGAAAAGTATTGTAATGCTAGAAGTACGCGGAGCACCCGCAATTGGAATTGTAGCAGCATTTGGTTTGGCGCTTGCATCAAAAAAATATAACACGATACATATTGAAGAATTTCAGAAGATATTTAATAGAGATTGTAACTATTTAGGGACATCACGACCGACGGCAGTGAATTTGTTTTGGGCAATTGATCGTATGAGAGAATCTATTCGAGAGATTATTACAATAAAAGAAGCGCAAAAAACATTAGAAGAAGAAGCGCTTCGCATTCAGCAGGAAGATGAAGAGGTATGCCGGAGTATTGGGGAACATGCGTTAACATGCTTTACAGACGGTGATAACATTTTAACAATTTGTAATGCTGGAAGTATTGCAACTGCAAGGTATGGTACTGCATTAGCGCCGTTTTATATCGGGAAAGAAAAAGGTGTACACTTACATGCGTATGCATGTGAAACGAGACCGGTTTTACAAGGTGGCCGTTTAACGACATGGGAGTTAAAGCAAGCGGGTATTGATGTGACGCTTATTACAGATAATACGGCAGCTCATGCAATTCGTACGAAAGAAATTGATGCAATTATCGTAGGGGCAGATCGAATTGTCGCAAATGGAGATACGGCAAATAAAATCGGAACAATGAATTTAGCTATATTAGCAAAGTATTTCGAAATTCCATTTTACGTTGCAGCTCCGTTATCTACGTTTGATATTACGAAACAAACAGGTACCGAAATTGTTATTGAAGAAAGAGATGAAACAGAAGTTACGAAAATTTTTGGCAAACAAGTGGCACCGATTGGTACAGATGTTTATAATCCTGCATTTGACGTAACACCGCATGAATTAATTACAGGTATTATTACTGAGAAAGGTATTATACGTGGAGATTATGAGCGAGAAATTGCATCATTATTTGAAAAACAAGCTAATACATAATAGCTTGTTTTTTATGCCTAAATGTGCCTTTTCCCCTTATTTATATAATGAAAGGAGGAGAGAAGGATGGAAGAGTGGATCGGGATGATAGGTAATGTAGGCTTTCCAATTGTTGTAACATTATATTTACTCCATCGGATTGAAAGTAAATTAGATGGGATAACTGTTGCGATAGAGAAACTGCCACAGCAATTACTAAAGTACGATGATCCTCGTGATAAAAAATAAAGTTTGCTCTTCGTGAGCAAACTTTATTTTTTTATCACGCATTAACTGCCCGTAAAAGCCCGATTGGTGAGGGCTACGAATCAGTGGGGGATGAAGCCCCACTGATTAAAGTTTCACTTTATTGAGCAATATAACCACCATCGATAACGACAGCTTGACCAGTTATGCCTTTTGCTTTTTCACTCGCTAAAAACATAGCATAATCAGCAATTTCTTGTACTTGTAATAAACGTTTTTGTGGTACAAGTGGATAAATGACATCTTCTAAAACATTTTCAAGCGGTACATTTCGTGTAGTAGCTAAGTCTTGTAGTTGATTACGTACAAGAGGGGTATCGACATAACCAGGGCAAAGTGCATTAACAGTAATTCCATGGGTAGCACCTTCTAATGCGGCAACTTTTGTCAGTCCAATTACGCCATGTTTTGCGCTATTGTAGGCAGCTTTTCCGGCGAATCCGACAAGGCCATTAATAGAAGCGACGTTAATAATCCGGCCGTATTTTTGTTTTTTCATAATAGGAAAAGCGTGTTTGATGGCGATAAATGGAGCGATTTGCATAATTTTAATAAGAAGCTCGAATTTCTCAGTTGGAAAATCTTCAATCGGTGAAACATGTTGCATTCCTGCATTGTTAATTAATACGTCTAATGAACCGAAATGACTAACTGTTTGAGAAAGCGCTACTGTAATTTCTTCTTCAGATGTAACGTCACATTGTAAACCGATAGCTTGAAAGCCTTCTTTTTGTAATTGCTCAGCAGCTTCTTTCGCACGATCTTCAAGGCGATCAGTAATAACAACTTTTGCGCCTTCTTTTGCAAAGGTATTCCCCATTTCATAACCAATACCACTCGCAGCACCTGTTAAAAAGACAACTCGATTTGTAACCATGATGAAAAACACTCCTTCATAATAAAAGTTCCCTCATTGCTCTATTTAGAGGGGGAACTACGAAATTCCTGCAAACATTTGGAAAAAATCCGTTAGCTATCTTGTAAAACAAGATAGTGGGAGGATTTCAATTATGTCGACAAGTCAAATGCTGAAAGGGATTTTAGAAGGATGCTTACTTGCTATTATTTCTGAAGGTGAAATATACGGTTATGAAATGAGTGAAAAGCTAGCGAAGTATGGTTTTACAATGGCGAGTGAGGGAAGTATTTATCCGTTGTTAATACGGATGCAAAAAGAGGGGCTAATATCAAGTGTAATGAAGGAATCTCCATCTGGTCCAAAAAGGAAGTATTATACGTTAACAGAAAAGGGAGAAGATGAACTGGATGAATTTATGGGTCGCTGGGAAGCGATGCAAAGTAGTGTAGAACGTCTACTTGAAGGGAAGGGAAGAAAATAATGCTATCAAGTGAAGCACAAAAGTTTTTGTTAGATATGAGATTGTTTTTGACCGCAAAGAGTGTGAAAGAAAGCGATATGGAAAGCTTTTTAGAAGATGCAGAGTTGCATTTAATAGAAGGTGAGAGTGACGGGAAAAGTGTAGAAGAAATTTTTGGAAGTTCGCCGAAAGAATATGCTAATGAACTTGTAAAAGTGATGGAAAGAGATAGACAGGAAACGTGGAAGCAAATTGGTTTTACAGTAATGAATATCGTAGCATTTTGGATTATTGCTTCTATTTTAATAGTGAATAACGGAAAGTTACAAATTTCACTTATTCAGTGCATTGGTTATAGTTTCACATTAATGTTAGCTGTGTTAGGCCCTAATTTTTTGCTTCGTAAAATGACCTTTGTAACAAGCTTTACAAAAACGTGGTTTTCTATGTGGTCTTTAGTCATGATTGCTCCAATGTTTTTATTAGGAGTTGTTACGATATTAGATGTAATATATCCTACAAAGATGGTTACATTCACCCAAATGCAAAGTTATATGTTAGCTGGTGGGATCTTTATCATGACAGTAGCTATAAACATGTATTTTGAAGGATGGTTTAAAAACTTATATTTAATTATTCCTCTTTCTATTATGTTAGTATTTCAAGCATTTACATCAGAAGATCTCATGCCAATGTTATTTCAGATTATATGTTTATACGGAAGTTTATTTATTTTAATTTTCGTTGAAATTATGATGAAGACGAATAGAAGAGAAACGGTTAATTAAGGGAGGGGTTATAATGAAGGTTTCTAAAGAAGGAGAAGAGTTTTTAATCGATACGAAAGTATATTTAATAACAAAAGGGATTAAAGAAGAAGATGTGGACGCTTTTCTAGAAGATGCAGAACTTCATTTAATAGAAGGTGAAAAAAAGGGGAAGACGGTAAGTGATATATTTGGTGATTCACCAAAAGAGTATGCAGAAGAATTGGTGAAAGAGATGGAGAAGGATAAAAGCGGGAGTATAAAAAGTATTTTAGGAATGATTATTGGTATTGGTGGATACTGGTTAGTTACAAATATTTTATTTGAAAGTCCGAATCATGAATTTACATTAACGAATGTACAATTGATTGGATACCCAATTGTTTTAATGATTACTATTGTGGGTATTATTTTTGCTTTTAAGATGTCATCATTTAAAAGCAAAATAAAAGAATTTAGCATTATTTATGTAGCAGCTTTGCTACCAATTTTATTACTAGTATTATTAATGTTTATGAATAAATGGTATGGGACACCTGTATTGCAATTAACTACTATACAAAGTTACATACTAGCTGGAATTGTCTTATTAGTATTGTTAATTGGGGAAGCGTACATACTTGGATGGATTGGAATGCTAGTTGTTATTATACCGCTATTAATTATGTTTGTATTTAAAGAATTAGGAAAGCAAAACCCATATTGGGGAATACTAGAGCCTTTACTTCTGTATGGAAGTTTATATGTATTAATGCGATGGTCTTTAAAAAATGAAGAGCAAAAAACTGTAAACTAGTGTTTTACTGATATTGAGCGAACGGAATATTTTATTGAGAGGGGAACAAATATGCAAAGTATATTTCTAGGTATATTATCTATTATATTTCTAGGTTTAACAATTTTCGGGCTATATACTACCTTTTCGAAAAAGGTACATGATAACTATTTTGATACTTTATTAGATGACACATCAGGATATATTTTGTTCTTCGGGTTAATAGGAAAAAGGCTGCTCTGGATATGCAAAAAATTATTTCCAAAGAAATATTATATAGGGATTTTTAGAGGGATTACATTTACGTTTAGTTGTCTATTTTTATTTCTAGCAGCCGGGACTTGGTTTGTTGATTAAATAAGTTGTTTTAAACAGTAATAAGATTGTTACTGTTTTTTTCTTTGTAATAAAGAGCTTTGTAAAGAGAGTTCTTTTTGTTCGTTTGTTAATAAGGAATGAATATGGACGTTTTCTGGGCGGGGGACTATAGGGTACATCAGATTTGATGGAGAAGGGTGGTGTTCCGAGCCAGTTGGAGAATGAGGATCTGCATGTGTAAGTTTTCCGTGAACGCGCCTTGTGAATAAAATATGGCCAATTTCGTGAGCGAGCGTATATATATTTTTCATAGGAGCGGCTGAATTTGTTAAAACGATATAACCAGTAAGTTGTTGTTGTTTAGCTAAAGAGTAAGCACAGGCAATTACTGCTGTTTCTTTAAAATAATCACTGCCAATATAACAAATATAAAGATCACATTCTGGAGCTTCATTTACACACGTTTGGAAAAAGGCTGCTAATTTTTCCTGACTTTGAATAGAATTTTTATAACTAATTTCACGGTCTGAAAAACGAAAAAGCTCATTTAATACAATTACTTCTTGAATTTGAAATGTAATGGGGTGCCAAATTGATTCTGCGACTGCTAAATCTTTTGCGATACGGTCTTCAGAAATGTTGGCGCCTGGCGTAATGCAAATACATATATTGACGTATGGATCCATAGGGAACACCTCAAATGAAAAAATTCTTCCTATAATATATGTGAGAAAAAGGTGCTATGTATGGATAAACGCCTTGTTTATTACATGAATATATAGACTACAAGTCGAAAAAATTTCATAGTTCTATAACGTAGTATGGTCATCTTTTTGATATAGTAAAGGAAAGGGGGAGAATATATGTATACATTAAAAATCGTTTCAGACAGAGAAGCTCTTTATCAATTTGCGAGTTATGTAAAAGTTGTGCAAGGGGTTGAAGATGTATATGTAGAGGTGGGAGAACCTGTATATGAACATCCATTAATGAAGTTTTACGTACATATTAAGCTGGGGGAAACATATGATCAACATAAAGCGTTACAAGAAATAGCAAGATTAGTAGAATTGGGGCGTTTTACATACGTTCATTATCGTAATGATGAAATTGAAGAAGCTTTTGAAGCTGTAAAATATGAAAGTTTTAAGAAATAAAGTGAAAAAAGGGAGCGAAAGCTTCCTTTTTTTCTTGAAATTTACATCAACAAAATGAGAAAAATTTTGTTATGATAAGGGAGGGTGAGGAAAGGAGAGTTTACATATTGGGGTATATTGAAGAGTTACGTAAAGTCGTTGGTACAAGGCCACTTATTTTAGTAGGATCAGCAATTATTATATTAAATGATAGGCAAGAAGTATTGCTTCAATATCGTTCAGACACATATGATTGGGGTGTACCTGGCGGAGCGATGGAGCTAGGAGAAACGACAGAAGAAACTGCTCGCAGAGAACTATTTGAAGAGACGGGACTAAACGCGAAAATTATGCAATTTATCGGGGTTCTTTCGGGAAAAGAAGTGTACTTCCAATATCCAAATGGAGATGAAATTTTTAATGTCATTCATCTGTATCAGGGGCATCATGTGAGTGGGGAAGTTAAGCTTGATCATGAAGGATTACAGCTTCAATATTTTCCGGTAGATAAGTTACCGAATTTGAATAAAACAACAGAGAAGATTTTACAAAAATTCCTATACGCATTAACAGAATAGAAGGTTAATTCCTTCTATTTTTATTATATTAAATATTTTGATTTTTTAGTATGTTTATAGTATGATAGTTTTAGATATACATCTTATGGAATTTCACCTAAAAACTGACTAGGGTACATAAGAGAGGGGCAAGTACAAAATGCATAATGTTGTCATTACAGCTGCAGTTCGTTCACCAATTGGAACTTTCGGAGGAGCACTAAAAAATATAACACCAGTAGAATTAGCTGTTCCTGTACTTCAGGAAGCTGTAAAACGAGGCGGGGTAGAACCACATGAAGTTGATGAAGTAATTTTAGGTCATTGTATTCAAAGAACTGATGAAGCAAATACGGCGAGAACGGCTGCATTAGCGGCAGGATTTCCTGACACAGTTACGGGCTATACAATCCAACGCCAATGTTCTTCAGGTATGCAAGCAATTATGTCAGCTGCAATGCAAATTCAATTAGGTGTGAGTGATGTTGTTATTGCAGGTGGAGTAGAAGCGATGAGTTCGAGCCCTTATGCATTGAAACAGCACCGCTGGGGACAACGTCTACAGCACGGAGAAATTCGTGATACGGTGTGGGAAGTGCTAGAAGATCCGATTCATCATATTATGATGGGTGAAACAGCGGAAAATTTAGTTGAACAATATGAAATTACAAGAGAGGAACAAGATGAAGTTGCGCTTCGCAGTCATACATTGGCACTACAAGCAATCGAGTCTGGATACTTTGACGATCAAATTGTTCCTATTACAATAAAAGAGCGTAGAAAAGAAATTGTATTTTCTAAGGATGAACATCCGCGTGCAGATATTACAGCGGAAAAATTAGCTGGATTAAAACCAGCTTTCCGTAAAGATGGATCTGTAACGGCAGGGAATGCATCTGGTCTTAATGACGGAAGTGCAGTTCTAGTATTAATGAGTGAAGAAAAAGCGAAAGAAAAAGGCTTACAACCGTTAGCTAGAATTGTTGGCTATTCAGTAGCTGGAGTAGATCCTAAAATTATGGGAATTGGACCAGCACCAGCAATTCGTAAAGGATTAGAAAAAGTAGATTGGTCATTAGAAGATGCAGATTTACTTGAAATTAATGAAGCTTTCGCTGCGCAATACCTAGCTGTAGAGAAAGAATTAGGTTTAGACCGTGAAAAAGTGAATGTAAACGGTAGTGGTGTAGGACTTGGACACCCAATCGGTTGTACAGGAGCTCGTATCACTGTAAGTTTAATTCATGAATTAAAAAGACGTGGATTAGAAAAAGGAATTGCCTCTTTATGCGTCGGTGGCGGTATCGGGGTTGCCTTATTTATAGAAGCGTTATAAAAAAGAAGCAGCGTTTGCTGCTTCTTTTTTACGACTCAAATAGATGATGGAATAATCGATCGCGATTTTCAAAGAAAAGTTTCGTCGTTTGATAATGCTCCGTTTCTTCTAAAGATGATTCGTGAATCCCCTCTTGTGTTAAAGAATATATAGTAGATTCAGGATAAGCCATTAATATAGGGGAATGCGTGGCAATAACAAATTGTGAACCTTGTTCAGCTAGTTCGTGCATTCGAATGAGCATGGAAAGTTGTCTCATCGGGGATAAAGCTGCCTCAGGCTCATCTAAAATGTATAAACCTTGTCCTGAAAAACGGTTCATAAATAAGGAGAAAAATGATTCGCCATGTGATTGTTTGTGTAGTGAGATACCACCATATGAGTCAATAACTGGATTTCCGCGTGCTTCTGGATCAGCATCCATTTCATCGATATAAGAAGCGACGTTATAAAATGATTCAGCGCGAAGAAAGAAACCATCGCTTGGTGTATTAAAACTTTTTGAAATTCGAAGATATTCATGTAAAGATGAATGTGAATTATTTGTGCTAAAACGGAAATTCTTCGTTCCACCTTCAGCATTAAAACCTAAAGCAATTGCAATTGCTTCAAGTAGTGTTGATTTACCTGTTCCGTTTTCTCCAATAATGAATGTTACATTTGGATGGAAAAGGAGCGATTGTAATGTTCGAATAGCGGGTAAACAGTAAGGATATGCGGAAAAGCTAGGGATATCTTCTTTTTTTAATGTGACACTTTTTAAAAAGGGTACGTCAATCAATATATAAACCTCAATTCATAACGGATTTTGATTTAAAAAAAGCAAAAAATACAAGTGTAAGACGACTTGCTAATAAAGTGCGCCAAAACCGAGATTTTCCCAGCCGAACGTCATTCTCTGCAATATAAAAATGGAAAGAACGCTTATAAAGCCAACGAGAGCAGGCGTATATTTTATAATTTTTAAGTTCTTCCATAGAAAAAAGAAAAGTGTTAATGACATGAGAACTCCCATTTTATTTTCTGAATATTTCATGAGGATTATAACATGGAAACTATCATATTCCAATGTGAAAATAAACATTGCATGAAGGTCAATTCTCTCGTTATGATAGATGATATTCTATTGGAAATATGAAAAGGAGTTAAAATATGCCGTTTACATTTGCGCATCCAGCAGCTGTTCTCCCTTTTTCTAAAAAGCAGGTTAATTATATTTCAGTAACGGCTCTTATATTAGGTAGTATGGCACCTGACTTTGAATATTTTTTACACTTTAGACCGTATGGCGTGATTGGACATACGTGGCTTGGGTTCTTATATTTAAATTTACCTCTTGTCTTTCTATTAGCATACATATATCATTACATTTTAAAAAAGCCGTTTATAACACATTTAGCTAAACCATTTGCTGGCTACTATACATATGCAGTAGATGAGAGGTGGGGACTTCATACATGGAAGGATTTCTTTGTATTTTGCTATTCTGCTTTATTTGGTATGCTCACGCATGTTGTTTGGGATGCGTTTACTCATAATACAGGCTACTTCGTTATGGAAATACCATTGTTACAAAGAGAATTACATAGTATTCCGGTGTATAAATATATGCAACATGGGAGTACATGTGTTGGTTTATTATTACTATTACACGTACTATGGAAGTATAAAGATGAAACAGGGAAAGATATTATTATAGCTTCAGAAAAAAGGAAGTATTGGGTTTCGGCAATCATTGTGGCAACTATTATATTTATCGTTCACGCGTTCGTAAATCCCTATTTTCATATTTTCCAAATAGGGGGTATAATAGTATCTGGACTGACAAGTTCGTTTTGTGGACTTCTTATTGTTTCTATAGTTTACAAGACTAGGGACTAATTTATTTTAATGAATGATAGTGTTAGGAGAAATTAAATGATGAAAGCATGGAAAAGTATTTTTGTTTTATGTAGTTTTCTTCTTATGTTAAGTGGTTGCTTCCATCAAGAAGAAAAGAAAGCTGAACCGAAGAAGAAAGAATCTATTCCTGAAACAAAAGAATATGGTGGGCGTGAGCTAAAAAAAATTGGGCAAAAAGTGAAAGAAACAGGATGGGGTACTTTCAAGTTAGAGCAGATACATTCTGTGAATCAAACATTTGAAGTAGCACCAATGAAAATTCATGTACAAGATGTGAAAGTAATCTCTTTATCACAAATGAGTGAAGACGCAAAAAATACATTAAAAGCATATACGGCATTAACTCCTGACGAAGTAAAGCGTAGATTGGGCGATAAGGTAAGTCAAGAAGATGCTGAATTATATGCATCGCTAAGTGGAACAGAGATTAGTGATACGATTCGTTACGTTGAAATTACATATAAGGTGGAAAATAGCGGGAATAAAAATATGCAATTTTTCTCTATGAATGATGTTACGATTAATGATAAGCAACATTTTAAAGTAGCGACTCAAAACTTTTTATATGATGAAGATACGCTCGTTGGTACGAAAAATGTATCAAGAGAAGATTATAAGCCTGGTGAAACAAGAGATGGAATTATCGGTTTAATACTTGATGATGGAAAAGAAAAGGTAAAGGATATTAAATTTACAACGGATGATTTAATGGCAGGAGACACAGAAACACAAGAAACTGTTAAAGAATCACAAAGTTTTAACATTTCACTTTCTGAGTAATATGTTTTTAAAATGATATAAGGAAAAACAGTCAGCATTCTATATATTATGCTGACTGTTTTTTTATTTCTTTTATGTATGAATCTACATTTTGAAAAGGCACTTTAATTTTAAACGCATCTTTTTGTTCATTAAATTGTTTTTCATTATAGGGACCGAAACGTTTATTGTGCTTTACGTCAATAATCCAATAATGTTCACTTTTTTTATTTGCAATTGCTGCGTCAGGGTTATTTGGATCTGACTTTTCCTCTGTTTGTTTTACAATAATGTATTTATCATCCCAAGCGATGTCTGTAATTTTGGCAGGGATGTATTGTGTGGCATATACAGCATCTTGCGTAGGGAACAGTTCAAATGCATTTCCAGAAGTACGTATGAGTTCGTATTCATCGTTAATCGTATAAGATACATGGTTTGTATTTCCTGTACAAGCAGTTAATAGGACGGCGACGAATAGGATTATCCATTTTTTCAATATGGGAACCTCCTTTACAATGCTGTTGTAACACATTGTACAAGAAAAGTAAGAGAAACGCCAGTTTACAATGTTTTTTAGAAGTGGTACGATGTAACGGGTAAAGAAGGATACGAAGGAGTCGACATAAAATGAAGTTGAAGATGCATCGTCCAGCGCTTGTAATGAATCGCATAGGTGCTTCCCTAATTGACATGTTTTTAATCTCGGTTATGTATGGTGCAGTAGTAGCTGTTATGACCGGAAACTATAGTGCTATTTTTAATCGGTTTAATATAAGTTTCGGTGACTATAGATATGATCTCGCAGTAGTTTTCATATTAATGGTTCTATATTTTATTTTGTTACCTTTTATTTGGAACGGTGTTACACTTGGGAAAAAAATAACGAGAACAAAATTGATTTCATTGACGAGTGAAAAATTAACGTTGCAAACATTAACTTTACGATTTTTTGTATTGTTATTACCGAACATGTTGTTACTTGGAATTCCGTTAATATGCAACGTATATATGATGTTGTTCCGCAAAGATAATTGCGGTTTTCATGATTTAATTACAAAGACAAAAGTGATGAATCTAGTATAATAAAAAACCTTTTTATGCTTGTACATAAAAAGGATAGTTTTTTATTATGGAAGGATATTTTTCGAAGTAGAAAGTCCTTTTTCGATAGATTGAAAATTAAGAAAATGGTATAATAAATGAAAATAATATCTTTATATAATGAAGGGGGAAGTTGTAATGACGGGAGGTAGCATAATCTTTTGGGGGATTTTAATTTTCGTTGGTCTCGTTTTCGATCAGTGTAATAGTAAGAAAAAAGAAGGAGTAAAAAAGTAATCGCTTACAAATAAAAGAGTAACTTTTCTTGCTTGCAGACTAATCTTATAAAGGAGTATACTGAATGACGGTAAGACTTATAGAAGGGGTAATGAAAATGAAGCTTGCAGGAAAAGTTGCTATCGTAACTGGCGGTGGCATCGGTATTGGACGTAATACAGCTCTTTTGTTGGCTAAACAAGGCGCAAAAGTAATTGTGACGGACATTGATCAAGATAGTGGACAAGCAACAGTGGAGGAAATTACGAATCTAGGCGGAGAAGCCCTTTTTGTATCCTATGATATGGAAAAACAAGGAGATTGGCAACGTGTTATCAGTATTACTTTGAATGCATTCAGTCGCATTGATATGCTTTTTCAAAATGCTGGTTTATATAAAATAGATTCTATTTTTTCTCGCCAACAAGAGAACGATTCCAATGTACTTTGTATTAATGACGTTTGGATAGAGATAAAACAATTAACGTCATCTTTTATGAAACAGCAAGAAGAAGTGGTGCTTAGTGACTTACCGATTTTCGGTATTATTAGCACGAAAGGACAATCATTTCATACAGTAGAAGCCCTAGTATAATAATGAAAACCGCCCTCAATGTATGTGGACGGTTTTTTTGTATGTTATATACAAGAAAATTTTTTTAGCGAATACGTTGTTCGGTTTGGCTATCAAAGAAATGCGCTTTATTTAAATCAAATGCTAATTTAATTTGGTCTCCAGGTGAGAATATATGTCTTGCATCAACACGTGCTGCAAAATCTTGATTTCCAAGTTTCATATATAAAATGGATTCAGCACCTAACAACTCAGCAACTTCAATTTTTGATGTGAAAGTAGTAGATTGTGAAGCCTCTAAAAATAGTAGTTCATCATGAATATCTTCAGGACGAATTCCTAAAACGATTTCCTTATTTACATAACCTTGTTCACGTAATAATTTCATTTTTCCTTCAGATACTTTGATTTTCAATGAATTATCTATAACGAAATCAGTTTCAGTTAATGTACCACGGAAGAAATTCATAGCTGGAGAGCCAATAAATCCGCCAACAAAAATGTTTTCAGGTGGTTCATATACTTCTTTTGGAGTTCCAATTTGTTGAATCTTTCCGTCCTTCATAACAACAAGACGGGAAGCCATTGTCATTGCTTCTGTTTGATCATGTGTTACATAAATTGTCGTTGTTCCAAGGCGATGGTGTAACTTAGAAATTTCTGAGCGCATTGCAACACGGAGTTTTGCATCTAAGTTTGATAATGGTTCATCCATTAAGAAAACTTTCGCGTCTCGAACGATTGCTCTACCTAACGCAACACGTTGGCGTTGTCCACCTGATAACGCTTTTGGTTTTCTATCTAAATATTGTTCAAGCCCTAAAATTCGTGCGGCATCTTTCACACGACGATCGATTTCATCTTTTGGTATTTTTCGAAGCTTTAATCCAAATGCCATATTATCATATACACTCATATGTGGATAAAGAGCATAGTTTTGGAAAACCATTGCGATATCACGATCTTTTGGAGGAACATCATTCATTAGCTTACCATCAATTGAAAATTCTCCTTTTGAAATATCTTCAAGTCCAGCTACCATTCGTAATGTTGTAGATTTTCCGCATCCAGAAGGACCAACAAATACGATAAACTCTTTATCTTGAATGTGTAAATTAAAATCTGTTACAGCGGTTACGTTATTATCATATATTTTATAAATGTTTTCTAATTTCAGTTCTGCCATGGTATTTCCCCCTAGAAAAAATTATGCAAACGTTTTCTTTGAATTTATTATAAACGAATAGATTCAAAAAATAAATAAAAAATAAAACGTTTTCATTTATTCGAGTGATATGTAGTAGTTTTCATATGTTTT
The DNA here is from genome assembly GCF_000496285.1 of Bacillus toyonensis BCT-7112. GTDB lineage: Bacteria > Bacillota > Bacilli > Bacillales > Bacillaceae_G > Bacillus_A > Bacillus_A toyonensis. The sequence continues at coordinate 1,260,075 of NC_022781.1, read as the reverse complement.
CCTAGAAAAAGAAGGATAAAAATTGTAAGCGCTATTTTAAATTAAGATAGAATCTGTTATCATTCATTAGTGAAAACGTTTGCGCCTTGGGAGAAAGAGAAGAATGAATTACTAATGAAATGGGGTAGCATAATGGAAAAACAATGGTGGAAAGAAAGTGTAGTATATCAAATTTATCCTCGTAGCTTTTTGGATAGTAATGGTGATGGTATAGGGGATCTTCGTGGTATTATTTCAAAGCTAGATTACTTAAAAGAATTAGGGATTGATGTAATTTGGTTATCGCCAGTCTATGAATCTCCAAATGATGATAATGGTTATGATATAAGTGATTATTGTAAAATTATGAACGAGTTCGGAACAATGGAAGATTGGGATGAGCTATTACATGAAATGCATGAACGTAATATGAAACTTATGATGGATTTAGTTGTTAATCATACTTCTGATGAACATAATTGGTTTATTGAATCACGTAAATCAACAGATAATAAATATAGAGATTACTATATATGGCGTTCTGGAAAAGAAGGGAAAGAGCCGAATAACTGGGGAGCAGCTTTTAGTGGATCTGCATGGCAATATGATGAAATGACAGATGAGTATTATTTACATCTGTTTTCTAAAAAACAGCCGGATTTAAATTGGGATAATGAACAGGTAAGACAAGATGTTTATGAAATGATGAAGTTTTGGTTAGAAAAAGGAATTGATGGATTCCGCATGGATGTTATCAATTTTATTTCTAAAGAAGAAGGTTTACCGACTGTTGAAACAGAAGAAGAGGGGTATGTTTCAGGTCATAAGCATTTTATGAACGGTCCAAACATTCATAAATATTTGCATGAAATGAATGAAGAAGTATTGTCTCATTATGATATTATGACGGTTGGTGAAATGCCTGGTGTAACGACAGAAGAAGCTAAATTGTATACAGGAGAAGCTAGAAAAGAACTACAAATGGTATTTCAATTTGAACATATGGATTTAGATTCAGGAGAAGGCGGAAAATGGGATGTAAAACCATGTCCACTTCTTACTTTAAAACAGAATTTAACAAAGTGGCAAAAAGCATTAGAGCATACAGGATGGAATAGCCTGTATTGGAATAACCATGATCAGCCACGCGTTGTATCTCGTTTTGGTAATGATGGGATGTATCGTACTGAATCTGCGAAAATGTTAGCGACGGTGCTTCATATGATGAAAGGAACACCATATATTTATCAAGGAGAAGAAATCGGAATGACTAACGTTCGATTCGAATCAATTGATGAATATCGAGATATTGAAACGCTAAATATGTATAAAGAAAAAGTGATAGACCGTGGTGAAGATAAAGAAAAAGTCATGGAATCTATTTATATAAAAGGTCGTGATAATGCTAGAACTCCGATGCAGTGGGATGATCAGTATCACGCTGGATTTACAACGGGTGAACCTTGGATTACGGTAAACCCTAATTACAAAGAGATTAATGTGAAACAAGCAATCCAAGACGAAGGATCAATTTTTTATTACTATAAGAAATTAATTGAGTTACGCAAAAATAATGAAATAGTTGTGTATGGATCGTATGATTTAATACTAGATAATAGCCCTTCTATTTTTGCTTATGTAAGAACATATGGAGAAGAAAAGCTACTTGTGATTGCAAACTTCACTGCGGATCAATGTGTATTTGAATTGCCTGAGAATATTGTTTATAGTGAATCAGAACTGTTAATACACAATTATGACTCGGAAAATGGATTAATGGAAAACGTTACATTGCGTCCATATGAAGCAATGGTGTATAAATTGAAATAAGAAAAAGCCTTATGTCCGAGCGGCATAAGGCTTTTTCTATTACCATTTTAATATTGAGAATCCGTGCGGTGGAAGTGTAACTTGTAATACACTTGCTTCTGCTGAAAATTCTTCGTTTGTATATATATTGACTATTTTCTTCCTTGTAATATGGATAGGGAGTGAAGCTGTAATTTCATCGTTAGTAGGATTTAAAACGAAAAAGATAGTTTCATCTCCATATGTTTTCGTATAAGAAATGTAATTATGTTCATCATTTGCTTCGATGAATTGGAATGTACCATGTCCTCCAAATGCTTTATATTGTTTTCGTAATGAAAGTAATGTTTGTATATGTGTAAATAATACATGGTCTTGTTCTTTTGTATCCCAAATCATACATTTGCGGCAATCCGGGTCCATGCCGCCATCCATACCGATTTCGTCTCCATAATAAATACAAGGAGAGCCGATGTAAGAAAGATGGAATACATAGAGTAACTTTAACTTATTTTTATCTCCGTTACATGTTGTTAATATTCTTGGTGTATCATGGCTGTCTAATAAATGAAATGCGGCTTCATTTATATTCATAGAGTAGGAATGTAGGGATTCTGTAATTTGTTTCATGAATTCACTTGCTTTAATGGAATTGTTAGCAAAGTAAGAAAGTAGAGCATTTGTAACAGGATAGCTCATGACAGCATCAAATTGATCTCCGTGTAGCCATGGGAGGGCGTCGTGCCAAATTTCTCCTAAAATATATATTTCAGGATTTAACGCCTTTATCTCACTTCGGAATTCTCTCCAAAAGCAGTGGTCAACTTCATTTGCTACATCAAGGCGCCAACCGTCTATATTGAATTCTCTTACCCAATAACGCCCTACTTCAAGTAAATATTCTTTTACATCTGGGTGTGCAGTATTTAATTTAGGCATATACGGTGTAAATGCGAAAGTATCATAATTAGGAAGTGGCTCGGTTATAATTGGGAATTCATGAATGTGGAACCACTCTTTATATGCTGACTTTTCACCATGTTCTAGTACGTCCTGGAATTTATCGAAAAAGTAGCCACTATGATTAAACACAGCATCGAGCATTACTTTTATACCGTGTTTATGACATGCCCCAACAAGTTCTTTGAAAGTTTCTTTCGTCCCGAATTGCGGATCGATTTCCATGTAGTCAATAGTGTCATATTTATGGTTTGAATGAGCTTTAAAAATAGGTGTGAAGTATATTCCGGAAATCCCAAGTTTAACAAGGTAATCAAGGTTTTGAATAATACCAGCAAAATCTCCTCCGAAAAAATTAGTTGGAGTTGGTTCGGTACTTCCCCAAGGGAGGGTGTTTGCTGGATTTAATGTGCTGTCCCCGTTAGCGAATCGTTCTGGGAAGATTTGATACCATACTGTGTCCTTAATCCAAGGTGGTGCCATGAAAACGTCTTTTGTATGAATGAATGGAAAGCAGAAAAAGTTACCGACATCGTCATCTGGAATGTTTGAGAAAAAGCCTCGTTCTGCATAAATAAGAGTTTCTGTCTCAGTTTTTAATTCGAATCCATAACGTAAGCGCTTAAATTTTGGTTCGATTGAAATGGACCAATAATCAAATAATGCAGTAGAACCAGTTTTGTTCATCGGCGTATTTGACGTAATCCATTTTCCATCTGTCCATTCGTAAGGGTCACCATAAATAAGAGTGGCGATTTGAACATCGTTTCTCTTAGTACGTATTCGGATGTGAATTGTTTTTTCATCGTAAGCGTATGCATAATTATCTTTCGGCCTATGGTAAACGGCTTCTTTAAGCATATAGAAAATCCCCCTTTAATATCTCTATACATATTATTCCCTTAAATGTAATAATAAAGCCTGTATTGCAAACGATTGCCTTTCTATTAGCTTTAATATTGCTTATAAGAGTAGTATTCATTTCATATAAAGTCAATGTATAAAGAGCATAATGACATTATTTTTAAAATTAATATTTGCAAAATGAATAAAAGAATGTATAATGATAGACAAATAGCGCAAACGTTTTCATAGATTTGAGATAAGGTTTGCGCTTCTATTAAACTTTCAAATGCAAACGTTTTCAATTAGTGAGGTACATAGACAATTTAGGGAGGTTTTTGGGGATGAAGAAAGCATTATCATTATTAACGGTTTCGGCATTATCAATTGGTATGTTATCTGCATGTGGGCCGAAAGATTCAGGGAAAAAAGAGGAAAGTAAAGCGAAGAAAGACTATGACCTTCTCGTTTGGGAAGATGATAAAAAAGGCGTTGGTTTAGAACCAGCAGTGAAAAGCTTTGAGGAAAAATATAAAGTAAAAGTAAAAGTTGTTGAAATGCAAATGACAGATCAAGTGAAGAAGTTACGTCTTGATGGACCAGCGGGGACTGGACCGGATGTTGTAACATTGCCACACGATCAAATCGGAAATGCAGTAACAGAGGGCTTACTTTCTGAAGTGAAAGCAGATGATGCTGTTAAGAGTAAGTTTACTGATTTATCAATAGAAGCACAGACATATAACGGGAAACTATATGGCTTACCAAAAGCGATTGAAACACCAGTCTTTATTTACAATAAAAAGTTTATGCAAAAAGCACCAGAAACAATGGACGAATTGTTTAACTTCTCAAAAGATTTTACAAAGGATGGCAAGTACGGATTTTTAACATTAGGAGATAATTTCTACTTTGCTAATGCATTCATGGCAGGTATGGGTGGTTATGTGTTTGGTGAAAAAGATGGAAAACCAAATGCAAGTGATGTTGGGTTAAATAATAGTGGTGCTGTACAAGGTGCTGAATATCTTCAGAAATGGTACAAAGAAAAACTATTCCCGAAAGGTATTATCGGTGAATCTGGTGGACCTGCTGCTGATGGATTATTTAATGAAGGAAAAGCAGCTTCTATCATGAACGGACCATGGGCGTTCCAAGCGATGGAAAAGAACGGAATTGATTATGGTGTTGCTCCAATGCCAAAATTACCAAATGGTCAACCGATGAAAACGTTCGTTGGGGTAAAAGGATGGCATGTAACAAGCTTCTCTAAACAAAATGATTTAGCTACTAAATTCACTGAATGGGTAACGAATGAAGAAAACGCGAAAATTAGATTTGAGAAAACGAAAGAAATTCCGCCAGTAAAATCAGTAATGGAAGATCCGATTATTAAAGATAACGAAGCTGCAAAAGCGGTTGCAACGCAATCAGAAAATGGAATTCCAATGCCAAACATTCCAGAAATGCAAGAAGTATGGAAACCAGCTGGAGATGCCCTTCAATTAGTTGTTACAGATAAAGAGGCGCCAAAAGCAGCTCTTGATAGTGCAGTGAAGCAAATTAAAGGTAATATTGAGGCAAATCATAACAAGAAAAAATAAGGTGAAGTTCGTGCCTCTAATATGAGGGGCACGAATTCTCTCCCTTCCAAGTAGGAAGAAAAAAGGGGGAAGGAATATGCAAACATCTATGGAACCAATGAAAGATATGAACGGTTCAAAACATAGGAAAATGGCAACCATGTTATCAATCATTCCGGGCGTGGGCCAAATGTATAATAAACAATTTGTAAAAGGTCTTATTTTTCTAGTATTAACAGGTTCATTTATTGTAGCCTTTGCTGATTTATTAAATATGGGATTATGGGGGATTGTAACGCTTGGTACAGAAGTTCCACGTGATCATTCTGTCTTTCTATTAGTGGAAGGGATCTTAGCACTTATCGTTATCGGGTTTGGACTCGGAATATATGCATTTAATTTATATGATGCGTATCAAAATGGAAAGAAACGTGATATCGGAACACCTTTAAACTCTGTAAAAGAGCAATACCGTAATTTATTAGATCAAGGCTTTCCGTATTTAATGGTTTCGCCAGGTTTTCTACTACTTATCTTTGTTGTTGTATTTCCAATCATTTTCGTAATTTTAATTGGATTTACGAACTATGATTTATATCATTCTCCTCCAGCTAAATTAGTAGATTGGGTGGGCTTTAAAAACTTTATTGATATTTTCACACTACCGATGTGGAGAGAGACATTTTTAAGTGTATTCTCTTGGACGGTCATTTGGACATTCGTTGCAACGACATTACAAGTTGCACTCGGTATTTTTTTAGCGATTATCGTAAATCAGCCTGGTATTAAAGGGAAGGCAATTATTCGAACAATCTTCATTTTACCGTGGGCTGTTCCAGCATTCGTATCTATTCTTGTTTTCTCTGGTATGTTTAATGAAACGTTTGGAGCAATTAACAATCAAGTATTGGCGTTATTCGGAATTGAAAAGATAGCTTGGATGACAGATCCATTTTGGGCGAAGATAGCTTTAATTATGATTCAAACGTGGCTTGGGTTCCCATTCGTCTTTGCAATGACAACAGGTATTTTGCAATCGATTCCAGGAGAATTATATGAAGCGGCTACAGTAGATGGAGCGACAGCTTGGCAACAGTTTCGTAAAATTACATTGCCACTTGTTTTATATGCAACAGCACCAATATTAATTACGCAATATACGTTTAACTTTAATAACTTTAGTATTATCTATCTATTTAACGGCGGAGGACCTGCTGTAGCTGGACAAGATGCAGGTGGAACAGATATTTTAATTTCATGGATTTATAAGTTGACGATGACTTCAGCGCAGTACGGGAAAGCAGCAGCTCTTACAATGATTTTATCGTTAATCGTTATTACAGTTGCGTTATGGCAATTTAAGAGAACAAAATCATTCCAAGAAGAGGATATGATGTAAATGAATATTAAAAGACAGAAGATGTTACGTCTCTCATTAAGCTATTTCGTTATTTTTGTAATGTGTGCCATAATTTTCTATCCATTATTATGGATTATTGGCTCATCGTTTAATCCGGGTGATAGTTTATCTGGATCAAGTATTATTCCGCAAAATGCAACGTTAGATCATTATCGTAAGTTATTAGATCTAGAGAATAGTAATTACTTACTATGGTATAAAAACACATTAAAAGTAAGTGTTTTAACGATGATTTTCTCAGTGTTAGCAATTAGTTTTACTGCTTATGCATTTTCGAGATACCGTTTTGTTGGAAGAAAAAATGGCTTACTAACATTTTTAATTCTGCAAATGATTCCGAACTTTGCAGCGTTAATCGCTCTATACGTATTAGCGCAGTTAACAGGATTAATTGATACACACCTTGCATTAATTTTAATTTATGTAGGCGGGGCAATCCCTATGAATACATGGCTTATGAAAGGGTATTTTGATACGATTCCGAAAGAATTGGATGAGTCAGCTCGTATGGATGGAGCAGGGCATTTTCGTATTTTTTGGCAAATCATTATGCCGCTTGCAAAGCCAATCGTAGCGGTTGTAGCGTTATTCACTTTCATCGGTCCATTTACAGATTTCATTTTAGCGAGTATCATTTTGCGCACACCAGAAAATTATACTTTAGCAGTTGGATTATATGAAATGGTAGCGAAGAAATTTGGTAATGAATTTACGACGTTTGCAGCGGGTTCAGTATTAATTGCAATCCCAATTTCAATTTTATTCCTATCACTACAAAAATACTTTATCTCTGGTTTAACAGCTGGAGGTACGAAAGGATGAAAAATGGGACATTACGTCCCATTTTTCTTTTCATCTCCCTATAAAAAGCTTTATAGGGAGATGAAAAGAGATTTGACATCACATGTGAAAATAAGTGAAATAAATAGTATATTATAGTATAGGAAAAAAGAGCTATATCCCTTACAATACATGGAGAGGGAGAATATGATAAGTTTTGCAAGATAAAATAAATAAATGAAAGTTTATGACTTCTCCTATGACTTGCAACGAGTGCAAGATAAAATATATGAAAAATGGCAGAGAAGTGAGAGGAGGGGATTTTTTATGACAGTTACAATTAAAGATGTGGCGAAGAAGGCGAACGTAGCACCATCAACTGTTTCTCGTGTAATTGCTGATAATCCAAGTATAAGTGAAAAGACAAAGCGCCGTGTTCGAAAAGTAATGAGTGAATTAGGATATCATCCAAATTTAAATGCAAGAAACCTTGCGAACCAAACGACGAAGACACTTGGTCTTGTTATGCCAAGCTCTGCAAGTAAAGCTTTTCAAAATCCGTTTTTCCCGGAAGTTATAAGAGGAATTAGTTCATTTGCACATGTGGAAGGGTATGCACTTTATATGTCGACAGGTGAAACGGAAGATGAAATTTTTAATGGTGTTGTAAAAATGGTACAAGGGCGTCAAATTGGTGGTATTATTCTTTTATATTCAAGAGAGAACGATCGGATTATTCAATACTTGCATGACCAAAACTTCCCGTTTGTTTTAATTGGAAAACCATATGATCGAAAAGATGAAATCACATATGTAGATAATGACAATTATACAGCTGCAAGAGAAGTGGCAGAATATTTAATTTCACTAGGACATAAACAGGTCGCGTTCATTGGTGGTGGCTCAGATTTACTTGTAACAAGAGATCGTTTAGCAGGTATGAGTGATGCTTTAAAATTAGCAGACATTGTATTACCGAAAGAGTATATTTTACATTTTGATTTTTCAAGGGAAAGTGGTCAACAAGCTGTTGAAGAGTTAATGGGACTAAAACAACCACAGACAGCAATTATAGCTACGGATGATTTAATTGGACTTGGTGTGTTAAGTGCGCTTTCTAAAAAAGGATTCGTTGTACCGAAAGACGTTTCAATTGTAAGCTTTAATAATGCTTTATTATCAGAAATTGCGAGTCCGCCGCTTTCAACAGTTGATGTGAATATATATCAGTTAGGATATGAAGCAGCAAAAGCTTTAGTTGATAAAGTGGAGAATGCTGAATCTACTGCCAAGTGTATCATTATTCCGCATAAATTATTGAAGCGTCAAACATGTGATCATTATGCATAAAAAAGCTAGGAGTTTAACTCTTAGCTTTTTTTTGTAGAAAGGCTTCTAAACGATCACAGCCTTCTTTTAAAGTTTCGATACTATATGCATAGGAAAGGCGAAGATAACCTTCACCATACTCAGAAAATGCTGTTCCAGGAACGATGGCTAGTCCAGCTTCTTTTACTAGATCAAGTGCAAAATCAAATGATGAAGATGTTAAATGGCCAACATATGGGAATAAGTAAAATGCACCTGTTGGTTTTTCAACTGTTAGCCCCATTTGAGTGAGTCTATTATATACGTAATCACGGCGTTTTTTGTATTGGTGGCGCATCATCTTCGGTGCGTCTTTAGCGGCAGTTAATGCTTCGATTGCGGCATATTGGGCGATTGAAGTAGCACATGTTACATTGTATTGATGAACTTTTAAAATATGTCCTGCTAAATAGTTTGGTGCGAATAAAAGTCCAACACGCCAGCCAGTCATAGAATGTGATTTAGATAAACCGTTAATGACGATCGTCTTTTCACGCATTTCTGGGAAATGGGCGATAGATGTGTGTTTTTCTTCGTATACAAGTTCGCTGTAAATTTCATCTGAAAGAACAAAAATATTTTTATCTTTTAAGACTGATACAATATCTTTTAATTCTTCTTTTGATAAAGTTACACCAGTTGGATTAGAAGGATATGGCAGTACGACGCATCTCGTTTTTTCTGTAATAGCATTTTCTAGTGCTGCAGCAGTTAAACGAAATCCAGTTTCACGAACATCTACAAAAATTGGCGTTGCGCCGCATAGTCGAATAATAGGCTCGTAACCTGGATAAATAGGAGCAGGCAAAATTACTTCTGTCCCGGGCTCTAAAATCGTTCGGAATGCAACGTCAATTGCTTCACTAGCACCGATTGTAACGATGGTTTCGTTTTCAGCTGAATAATGTAAATCGTAGTTATCTTTTACAAAGTTACAAGCGGCCTTTCGTAATTCTAGTAAACCAGCGTTATGTGTGTAGCTTGTATAATTTTCTGTAATGGCCCGTTTTGCCGCTTCTTTTACGAGAGAAGGTGTAGGGAAATCGGGTTGCCCAATTGTTAAAGAGATAAGATTATCATAGTTTTGAATCATATTAGAGAATTGGCGGATTCCAGAAATTTGGATGTCCTTTACTCTAGGATTAATGAATTGTTCCATTGTATCTCCCTTTCTTCCGTTTGAAAATTAAGTTCATTTTATCATACTTTCTATGATTGCGCTTTGTATATGAAATTTAGAAAGAGAGAACAGAAAAAAAGCCGCTATAAGCGGCTTTTTAGTATCCGTATTCCCAATCTATTTCATCTTCATTCCAAAGTACAGAGGATACTTTGCCAAGGTGAACAACTGATTCGTTCACAGCACATGTGCAATCTGCTTCTCCTGTTTTATGCTGTAATTCCTCATACACTGATTTTTCAACATTTTCTAGAACTACCAAATTTTCTTCTTTTAAAACAAGCGTAGTACCTGCCATATTTATCTTCCTCCTACTAAAGTAATGATCACTTATTTGTAAACATAGATAGTATGGATTATATGCTGTATTTTACTATAGTTGTCCGTCTAGTGAAGTATTTTTTATATTTTCTTTGTAATCCGTATTCATTGTATACTGCATGAAGGAAATTTGGTACAGGGTTTACAATCATTTCGAAAATCTGTAACAATTAATATGTGTTGTTAACAAAGAATTAACAAATATGTTAAGAAAAATCAAAATTTTAAAACAAATACACTAATAAAATGATATAATCATATCAAAATACATATAGGGGATGAGAGGCTATGGAGCTTATCCGTGATTTATTGATCCAAATTGCCATCATTATTTTGCCATTATTTTTATATGAAGCGATTCGTTTAAATCGCTATCAAGAAATGCCTCCGAAGCCGAATCGTTACTTTATTATGTTTTTATCTAGCGTTACGCTCGTTCTCTCCATGACATATTCTATTTGTTTTGACAATGTTTGCGGGTATAACTTTCACCCAATCCCAATTGTCAGTGGTTTTTTATATGGTGGGATTGTCGGTTTAATCCCAGCAGTTATTTTTGTTACATATGAATGGGCACTAAAAGGAATGAGCATTCTTCCAGTTGTAGAAGTAATATTTCTATTGATAGTTCCATTGTTCTTATCAAAGAAATGGTCTCTTTTTTCAAGGGGTAAGAAGCTAATTTTAGCATTTATGATTTCGTCATTTTATGTGTTGGTTTTTCTAGTATTTGGTATAATTAATGTGCTGTTAGAAACAGGTTTTACACCGTATATTTCGCAAATATATAGCGGATTTATATTTGCCTCGCTTATTATGGTTATGACTATGGTATTTCAGGTGTATTTAACGGAATATTTAAATGAAAACGCATTACTACGTACTGAGATGCAAAAATCAGAAAAACTTAATATCGTAAGTGAATTAGCAGCAAGTGTTGCACATGAGGTTCGAAATCCGCTCACTGTTGTTCGTGGATTTATCCAATTGCTAGAAAGTACGGAAGAAATGAAGAATAAGGACTATATGCGTCTCGTATTAGCTGAATTAGATCGGGCGGAACAAATTATTTCAGATTATTTAAATTTAGCAAGACCGCAAATTGAGAAAAAAGAACACATTTGTTTATCCGCGCAACTTATAGAAATGACTACTTTAATGTCATCATTTGCAGCGATGCAAGGTGTATATTTGCAAGTTGAGATTTCTGAGAGCCTTTATACGATTGGTGATAAGACGAAATTGAAGCAAGCTATTATGAATGTTGTTAAAAATGGTATTGAAGCAATTCAAGGAAATAAAGGATATTTAAAAGTAACGGCTGTTCAAAAAGACGAAACAATCGTAATAAGAGTTAAAGATAGTGGCGTTGGTATGACAAAAGAACAGTTAGCAAGGCTTGGACAACCGTATTATTCTTTAAAAGAAAAAGGGACAGGATTAGGACTTATGGTGACATTTAGTATTTTACAAGCGCATAATGGTACACTGGAATATAAAAGCGAAAGCGGAAAAGGTACTGAAGCGATTATTATATTACCAGCTGTAAGAAGTAAGGAATAAAAGTTACCGATGGAAGGTAACTTTTTATTGTATATTGTTTATTCGTTTGTTCTTTCTTGTTTTGTTCGGCTAAATAAACTTTTAAATGAATGGAAGAAACCTTGTTCTTTTGAGGCGGCGACCATTCTTTTTGTTTCTTGAATTTCGCGAATAACTTGCATAAGTTGTGTATCACGGTTACTGTCTTTATGATAAATTTGATTAACGAGTTTATTCATTTTTTCTTCTTGCTTGGATTCTCGTTTATACATATGATTCATTAATAAGTCCATCTTTTCTTTTTGCAAGGCATCTGTTTGAGCGGCGTGATCAACTAACTCTTGTAGCATTTTTTCTTGAGAGCCTTCTTTTACATAAACTTGTTGCATCAATTCATCTAATTTTTCATCTTTCAAACGATTTTGTGTAATTAGAGTAGAATTTTGATGAATAATTGCTTCATTTAATTGAGCGAGCATTTCGAGTTTTAACATGAACTCCTCAAAGTTACGCCCATCTTCTTTTTCTTTCGTTTGTATTTCTTGCTTATCTTGTATAGCGGGTACAGGCGGGGCCTCTTTTTCTTTTAAAATAATAGGTATCGTTTCTGAAATATCTTCTTGCAGTTTAGCAGCTCTTTCATGTATAGATTTCAATAGTTTTAAATCATCCAGTTTATAAATACGAGCATCAGCTGTTTTTGAAATGATATACCCATGTTCCTCTAACAGTTGACTATATTTACGGACTATATGTTTTGGGATGCCTGTTTTATTCGTGACATCTTTTGTTTTATAGATAGCTTCCATGTTATTTCCTCCCCAAAAAGTATCGTATATATCATTTCAATCTTTTTATGAGGACTTCCTTTGAAAAAGAATGTCGGAAGGTTATTAGTTTTCTACAGCATTAGTGAAAAGATGAAGAAAAATGAGAGATTTTTGGCGGAATGGCGAAGAAGAGCTAAAATAATGTCTGAAAACATATACAGGAGAAGTTTGTTATAATAACGGAGGAAAAGAAACTGGTAGAATCATGGAGGTATACATGAAGCAATTAAAAGGTATTATCATTTCAATTATTGCAATTCTTTCTATTGTAGTAGCGGTGTATGAAGTACTTGTTCCAGAGGAAACAAGTATCAAAAAAACGAATGCGTATGATCAAGTTCTAGAATTTCCGAAAGAGCGATATCCAGAGACAGGGAAACATATTACGGATGCTATAAAAGAAGGACATTCAGAAGTTTGTACAATTGATCGTGGTGGTGCTGGAGATAGAAGGAAATTATCGTTAGCTCCATATCCATCAAAAAAAGGCTATGATCGTGATGAATGGCCAATGGCGATGTGTAAAGAAGGCGGAAAAGGGGCGCATATTGAATATATAAGTCCAGCGGATAATCGCGGAGCAGGTTCTTGGGTAGGAAATAAGTTAGATAAATATCCAGATGGTACGCGTGTGAAATTTGAAGTGAAGTAGTGTTACATATTTCATAATGAAGGAGAAGGGGAACGATGGAGTTAACAATTTCTTATTCACAATTAATGTTGATGAACTATGACGGTGAACAGCCTTACGTAGACTGGACGGATGAAGATTTTGATAGAGGTTATGCTAAGGCGGATGGAACTGTTATTTTTGAAGCACTTTCTGATTATACTTGTGAAATAAAAGTGACTTGTGGAAAACATATTGAAAAAGAAGAAGTAATTAGAACAGTTACGGTTCCTTTTACAATTAAAAATGAATGTATCGTTGTAACGAGTATTCTTTCAAATAAATTTCAAATTCCTATTCCAAATGGTGAGTATACAGTTGTATTGCAGGTAATTCCTCTTGAAGAACCAACGGATGATGAGTTATATAAACTACAATACGAATTCTTTTTTGAAAGTAAAGAATAAAAAATGGGTTATCCTAAGGAAGGATAACCCATTTTTGTTATGCATTTGTTTTTAAAAGGGAACGAGCATCTTTTGCTGCTTGCACCATGTGTTCTAAAGCTGGAATAACTTCTTCTGTTTTTCTTGTTTTTAAACCACAGTCAGGATTAATCCAGAAATATTTAGGATCACATACTTGTAAAGATTGTTCTACGATTTCAAACATTTCATCTTTACTCGGTACACGTGGGCTATGAATATCGTATACCCCTAGACCGATCCCTTTTTCATATGTTGTATGTTTTAATGTATCAATAAATTCTCCGTGACTACGTGATGTTTCGATAGAAATGACATCCGCATCTAATGCACGAATAGCATCTACAATATCTTCGAAGTTACTGTAACACATGTGCGTATGAATTTGCGTTTCATTGGCTACAGAAGATGTTGCTAAAAGGAAGGATTGAACTGCCCATGTAATATATGCATCCCAATCTTTTTCTTTTAGTGGCATTCCTTCACGAAGCGCTGGCTCATCGACTTGGATTACTCTAATTCCAGACGATTCAAGTAATTCAATTTCATGACGAAGTGCTAATGCAATTTGATAGGAAACTTCTTTTCTTGAAATATCATTTCGAACGAATGACCAATTTAAAATAGTGACAGGTCCAGTTAGCATACCTTTTACTACTTTTTCTGTTAAGCTTTGTGCGTATACAGTTTCTTTAATAGTCATTCCATTTATAAAGGCAACATCACCATAAATAACAGGTGGTTTCACGCAACGGGAACCATACGATTGTACCCAACCGTTTTTAGTGAAGGAGAAACCAGCAAGACGTTCACCGAAGTATTCGACCATGTCAGTTCTTTCAAATTCACCATGAACAAGAACATCAAGACCGATTTCTTCTTGGTAACGAATCCATTTTTCTGTTTCTTTTTCAATAAATTGCTCATATTGTTCATTTGAGATAACGCCGTTACGCCATTCTTTTCGCGTTTGACGAACTTCAGTTGTTTGCGGGAAGCTACCGATAGTTGTTGTTGGTAACAACGGTAACTGCAGAGCAACTTGTTGTAATTCGTATCGTTTTTCAAATGGAAGAGGGCGTGAAAAATCTTCTTCTTTTAGTGCTGTTCGTGCTGCTTTGACATCTTCTCGGTTACGTGCAGCAGATGAACGTATTGTATGGTGCGCATTGCGATATGTTTCAAGTTCGTTACTAATGCTTTCTGTACCTTGAGTCAAAGCAGAATGAATAAGAACTAGTTCTTCTAATTTTTGGTTTGCAAATGCTAGCGCATCAAATAGTTCAGTCGATAAGTGAGTTTCTTCGGTTTTATCAATTGGTGAATGCATTAAACTACAAGAAGGCTGAACGATGAAATCTTTTGTTTGGACTTGTTTTTGTAACGTTGTAAATAACGTAAGAATTTCATCAAGGTCCGCTCTCCAAATGTTACGGCCATCTATACAACCGACTGCTAAAGTTTTGTCAGCTGGGAATCCGTATTTCGCAATAGCATTTAAATTACCTTCTTTACCGTGAACGAAATCTAAACCAACACTAGATACAGGGAATGTAATAATTTCTTCATAGTTTTCTTCTACACTATCAAAATATGTTTGTAAAAGAAGATTCGCGTTTGGAACTTCTTTACGAATAGTTTCATAAATTTCTTTCGCATGCTGAATTTCTTCTTTAGTTAAAGAAGCGAAAATCGGTTCATCAACTTGAATGATTTGTGCACCAGCCGCATGTAGTTCTGAAAGTAGTTGTACGTAAGGTGTAACTAACTGTTTTAAAATAGTAGCAAATTGATCTTGTTTATAGCCTTTTGCTAATTTTAAGAAAGTATATGGTCCTAAAATAACAGGCTTTCCATCTACGCCTAATTCTTGTTTTGCCTCTTCGTATAAGCGAAGTGGACGATTATCTTTTAAAGAGATTTGTAATCCCTCTTCATATTCAGGAACAATATAATGATAGTTTGTGTTAAACCATTTAGTCATTTCGGAAGCTACGTGATCTTTAGAGCCACGCGCCATTGCAAAATATACATCAAGGTAAGATGTAAACTCAGAAAAACGTGACGGGATAAAACCTAACATATAAGCAGTATCCAGAACGTGATCATAATATGTAAAATCGCCGACTGGAATGAGTTCAATTCCTTTTTCTTGCTGTACTTTTACGTGTTGAAGGCGAATTTCTTTCATCGTTGTTAAAAATTGTTCTTCATCAATTTTATTGGACCAAAAAGCTTCCAATGTTTTTTTCCATTCTCGTTGTAGTCCGATACGTGGATAACCTAAGTTACTTGTTTGAATTGCCATTTTAAATTCCTCCCTAATTGAAAGTAAGCATTTCCGTTTACTAGGAAATACTTATAACAAAAAGTACAAAGACATAGAAAATAAGCCTTCCTTTTTGTTTTAACACCTCATCATCATCCGTGAATCTATCAGTGTTGTTAAAACAGGCAGGTCTCCTGACTTATGCTTCATATAATTTCTTTCACCTTCCCGTTCTCACAGTGGCACTAACAAAGAAATCTCAGCATTTACAGTGGCGGGACCGTGTTGGAGTTTCACCAAGCTTCCCTTTTAAACACGAAACGAAATTTTCGTGTACCTATTTTCCTTTTGAAAGGAATTTAACAAGCGATATGATATTGAAACAAATTCTAACACAATTTTTGGAATTTTGTCTACTGTTTTAAAATAAGAAAATTCTAAAGGTTTTATTTCTTAATATTCTGAATAATTTAGGTGTTTTTCAGATTAATGATATATAATGGAATGTGAAAATATAGAAAAATTGAGCGAGTAAAGAAGAGGGAACGTCTTCTTTACTCGCTCAATTTTCATCTACATCAAATTTTGAAAGTCGTCCTGCTATGGCATCGTTAAGGAGGGTGCTTAACCATTGTAATTCAACGGTAATATGCTCAATAACACTTTGTAAAATATATAGTTGTGCACGTGGAATTTTTCCTTTACTGCAATCATATATAGTTTGCATTTTATGTAAATATTGAACGGTATCATGTTTCTTTTTTTCTAAAATTGGAACCAATTCTTGATCATCACCAAAATGAGTGAAAGAAAGTGCTGAATAAATTGGTTTATATATTTGGTTTTTTGCTTCGAACTGTTTTAAGAGTAACGTGTGAAATAGTTGTTTACCTTCCTCTGTTATATGAAAGATTGTTTTATCTGGTCTATTCGTATCACGAACAATAGTTGTAATGCGAATTGCACCTTGCTTTTCTAATTGCTCGAAGGCGTAATAAAGTGATCCTTTTGCATATTTAATATAATAATCCATCTGTCTGTCTTTCATTATGTGCTGCACTTCATATGGATGTTTATCTCCTTCGAGTAGCAAGCCGAGAATGACTAATTTCATGCTCATTCTGTCTCAACTCCTGTACATAAAAACTGTATCCCTACTAATTAAAGTTTGATTTTATACATATTATAAACGGCATATCCTTTTTCATAAAGGGATATGCCGTTCCTTTTTTTATACTAACTTACTTGTTTTTGCTTTTGTTTCGCTTTCGGTCCTGTAAATAGGCGTTCATTTCCCATAAGTAAAATACAAATAATACTTAGTACAGCTGGGATCAGTGCCCAGAAGAATGTGTTGGCAATAGATGTAGCGAGAGCTTCTTTAATACCAGTTAATATTTCTGCTGGAATCTTCTCGGTAGCACCTGGTGATAATAAGAAACTTGTGTCTCCACCTTTTGGAGCTAATTTTGCAAGTTCAGGAGGGAACACAGTGTTTAATTTATTAATAAAAATATGATTTTGAATTGTACCGAAAATCGTTACACCAAGAGTCATACCGAGTGAACGGAAGAATGAGTTTGTTGATGTAGCAGAACCACGGTCTCTCATTTCTAATTTATGGATAGAAGACATACTTAAAACTGAGAATGAGAAACCAACCCCAAGTCCAGCGAGGACCATAAATAGCGTTACGAGCATACGAGGTGTGTCCATTGTTAAGGTGCTTAGTAAATAAATACCAAGAACGAAGAAAACGCCAGATACCATCATAATGTTACGATAGCTTGTTCGTGAAGCTAACTGTCCACCTGTTTGACTTCCGATTACAGAGCCGACCATCATTGGTGTTAAAATTAATCCAGCATTTGAGGCTGAACCTCCGAGAACACCTTGAACGAAGATTGGGATATAAACTGTACAGATGATAAAAGCAGCACCATAGAAAAAGGCAACGCCTTGGCTAGCTGCAAATAAAGGTTTTTTAAATAGATGGAAAGAAATGATAGGCTCAGTTGCTTTTCGTTCTACGAAGAAGAAAATAATAAGCATAATAACAACAGTTGCAAATAAACCGATAATTACATTAGAGCCCCATGCATACGTTTTACCACCAAGTTCTAGTGCGAACATTAAGCAAATAATACTAATGACAAGTGTAATAGCACCAGCCCAATCAATTTTTTGTTTTCTAAATTCTAGAGATTCACTGTAGTATTTAGTAATGAAGAAGAAGGAGATAAGCCCTAATGGAATATTAATATAGAAGACCCAATGCCAGCTTATATAGTCCGTAATATAGGCACCTAATAAAGGTCCAAATACACTTGATGTCCCGAAAACTGCACCGAATAGCCCTGTCATTTTCCCACGTTTTTCTGGCGGGAATATGTCATACATAATTGTGAAGGCGATAGGCATAAGGGCGCCACCACCAATACCTTGAATTGCTCTATAAATACTTAATTGTTCAATACTAGATGCTGTCCCGCAAAGTGCAGAACCGAATAAGAAAAGAATGAGTCCACCAATATAAAAACGTTTCCGTCCGTACATATCAGAAAGTTTTCCGAAAATAGGCATCCCTGCCATTGTTGCTACCATATATGCCGATGTGACCCAAACAAACTTGTCAAATCCTCCTAAGTCTCCGACAATCGTCGCCATTGCGGTTGCAACAATTGTATTATCCATTGCTGCCATTAAAATACCAAGTAGTAAACCAGCAACAACAAACTTTGTATTGTTGGAGTCTTTTTTTGATAGTTGAGTTTCCAAATATGCCCCTCCTTTAATAATAAGTAAACTATATTAAGTTTTAAATGCAACGCATAAAAATCTAAAGCATAGTTCCTCTTAAATTCTCTTACATAAGTGCACTGACATGCCATAAAGAATATTATAGTCAAATTTGACTAAAAGGCAAACTTTTTCTTTCACCAAAATATCCTTTTGTATGGAAAGAAAAAGAGTGAGCAATACTGAATATTGTTATAAAGTCAATGAAGTAAATTGTAAAAAATATTTCAGTAAGAATACTTCCTGTTAACAGTTGAAAAATGGTTTTTTCTTTATATTGTCGAATAGGATAAAAGGAAGGGAACTATTAAATATCGTTTGTAACAAGCGTTCATCATTTTTGTAGTTTATTGTGTAAAGCGAAAGAATAGAATTGTATGGATGGTACATCTGAAATGAGGTGAATATATATTATGAAAATATGGAAGCGAATTTCGGATCAAGGAAGGGATACAATACCGTTACAGCCGGTATTGTGGATTGATGGCTCAAAAAAGGAAGGCGAACTTCCTAATGTAGCAGTTACATTACAAATCCGTAGTATGTATGAAGAAAAATTTTCATATGAACTAATCTATGATGTAAACGACATACTTATTATGCGAATTGAAGTTGAAAATAAAGGAATTGAAGTGATTTCACGAGTCGTTGTAAGTCATATGATTAGAGATTACTTTTCGTATATTCCGAATTCTCTGCAGGTTAATAAGGGGATGAGCGAGTTTTTATTCCAGCTTGTAAGGTGGAGAATCGATAATTTATTGCCGAACGAGAAGGTGGAACTAAGTTGTAAATTAAAAGCAAATAAAGATAAAGCGGTTAAAACTGCATTGTTTAAGGCTACATACACATTTCAACATAAAGCAGTCTCATATGGCCCATTGCAAACAAATGAAGTTGTGGTGCGGCAATGATAAAAAGGAACCTGTGCGAAAGGTTCCTTTTTTAATGGAGGTTGTGCTTCTTGAGTATTTTCTTTTGTTCGATTCCTTTTTTTCCTACATAGTTATTTTTATAACCAAAATATAGAATGAATAGAAATGAAATAACATTTACAATAGCGTCGATTTGATCGTTCGTAATAAAGTTTATTCCGAAAGAGGTAAATAGTAGCTTTAATGATAACAAAAAACCAGCTAGTAAACGTATAGCATCTGATAGATTTTCTTTTTGTAGCATATAGGTCACTCCTTTCTATAAACGATATATAGTATATATATGAAATAGAATAAAAAAGGAATACAAGCTCTAGCGGAAATGTACATAGAATATGTACATTTTTTATTTGGTAGAAAAACATTATTGTTATAGAAACATATATTGGTATAGGAAGGAGAGGAAGTATGAAACATAAAGGGAAGATTAGTGGATTATTACTAGGGAATACTGTTGCTGTTACGGAATGGATTGCGCTTCAGGATGTAATTGCAAAATTAGATTCGCGATCATTTTATACTGTCTTTATTATTTATATTTTGCAACTGTTGCTAAGTTGTTACTTTGGCCATTGGTATGATAAAAGAGAAAACGGACGTATGAATATGGAAGTAGGGGGAATGGCAAGTAATGATTTTGTTGTTGATTTTTTTGAAAAAGTAGCTGCTTTATCTGAACGAGATTCTCGCAATATTACAGTGTACATTCTTTCCGTTAAAGAATGGGAGGGATTAAAGGAAACAGTGCAAGAAAAAAAGTTGGAAGCGTTAGTACAGAGAGTGGAGTCTACTATTGTAAAGACGATTCGAAAAGGTGATGTCGTTACAAAATGGGATGAAAATAAATATGTTATTGTAGCGATTGATAATGGTCATGAAAAATCAACAATAACACGACGATTAATGAAAAATATTGAAAGTGAAATAGAAAGTGGTTTATTAAGTGTGACGTTATTATTTGGGGCTGCTAGTTATCCAGTAGAAGGGAAAACTTTTGAAGAATTGTTAAGAAAGGCACAGAATCAATTGTACCAGTATAGAAATTTGAAAGACAATGAGTAAAACTTTGAGTTGAAGAAATATGATATGAAGAAATTCGGATTGTAACATTTTTTTGACTTTTATTACAAAAACAACTTTTATTGTAATAAAAGTCTTTAAAAATATATGAAATAGGCATATAATTATGATGGATGTGTCAATGCATTTGCACAATGTGTTTCATTTTAAAAGTGTAGAGGAAAACATGCTCTACACTTTTCCTTTTTAGGAAAGGAAAAGAATATTTGTAAGTTGTTGCGAGGTAGTATTTGTACTGTGTAAAATGAACAAAGAGATTATTTGATAGAAAGCGGAAAGGGAATGATAGATGTGAGAGATCGACAATCATCTTTTATCAGGTGAATTATTATAGTTGTTCTTCTAATTATTATGGCTCTGGTGAATTCCATTGTATTTTAAGGTAATACATAGTGTGAGTAGAGAATGAAAAGTGCAAAGTGAAATATACTTAGTAGATGGACATGAAACTGCTACATAATTCAAAGAGAATAACGTGAAAAATAATTTCAAGTAATAAATGTGTACAAGCATGATAAACAATACTGATGATCTTCGTAAAAAAGATACGAGTGTGAAGTGTATAGAAGGATTATATGATTTTTATAGCTTTTTTACACAAGGATCGTTTATAAGTAGGAGGAAAAGATGTTGAAATATAGTAAATTAGCAATTGTAGCCACATTATCAATGGTTTTATTAGCGGGTTGTTTTGGGCCAAAACCAGAAGAGGAATTATATGTAGCATTTGAAAATGCTGCCAAGCAAGAAAAAACAATGTTTGAAGATGCAAAGAAACTTGAAACTTTAGAAAAAGAGGGACAAGAATTATATAACCAGATTGTTCAAGAAGGAAAAGATAATAATCAAACTGTTAAGGAAAAACTGAACCAAGCAGTGAAAAATACAGATGAACGAGAAAAAGTGCTTAAAAAAGAAAAAGAATCTTTAAATAAGGCGCAAGAAGAAGTGAAATCAGCAGATAAATATGTGAAGAAAATTGAAGATAAGAAATTGAAAGAGCAAGCGGATAAAGTGAAAAGCACATATGAGAAACGACATGATTCATTTAACAAAATGTATGACAGCTATAATAAATCGTTAAAACAAGAAAAAGAATTATATACAATGTTACAAGATAAAGGTACAAAATTAAAAGATATTAGTGAGAAAGTTAAAGTAGTAAATCAATCGTATAAGGATATTGAGTCAGAAAAAGATAAGTTTAATGAATTCACGAAATCTTATAATACAGAAAAAGTTGCATTTTACAAGCAAGCCAATATTAAAATTAAAGAAGAGAAAAAATAAAACAGTTTGGCCTAACATAGGCCAAACTGTTTTATTTTTTTGTATAAGTGCGGCTATACCATGGAACAGGTTCACTTAATTTTTTTTCTTGTTTCAGTGCTTCAGGACCAATATAATCTTGAAGTGTTTTTTTGGAAACTGTTAAAGACAAGGTTGTTTTCGGGTTTCGGTAGGAGGATTCAAGATGACCAAGATGTGGTAGGTTTCGAAAATCTTCTTTCGTAGGAGGGATGTGGAAATAATAATCGCCTAACCGTATAAGAACATCAGATTGTTGTTGGCTAAAACGTGGATTTCTAGAGAAATGTAATCCTTCTTTAATTGCTTTTTTTTCGGCGATTAAACGCTCTAAAGCTGTCTTTTTTAACCAGTATAAATATTTAGGGTTAGTTGCAGCTTTGGCATGACGATTCACAACGAAAATAGATTGAGCTAGTCGATTAATAGGATGTTGGTTTTGTAATTGAGATTGTGGTTGTGAAGGTTTCATATTGAATCTCCTTTCAATTTTTCATTATTATAACATAAATAAAAGAGGTTTTTATTATATGCAAAAAGTGATTGTATACATTTTCAATATTAAAGCAATATTGTTACAAAAAACAACTATTTTGTATAATAGTAATAGAATGTGTTTTGAAATTTGATAATGAAAGAGTGAGAAGTTTGAAAGAACTATTAAAACAACAATATGCCATTATAGATATTGGATCTAATACAATGCGTTTAGTTATTTATGAAAAGCAAAATGGAGGTTTTTATAAAGAAATTGAAAATACGAAAGTGGTTGCTCGGTTAAGAAATTATTTAATCGATGGTGTTTTGAATGAAGAAGGTAAGGAAGTATTGTTACAAACATTATTTCAATTTCAAGAAAGTACAAAATTCCATCAGCTGCATCATGTACTTTGTGTTGCAACGGCAACAATTAGACAGGCTGAGAATCAAGAGGAGATTAAAAAACTTGTTGAAGGACAAACAGACTTTACTCTTAGAGTGTTATCAGAATATGAGGAAGCACGTTACGGCTATTTAGCAGTTATGAATTCTACTTCGTTTTCGGAAGGAATAACAGTAGATATTGGTGGCGGAAGTACGGAAGTTACATATATTAAAAATAGAGAGATTTTAGAGTACCATAGTTTTCCTTTTGGTGCGCTTTCTTTAAAACATCTATTTATTAAAGGTGATATTCCTACTAAAGATGAATTAGAGGAAATTCGAGAGTATTTAGAGTGTCAATTTCGAACGTTACCATGGTTAATTGATAAGAAATTGCCTCTTATTGCAATTGGTGGTAGTGCGAGAAACTTAGCAAAAATCCACCA
This sequence comes from Bacillus toyonensis BCT-7112, assembly GCF_000496285.1. Taxonomy (GTDB): domain Bacteria; phylum Bacillota; class Bacilli; order Bacillales; family Bacillaceae_G; genus Bacillus_A; species Bacillus_A toyonensis. The sequence continues at coordinate 1,236,664 of NC_022781.1, read as the reverse complement.
AAATTTAATAAACTATCCTATAGCGGGAGTACATTTATACAAAATGAAAGAAGAAGATATTGAAAATGTAAAAGGTACATTAGAAAAACAATCGTTTATCGAACTTCAGAAAATGGAAGGATTGGCAAAAGATCGAGCTGATACAATTATTCCAGCGGTTGAAGTATTTCATAAACTTGTAAATATTATAGAAGCAACGGCATTTGTATTAAGCAAAAAAGGATTAAGAGAAGGTGTTTTCTATGAAGAGTTGACGAAAGATTTAGGGATTTCATATTATCCGAATGTAGTTGAAGAAAGCTTACATTTGTTATCACACGAATATGAAATGGATATGGAATTTGTCATTCAACTTATTAAACATGGAAGATTGATTTGTAAACAACTCGAAGAAATGGGACTGATTTCTGTTTCGATAAAAGACTGGGAAGCATTCCATCAAGCAGCGAAAGTATTTAACATTGGAAAATATATAGACGAAGAAGCGAGTCGTTTACACACGTTTTATTTATTGGCGAATAAAACAATTGATGGCATGATGCATAAAGATCGAGTGAGGTTAGCGCTTATTGCATCTTATAAATCAAAAATGCTATTTAAACAACATTTATCTCCATTTGAAGGTTGGTTTGATAAAAGCGAACAAAAAAAAATCCGCCTATTAGGGGCTGTTTTACAATTTTCAGCTGCTTTAAATGTAAGACAAAGATCGCTTGTCGATACGATATCCATAACAGAAAATAAAGAAGGATTAACGTTTAGAATTTTATGTGAGCAATCGGCATTAGCAGAAAAAGTACAAGCTGAAAAACAAAAAAAGCAGCTAGAAAGAGTGTTAAAAACGAATATTAACTTGTCATTTGAATGAAAATGTTAGGTTGTACGGATGTCTTTACAAAAAATTTACACTTTATAATATTGTAATTTGCTAAAATAAAAGTAACTAAATTATAGTAAAAAAGTTTCAAGGGGAAGTGTGAAGAGAATGGAATTGTTGAAGGGGAACATCGTAAATTTAAATGATACAGCATATTATAATAACCGAGAGCTAAGTTGGTTAGCATTTAATGAACGTGTACTACAAGAAGCGCAAGATGAAAATAATCCACTCTTGGAAAGATTAAAGTTTATTAGTATTTTTAGCTCGAATTTAGATGAATTCTTTATGGTACGTGTAGCGGGTTTGAAAGATCAAGTGAGTGCTGGGTTTAATCAACCAGAAAATAAAGCTGGCTTAACACCAAAAAAACAATTAAATAAAATTGAGATAAAAGCCCATGAATTAATGACCGTACAATATGATACGTTTAAAAATTACGTATTGCCAGCGCTTGAATTAGAGGGGATTGAGCGTTTAACATTCCATGATTTGACGAAAGAACAGAGAGAATTTATAGAAGATTATTTTGATGAGCAAATTTTTCCGGTTTTAACGCCTGTAGCTATCGATGCATACCGTCCATTTCCGATGTTATTAAATAAAAGTTTGAACTTAGCTACTCTTTTATATGATGAGAAGCAAGTGGAGGAAGAAAACCGTACGAAGTTAGGAATTGTGCAAGTTCCTTCATTACTTGAACGCTTCATATTTTTACCGAGTGAAGGGCAAAAGCATAAATTTATTTTATTAGAAGACGTAATTAGTAGTTTTACTCATAAATTATTCACAGGATATAAAGTATCATCTGTTACTCGTTTCCGTATTACACGTAATGCGGATTTAACAATTCATGAAGAGGGTGCGAGGGATTTATTAAAGGTAATTGAAAAAGAGTTGAAAAAGCGTAAGTGGGGAGCTGCTGTACGTTTAGAAGTTGGCAAAGAACACATTGATGAAAGAGTATTAACATTATTATACGAGGTGTTGGAAGTAAAAGATGAAGATGTATATATAATGGATGGACCGTTAGATTTAACATGTTTATTCTCTTTATATAAAAAATTAGCACCATTATATGAACATCTCATTTATCCAGCCCTTATTCCGCAACCACCTCAAGACTTAGGTGATGAGGAAGATGTATTTGAAAAGGCGATTGAGCATGATATTTTATTACATCATCCTTTTGAATCGTTTCAGCCAGTAGTTGATTTTGTCCGTGATGCGGCAGACGATCCGAATGTACTTGCGATTAAACAAACATTATATCGAGTAAGTGGTGATTCTCCGATTATTCAGGCACTAAAAGTAGCAGCTGAAAAAGGAAAACAAGTCACAGTGTTGGTGGAGTTAAAAGCAAGGTTTGATGAAGAGAATAATGTTCATTGGGCTAAAGAATTAGAACAGGCTGGGTGTCACGTTATTTACGGTGTAAGTCACTTGAAAACGCATAGTAAAATTACGCTAGTTGTAAGAAGAAAAAACGGAAAAATCGAAAGATTCGTACATCTTGGAACCGGAAATTATAATGATGCAACAGCAAAGTTATATACCGATTTTGGCTATATTACATCACGAAAAGACTTTGGGGTCGATGCAACAAATTTCTTTAATTATTTAAGTGGTTATACAACGAAACCGCATTTTCACCATTTATCAGTTGCACCATTTGATATAAGAGAGCAATTTATGGATTTAATAGATGAAGAAATTCGTTATCATAGGCAATATGGAAATGGCTATATTATCGCTAAGATGAATTCACTAACGGATAAACCATTAATAAAAAAAATGTATGAAGCATCACAAGCGGGAGTAAAGGTAGAGCTCATCGTTCGAGGAACATGTTGTTTAAGACCTGGTATTCCAAATGTAAGTGAAAATATTCGTGTAGTTAGTGTTGTAGGAAGATATCTAGAACATAGCCGTATTTATTATTTCCATCATAATGGAGAGGAGAAAATATATTTATCTTCAGCTGATTGGATGACGCGAAATATGGAGAAACGAGTAGAAATATCCTTCCCAATTCTAGATATTGAAATGAAAGCAAGAATAAAGGCGATTTTACAGCTTACTTTAGCAGATAATGTGAAAACACGCGAACAAAATAAAGACGGTGACTACTATTATGTTATTAATAGTAGTGCAGAGGAGATTGATAGCCAAGTGAAGTTGTTTAAGATGGCGTATCAAAATACAGATGCTGAATAGCAAGAACAAAGTAAAAACACTCTTATTAATAGAGGTTTTTTACTTTGTTCTCTACTTATTATACGTTCTCAAAATAGAAGAATGTGTAGAGAGAATAGTTTTTATTGTAAGCATATTAATCGATTGTCTAATAGAGAGAATAGCGTTGGTAGAATTGTTGGCATACATTAATAATAGTATGGTTGTTGACAAGGTCCACCATAACAAGGATAAGGTGCTGGTGGCGGGTAAGGTGGTGGATAAGGTGGATAAAATGGTCTAGGGCCGAAAGCTAATGCTCCGCCGAGCAATCCACCAGCAATTCCAGCTAGAAATGGAACGCCAAAAAACGGAAAGAATCGTGAGTCGCCTACTGGGCCAATAGGTGCTGAACGAACTGGGATTGGTTGATAATATGGATACATGAACAAACCTCCTTTATTGGACTCACTTTTATCATATGGTAAACGAAACGTGGATGAGCGCGTACAAGAAAGGATATGTAAGAAAATAGGCGAATTATTACGAATGTTGTAGGGTGAAGAGTGTAATTTCAGGTTTTGACATAAACCGGAATGGGACACGTGTTCTTCCAAGTCCGCGATTGACATAGAGAGATAAGTCTTGAATGGAATAGAAGCCTTCAATGTAGTGTTTGGCAAGTGATGGGGTAACGATAGCACCTAAAAAAGGGATTTTTACTTGTCCGCCGTGGCTATGACCAGAAAGTTGCAAGTTGATTGGATATGTAGCAATTTGTGGCGCAATATCTGGCTCGTGAACAAGAACAATGTTATAAGTATTTTGCCGCGCTTGTTGTAGTGTTTCCGCTATTTTTGGTTTGCCAAGTAGTATATCATCGAGTCCGAAAATAGAAATTTCACTATTATCCAGTAGACGAATTCGTTTTTCGCTATTTTGTAATAGTTCAAATCCAGATTCACGCATGATGTGATCATAGTATTCAGTTCCATATCCGCCGTGATCATGGTTACCATAAATAGCAAATTTACCGAAGGGTGCTTGTATATTCTTTAAAATGGATGCAACGAAAGGAGTATCAGTATATGTTTGGTAATTATCAATGAGATCACCAGTAAAAAGGACAATATCTGGGTTTGCAGCATTAATCTTAGAAATGATTTGAGATAAATGTTGGAGCGAGAAATAGTATCCGAGATGTAAATCGCTAAATTGAAGAATCTTCATACCATGAAAACTTTTTGGTATGAGCTGTGATTTTAGTGTGTGCTCTGTAAAAGAGATCATATGCGGCTCTATGTATTTAGCGTAATAGTAACCGATACTAGTGGTTATAAATGAATATAGACAAGTGCGTATTCCATTTTTCAAAAAATTTCTTCGTGTAATTTGCTTCATAAAAGTATGAGTATACCTATTTGATTTATATCATGTGTTTTCGTTCCATATACAGGCTACTCAAATCTCCTTTCAGTTTTTTTTAATATATTTAAAATAATAAAGAAGTAGTATAGCTTACGGAAAAATGAATGAAAAGAAGTCTCTTTAAGTTAAAATATCAGAAAAGTTTAAAAATATAAAGATTTCTATCAAATAAAATGATAAAATGAATGTGTATTCATTTTTGGGAGGGATATATATGAAAGAGAAGGTAGTAATTATAACAGGTGGATCGAGTGGAATGGGAAAAGGAATGGCAACTCGTTTTGCAAAAGAAGGGGCACGAGTTGTTATTACAGGGCGTACAAAAGAAAAACTGGAGGAAACAAAGTTAGAGATTGAACAGTTTCCAGGGCAAATATTGCCTGTACAAATGGATGTACGAAATACTGAAGATATTCAGAAAATGATTGAACATATTGATGAAAAGTTCGGACGAATTGATATTTTAATAAATAATGCAGCTGGCAACTTTATTTGTCCAGCAGAAGATTTATCTGTGAATGGCTGGAATTCGGTCATTAATATTGTGTTAAATGGTACATTTTATTGCAGTCAAGCTGTCGGGAAGTATTGGATTGAGAAAGGTATAAAAGGAAATATCATTAATATGGTAGCGACATATGCATGGGATGCAGGTCCAGGAGTTATTCATTCGGCTGCAGCAAAAGCTGGCGTATTAGCAATGACTAAAACGCTTGCTGTTGAGTGGGGACGTAAATATGGAATACGAGTTAACGCTATCGCACCAGGGCCGATTGAACGTACGGGCGGTGCCGATAAATTATGGATTTCAGAAGAAATGGCTAAGCGTACACTACAAAGTGTGCCACTTGGAAGACTAGGTACGCCAGAAGAAATTGCGGGTCTAGCTTATTATATATGTTCAGATGAAGCTGCATACATAAATGGAACATGCATGACAATGGATGGAGGACAACACTTGCATCAATATCCATTTTAAGAGGGATGACCAAATGAATGTTTGATTCATTTTTTTGTGGTAAAATGTGACGGAATTGTGACATGTGAAAGAAAGGTATTTACAAGAGGTCATATATACGGTATATTTAAGACCTCTTTTTTCTTCATAGTAGAATTGCTAATTCCCCTTAGCATTTTACCCCTCTAATCCCTTCAGGAAAACTGAAGGGATTTTTTATTATTTTTCCGTAAATATCGTGTTATAATTTTTGAAAAGTAAAGGGAGGGAAGCACGTTGATAGATGCATTAGATGTAATGAGTAACTTGGATAAAGTCCTTCCTTATTATCAAGCTATTTTTAGTGCTGATGAACATACAGTAATTGGATATGAAGTAGTAGGACGTATTCAAACAGAAGAGGGCATACAAAGTTTAGCTTCGTTCTTTCATGATGATTCTATTCCAAGTGAGTTTCAACTGGAAGCGGATAATATTATAGTAGAAAAAGCTTTAAACCGTTATTTAGAAAGCAATCAAAAATTGTTATTATTTATACATCGAAATGCTAACGTATTAATGAATGACGAAGATGAAAGTTTACTTCAACTTTTATTGATGTATGAAAAACAAGGTTTAAATTTGAACCACATTGTTTTAGAGATAACAGAGCATGAATGTAAAGAAGATATTGAGCAATTTAATCATTTGCTTATGTATTATCGTACATATGGTATTCAGATTTCGATTAATAAAGTTGGAACGGGTACAAGTAATTTAGAACGTATTAGCGTGTTAGCACCTGATATTTTAAAAGTAGATTTAACAAACTTAAGGCAAACTGCACTTATACAATCTTATCAAGATATTTTATATTCCTTATCTTTACTTGCAAGAAGAATTGGTGCAACGTTGTTATATGAAGAAATTGATGCTTTTTATCAACTACAATATGCTTGGAAAAACGGTGGTAGATACTATCAAGGTAATTATTTAAAAGAATGTTTACCTGATTTTATTGAAACGAATGTTTTAAAAGAGAGACTTGGTAATGAATGTCATCAATTTATTCAGCATGAGAAAAAGAAGTTGCAAAAAATTTATCATTTAACAGAGATGTTACGTGATCGAATTGGTGATGTTCTGTCAAAACAAAAAAAGAATGAAGATATAAATGATTGGTTATTACAATTTAGCCAAAGTATATCACAATGTAGTTTTCGCATATTTATTTGCAATGAAGATGGTTTTCAACAATCAGGTAATGTTATGAAAAAAGATGGGGAATGGATTGTGATGCCGGAGTATTATATGAAGAACTGGAGTTGGCGCCCGTATTTTCTTGAGAATATTATGAAAATGCGTTTTGAAAATAAGGCGAGACTTTCAGATTTATATGCCGATATTGAAACTGGTGAAATGGTACGAACATTTTCTTTCCCGATTGATGATGAAAACTTTTTATTTATAGATTTATCTTATGAATATTTATATGAAGAAGATGTTTTATTTTAATGCACGAAGAGATTCGTGCATTTTTTTGTTTGTTTTTATCAGAAATTGGTAATAGTGAAAATGGTGATGAAAATGTTGTCTATCGTTGTAAAGATTTTACGAACGAAACCATCCCTTTCTTTGCATAATCATTGTTACAATGAATACTACAAAGACAAGTTCTTTTAAAAGGAAGGTGGAAAAATGAGGAAATATGGAATATGGCTTGTTCTATTTGTATGTGTTGCCTTTCTAGTTGGTTATAGTGTTACAACTGTTTTAGGAAAAGAGGAATTGAAAGTCGATCGGAAAGACGTGTTTACAACGATACAAAAAGGCTATGAAACCCAATTTTCAATTCGCGGGAAGCATTTGCCGATGAATAAGATGATAGAGACGTTATCACCGTATTTTACAGATAATTTCCTTCAAGTATTTACAGATGAAAATAGTAGAAGTGATAAACAAAGTGGTGAATATTTACTTCCAGCAAAAGAAGCACCGTTTTCTTTTAATTCGGAAACGAAAATGGCGTATGATGAAGAGCATAAAAATTTATATGTATATGAGCGGGCGAAAAGTGGACAATATCAAATTGTAACATTGAAAAGGGATCAAGATAAATGGAAATTAGCAGGGTATCATGAAAGCCAAGAACTTTTAACTGAAATAAAAAGGTTACAACAATTATAAAGTGCAACTTTAATCAGTGGGGGCTTTATATCCCACTGATTATTAGCTTTCATCAATCGGGAGTTTTACTGCCCATAAATAACGAGATAAAAATAGGAATAGGTATTTACCTATTCCTATTCTATATTGAGTAGCTGTTGTAATTTTTCGATTTGAAAACCTGTAACCACTTCACCGTCGATTACAACTGTTGGAGTTGAATAGGAATCATAGTCGTATAAAAGGCGATCGCGAGCAGCAGCGTCTTTTTTTACGTCAAATTCTTCATATGAAACGTTATTATGCTTTAAAAATTCTTTCACAATGACACATGGCGGACAATCAGGTTGTGTGTAAACCTCAATTTTTTTCATTGTAATTCCTCCTTTTTTCTGTTTTTTATTATATTATTCCAGTATGGAAATCGCAATAAAGAAGGAAAAAGATGTTCTTTCTGTGTTTTCCTTTGCATTTCGACAAATTTTTAGTTGAGTTTCTGGCCAATAACCTTTATCCTAGACTGTGGAACATTTTTTCTGTTATGACGGATAGAATGAGTATAGCTGTAAAACCTATTGGTAGGAAGATTAGAGAAAGGAGAGATTTCATGTCTCTACTCCAAGGAATTTTAACACGACTTGTTAGTCTACAAGAACAAGCTGTAAGCGGTGAAGTAGCACAACGCTATTTTGAAGTGAACGGTGAGCGCAAATGTAGCGTGAAATTTTTCGATAAAAGTGAAATGTATGAATTAGAAGTGTATCAACAAGGTGAAAAACCTCAAGTGTATCAATTCGATAATATCGATATGGTTGCAATTGAGATTTACGATATCATTTCTTGATACATATAAAAAAAGGTACTGCCTATGGCAGTACCTTTTTAGTTCTTTTACTTTCCAGTATATATGTATAGGAATTTTTCGTTTTTCCTACAATGGTAATAAAGTAAGACTTTAATCAGTGGAAGTGCTTATTATCGACTGATGATTGGACTACATCAATCAGGAGTTTTACTGCTCGAAAATAGCGTGATAAAAATAAATAGGAGGTGTGTTATGTGGAACGTTTACCAGTTGTGATCTGTCCTAATTGCCACAATTCTGCAGAGATTATTCATGTATTAACGGCTCAATCGAATCAAAATGTAATTTATACTTGCCAAGTTTGTCATTTTGTAATGCGAAATATTGAGACGAATAAAGGATAGTAAGTTATAATTTTTGTTTTTGTCCCATACAATGAGAATACGAAAAGTCTGTCTAATGGAAAGGACGTGACTATGTGGACGGTGGGCATAAATTCTATAATGTTTCAGAGAGACATTTGAATTTTGATACGGTCTTTAACCGCATTTGTAGTTTCATTGAAAAGGATCCACGAAATTTATATCGATTATCTATTGGGACAGACTCACAAGCACATCAAAAAGATACGAGATTTATTACGGCAATCCATATTCACCGTGTTGGAAAAGGGGCTTGGGGATGTTTACACCATAGGTCAGTAAAAGATAAGCCGGCAACATTACGGGAGAAAATATATTTAGAAACACAGTTTAGTCAAGAAATCGCTTGCCTATTTACTCCTAACCATATACAAACCATATGGGATTTATTGCATCCATATGCTCAAGATGGGGCTGGGTTCATAATGGAAATTCATTTGGACATAGGGAATGATGGTTTAACAAAAGAATTTATTTTAGATATGACAGCGAAAATTCAAGCGATGGGATTAACTGCAAAAATTAAGCCGGATGCTTATGCGGCATTTAGCTATGCAAATCGATATACGAAATAATTTTTATAAGGTTACAATTGTTACATGTTTTTATTAAAAACTGAATATTACATCTACTAAATAAGTTGGAAATTTTATATAATGAGAGTAACGATGGGATTATAAGGAGAGGGGTATATGCAAAGGGAATTTGTTTTAACGAAAGAAGAAGAAAGTTTGTTACTAGATATTTTATTTCAACAAAATTATGCGAGTGAAATTTTAGCTGTAGAACTTACAGATATTGAGAATGGTTTGAAACAGACAGATGTGACGCAATATAAAAAAATCACAAGGCTATTTTACAGATTAAAAAATAAAGGGTATTAAGTGCTACCGTAATGGTAGTCTTTTTTTTGTGTTGTATGCTAAAATAGCTGTGTAATTGTATTTTTATTGAAATAAAGTTAGGACAAAATAATAATATGAAAACGCTGTCATAAAATAAGGATAGAATCGGTGAATATAAGCAGGAAAAAGGGAAAATGGGGGATGTAACATGATTAGTATTCCAAAAGACGAGTTTCAGCAAATTCTTGTGAAAGATTTAATGATTTCATCAGAAAAAGTAGCACATGTCCAAATTGGGAATGGATTAGAGCATGCTTTACTCGTTCTTGTGAAATCTGGATATTCGGCAATACCTGTTTTAGACCCAATGTATAAATTACATGGGTTGATTAGTACTGCTATGATTTTAGATGGTATGTTAGGGTTAGAGCGCATTGAGTTTGAAAGACTTGATGATATGAAAGTAGAACAAGTGATGAAGGAAGATATTCCGGTTCTTAAGTTAGAAGATTCATTTGCAAAAGCTTTAGAAATGACAATTGATCATCCTTTTATTTGTGCTGTAAATGAAGAAGGGTATTTCGAGGGGATTTTAACACGTAGAGCTATTTTAAAATTATTGAATAAAAAAGTACGGCAGCATAATCGATAGACAATAGGAGGAAAGTGACTTCATAGAAACGGAGAAGTCACTTTTTTTCGTGCATATCAGTTGTGTATGTATTATATTTAAAAAGACATAAAACATAAGGAAAGTTCGAACTGAAAAATTGTATTTTTTGTATAAAAGTATTCAGTTAAATTCAGGATGAAAAGCTTATTGAAATAAGGTGTATGGAAGCTAAGGAAAGAGGGAGAAAGTTGCAAATTGATGATTTTCAAATGATGGTTGTGTTAGCCCAGGAATCAAATATGAGAAAAGCGGCGGAACGTTTATTTGTTTCCCAACCTGCGCTTAGTCAACGATTACAATCTATGGAGAAACAATGGGGAATGAAATTTTTTATTCGTTCACAAAAAGGATTGACAATTACACCTGAAGGGGAAAAAGTCGCAAATTATGCAAAAGAAATGTTACAAAGAGAAGAGAATATTAAGAGCGAACTGGCAGTTTTTAGAACGGAAACATATGGAACGTTAAAAATAGCTGTTGCATCGGTTATTGGTCAATATTGGCTCCCTCCTGTGTTGAAAAAGTTTGTACAAAAGTATCCTTCTGTGAAGATATCGCTGTTTACTGGCTGGAGTAGTGAAGTGCAAAAGCAATTTTATGAGGGCGATGTTCATGTAGCTATATTAAGGGGATCACAGGAATATAAAGGACAAAAGCAACAATTATTTGAAGATGAATTATATTTAGTCGATAAAGAAATAAAAGATATTTCGATGTTAAAAGAAACAAATAGACCATTTATTCAATTTAAAAGTGATTCGACTTATTATGGTCAAATACAAAATTGGTGGTATGGGTTATTCTCTAACCCACCTAAGCGAACAATTGTAGTTGATCAAATTGAGACGTGCAAACAACTTGTTCTAAATGGTATAGGTTATGCATTATTGCCTTCTACAGTATTAAAAGAAGTGCAGGAAAATATGTATAAAACACCTGTTCAATTAACGAGAGAAACATGGTTGTTAACGAGTGAATCAGCAAGACAATTGAAGCAAGTACAAGCGTTTTTAGAAATTATAGAAGAAATTCAAAGGGAAAAATAAGATTATTGTCTTGCTACTCGCTCTATCGTTTGGTAGAGTAACAATATAAATGGATTTAGGAGGCAACAAGAATGAAAATGATGGACGCTAACGAAATTATTTCGTTTATTCAAAAAAGTGAAAAGAAAACTCCTGTAAAGGTATACATAAAAGGGGATTTAAAAGAAGTAACGTTCCCTGAAACAGTACAAGCATTTGTAAATAAAAAATCTGGTGTAGTATTCGGAGAATGGTCTGAAATTAAGACAATTCTTGATGAAAATAGCAAGCACATTGTTGACTATGTAGTTGAGAACGATCGTCGTAATTCTGCAATCCCAATGCTTGATTTAAAAGGTATTAAAGCTCGTATTGAGCCAGGCGCAATTATTCGTGACCACGTTGAAATTGGTGACAACGCTGTTATCATGATGAATGCAACAATTAACATCGGTGCTGTAATTGGCGAAGGTACTATGATCGACATGAACGCAGTGCTTGGTGGACGTGCAACGGTTGGCAAAAACTGTCATGTAGGTGCAGGTGCTGTACTTGCGGGTGTTATTGAGCCACCTTCTGCAAAACCAGTTATCGTTGAAGACGATGTTGTAATTGGTGCAAATGTAGTTGTTTTAGAGGGCGTTACAGTAGGTAAAGGTGCAGTTGTAGCAGCAGGAGCTGTTGTAACAGAAGATGTGCCTCCATATACAGTTGTTGCGGGAACTCCAGCACGTGTAATTAAAGAAATTGATGAGAAGACAAAAGCGAAAACTGAAATCAAACAAGAGCTTCGTCAATTAAACCCAGAGAAATAAAAAACAAAAAGCGTAAGAGCATAAATAGGCTCTTACGCTTTTTATAGATAGAGGTGCAAAAATGACAGTAAGCAAATTTGTCCAAGTTCGTAGAGATTTACACAAAATCCCGGAAATTGGATTTAAAGAGTGGAAAACACAACAGTACATTTTAGAGTATATAGAAACACTTCCTAACGAATATTTGGAAGTGAGAACATGGAAAACAGGTGTAATTGTTAAAGTAAATGGGAAAAGCCCAGAGAAAATAATAGGTTATCGTGCAGATATAGATGGTTTGCCAATAACAGAGGAAACTGGATACGAATTTGCTTCTGTACATGAAGGAATGATGCATGCATGTGGACATGATTTGCATACAACAATTGGTCTAGGCCTCCTAACAGCAGCTGTGAGTGAAAGAATAGATGATGACCTTGTGTTTCTATTCCAGCCGGCAGAAGAAGGTCCAGGTGGCGCTCTTCCTATGTTAGAAAGTGAAGAGCTAAAAGGATGGAAGCCTAATATAATTCTTGGTCTTCATATTGCACCAGAATACGCTGTAGGAACAATTGCGACAAAAGAAGGTCTGTTATTTGCGAATACATCAGAATTATATGTTGATTTAAAAGGAAAAGGTGGACATGCGGCTTATCCACATACTGCGAATGATATGATTGTTGCAGCCAGTCACCTTGTTACACAACTTCAATCCGTTATTAGTCGTAATGTGAATCCTCTTGACAGTGCGGTAATTACAATTGGAAAAATAACAGGTGGTACAGTTCAAAATATTATCGCAGAAAAATCTCGTTTAGAAGGAACGATTCGAACATTATCAGTGGAATCAATGAAGCGTGTGAAAAGCAGAATTGAGGCAATTGTTGCAGGTATCGAAGCTTCTTTCCAGTGTGAGGCGATTATAGATTACGGAGCAATGTATCATCAAGTATATAACCACGAAGAGTTAACGAGAGAGTTTATGCAATTTGTACATAAACAAACTGATATGAATGTTATTACATGTACTGAGGCAATGACAGGTGAAGATTTTGGTTATATGCTTCGAGAAATCCCTGGATTTATGTTTTGGCTTGGAGTAAATTCAGAATATGGTTTACATCATGCGAAATTAAAACCAGACGAAGAAGTGATTGAAAAGGCAATTACATTTTTAAGCCAATATGTAAAGTGGAAAGGAAATAGAAAATAAAACTTCCGCTCTCTTGAAGGTTCCAAAAAACTTTTTGTTCTGAGGTGTAAGTAACGCTCGTATAGATTGATTTTAGACATTTACATACAAATGAAAGAATTAAAGTTAATTGTACTGTTTTAATAATGAGCAGGGGGTTTTAGCCACTGCTCATTATTAATTATTTGACTAACTTATATATGTTTACTTTTAGTATGAAAAGTGTGTAAAATCAATGTGAAACATAGAAAAAAGGGTGGGGAATTACGTGCAAATTAGCAGTGCGATTTTATGTTTCGTCTTATATGCGTATGTTATTATTGCGGCGGTTTATTTTGGGATAAGTTTTTATGCCTATCGTCTAGTAGATAATAATGAATATGACGAAACATACAAATGGGTGAAGAGATATTTATCACCTGTACTAGAAATTATGAATGGGTTTGTGCTCTTTTTATTTATTGGATTAATTGCTTTCTCAACGAGTTTAGTAGGGAATAAAACTACATTATTTGTACTAGGTATCATTATTTTTATGCTGCTAGGTATACGAATTGGTAATACGGTCTTTTGGAATGAAAGAAAAGTAGATGGTTGGACGGGAATGTTAATCCCGTGTATGCTAGCTGCAATCGTGACAAATATAGAGCATGAATATTATCAATTACACTTTTGGCTTATTATCGTTTTAACGATTCTTTCTGTTTTGTATATAAGTACAGTAGTACTAACATACATTGCATATGAAAAAGGAGATGTTCAAGGTACCCGCTTCTTTAGAGGGCGAGCACTATTCTGGAGTGTGCCAACAATGGCGGTTATCGGGATTATTGCGATATTAGTGAATGGATACCAATTTTCTAATTGGCAACTGTTGTTAGAAAATTGGTGGATTTTCATCGTTTCATTTATTGCTTTTTTAGGCGCAACGCATTATTTATTCCATCAACATCATTACATATGGGCGCTTGTATTTGCTTTTACGCAGCTTCTATTTGCTTTTTTCGGCCAAGAAACGTTATTGTTCGTTTTTGAAACATTTAGTTCGTTTGGAAATATATTTGTATTTGGTATGTTACTTGTTGGTATCGCCTTTTATTTACAACAATATTTTTATATACAAAAACAAAAATAAGTATGATTTACACGTTTTTGTGACGTATATAAAGTATGTTACAATGAAAATACATAGTACTTGAAGTTATTGGAGGAATTCCTGTGAGTGAGAAAGAAAAAGAATTTGCTGTCATCGGGCTTGGGCGTTTCGGTGGAAGTATTTGCCGAGAACTAGCTCAATTAGGTATGGAAGTAATGGCAATTGATTCAGATGAGGATAAAATTAATGAGTTTGCAAATATAGCTTCACATGCTGTAATTGCAGATTCAACAGATGAGATGGTATTGAAAAGTCTCGGTATTCGTAATTTTGATCATGTAGTCGTTGCTATTGGAGATAATTTAAATTCAAGTATTTTAACAACGTTAATTTTGAAAGAGTTAGGTGTAAAAAATATTACTGTAAAAGCTCAAAATGACTATCATGAAAAAGTATTAAGTAAGATAGGTGCAGATCACATTGTACATCCAGAGCGTGATATGGGAAAACGGATTGCTAATAATATTGCATCAAGTAACGTATTAGACTATCTTGAGCTTTCAGATGAGCATAGTATTGTAGAGATTATTGCAAATAAAAAAATTGATGGGCACTCTTTAATTGAATTAGATATTCGTGCGAAGTTTGGATTGAATATTGTAGCAATTAAACGTGGTAAAGAAGTTATCGTCTCTCCTCGAGCTACGGAAAATATTCAAGCGGGGGATATATTAATTGTAATTGGTCATGATGACGAAGTAGATCGTTTTAAACACTTTTTAAGATAAGAGAAAAGGACAATGCCATGAAGGCATTGTCCTTTTTCTTATATTTCCATAATGATTGGTAAAATCATTGGGCGACGTTTCGTTTTTTCGTATAGGAATGGTGCTAATGTGTCTGTAATCTCATTTTTAATTTCAGACCATTGTGTTGTTTTCCGTTCCATTACTTTTTCTAAATGTGTTGTAATCAATGTTTGAGCATCGTTGATTAAATCGCTGCTTTCACGCATATAAACGAAACCACGCGAGATGATATCAGGTCCTGCTGCAACTTTAAATTCCTTCATATCAATGCTTACAACTACAATTACAAGCCCTTCTTCAGAAAGGATGCGACGATCGCGTAATACGATATTACCGATATCTCCAATACCATTTCCATCGATATAGACAGAACCAGATGGAATTTTTCCAGCTACACTTGCTTCATCTGAACGCAAGGCAAGAACATCTCCGTTATCCATGATGAAACAGTTCTCTTCTGGAATACCGCAATCATTCGCTAATTTCATATGCATACGTTGCATACGATATTCACCATGAATTGGCATGAAATACTTTGGTTTAATTAGACGTAGCATTAGTTTTTGCTCTTCTTGTCCGCCATGTCCACTCGTATGAATGTTTGACAGCTTGCCATGGACTACATTAGCACCAGCACGATACAACATGTTAATTGTACGGCTTACACTAATTGTGTTACCAGGGATTGGTGAAGAAGAGAAAACAACTGTGTCGCCAGGAATAATTTGAATTTGACGATGAGTACCATTCGCAATACGGGAAAGTGCTGCCATTGGTTCACCTTGACTACCAGTACATAAAATAACCACTTTATTAGCTGGTAGGCGGTTTAGTTGAGATGTGTCTATGAATGTATCTTTTGGACATCGGATATACCCAAGGTTTTGTCCAATCTCGATAGCTGCTTCCATACTTCGACCAAATACAGCTACTTTACGATTATTTTCAACAGCAGCCTCAACAACTTGTTGTAAGCGATGGATATTCGATGCAAAGGTTGCGAAGATAATACGACCTTCTACTTTGCGGAATATATCTTGAATACTATCGCCAACACGGCGCTCAGACATCGTAAAGTTTGGAACCTCACTGTTTGTACTGTCAGATAAGAGACAAAGTACACCGTCTTTTCCGATTTCAGCCATTTTTGTTAAATCTGCTGGCTCACCGACTGGTGTGAAATCGAATTTGAAATCACCTGTATGAACGACTTGTCCTTGAGGTGTTTTCACAACAACTCCGTATGAATCCGGAATACTGTGAGTTGTACGGAAGAAGGAAACAGATGTCTTTTTAAATTTAATAACATCATCTTCTTGAATTTCATAAAGCTTCGCTTTACGAAGTAATCCGTGCTCTTCTAATTTGTTTTTTATTAGTGCAATTGCTAATTTTCCACCGTAAATTGGAATGTTTACTTGACGTAATAGATAAGGGATTCCACCGATATGATCTTCGTGACCATGTGTAATGAATAATCCTTTAATTTTATCTTCGTTTCGCACAAAATAAGTGTAATCAGGTATTACATAATCGATCCCGAGGAGTTCGTCTTCTGGAAATTTAATTCCAGCGTCAATTATAATAATTTCATCTTGAAATTGAACAGCATATGTATTTTTACCGATTTCACCAAGACCACCGAGAGCAAAAACGGCAACTTGATCATTTTTTAGAAATTTCATATGGCTATACAATCTCCGCTAATACTAAATCAGCGTTTTGTTTTTCATATTCAAGATGAGCGCCAGTAACAGACTGAACAAACTCGATATTATATGCGAACTTATTTAATTTTTTACGAACATCCTTTTCAGACGTAGCCTCTAAATATACAACTTTTGTATTTTCACGTACTGGGACCTCAGTTAATTTTTCTTGATAAAATACTTTAAAAATCATTTGGAAAACCTCTCCTTGTCTATGTTTTGCATTATCTGTTACTTATTATAAAGCAAACAGTCACGATTTTCATGTTTTTTCGAATGAGAATGAAGAAAAAGCCCGAAATGGGCATAATTTAAGCGATTGTCTTCTTCCGGACTAAATCGTTTAAATAACGCTTAAGCTTTTTCTTCAGCTTCTTCAGCATGATTACTCCTTCCTTTCCTTATTCTAAACATGCATATTACTAGTGAAAACTCTATCTCTGACATAAGAAAGAGGGGAAAGTGAATGGAAAACCTTGTCCTTTCTCATACAGTGAAAGTTATTCTATAGTAACGATTAGTAGCCGTTAGTTATAGATATAGTATGAGGAAGAATGGAAAAGAAAATTCATTAGAACAAGTATTCACCTTTTTTACTAATATATATATGCATGTTTCATAAATAAGGTCAGAAAGTGAACGCTTTCTTCACAGATGTTTAATATGTTATACTTTTTTTTAGAATTTGAAAAGCGATTATCAAAATAGGAGTAAAGAGTGCCAGAAAGGGTTTTGACAAATGAATGATAAAATTGTCTTTTTTGATATTGATGGAACATTATTAGATCACGATAAAAAAATTCCGCAATCTACACGAGATGCAGTAAGACATTTGCAGGAAAAAGGGGTGCATGTAGCAATTGCGACAGGACGCGCACCGTTTATGTTTGAAGATATTCGTAAGGAACTCAATATACATAATTATGTTAGTTTTAATGGACAGTATGTTGTCTTTGAAGATGAAGTAGTATTTAATAATCCGTTACACCCAGCTGCCTTGCATAAGTTTACTCAGTTTGCAAAACAAGAAGGATATCCACTTGTATATCTTGACCATCAAGAAATGAGAGCGACAGTGGAATATCATGATTATGTGAAAGAAGGTTTTGGAAGCTTGCAGTTCGAGCATCCGGCATATGAACCTGATTTTTACGAAAAACGCGATATTTATCAAACGCTTCTTTTTTGTGAAGTAAATGAAGAGGAAAAGTTTATTAATCAATATCCAGATTTTCATTTTATTCGTTGGCATGCGTATTCAATGGATATCATTCCTAATGGTGGTTCTAAGGCAAAAGGGATTGAGAAGTTCATTGAAAAATTAGGATTTAGCCGTGAACAAGTGTATGCATTTGGGGATGGTTTAAACGATTTAGAAATGATTGAAGCAGTTGGGACAGGCATTGTGATGGGGAATGGTCATGAAGATTTGAAAAAACTTGCAAATCATGTGACAAAGGATGTAAGTGAAGACGGTATATATCATGGATTAAAATGGGCTGGCTTGTTATAAGTAAATATGGAACCCATTTCATAAAATAAAGGGGCGGGAGATTAATTCCCGCCTTTTTATTATTAGCGCTCTAAAGGTTTTGAATCATCAGGAGCGGCAAAAGGATTTTCTTTATTGATATGGTCATAGAACATAACACCATTTAAATGGTCAATCTCGTGCTGGAATACGATTGCTGGTAAACCTTTTAAACGTAATTTTACTTCTTCTCCGTTAATAGAAGTCGCTTTTACTGTAATTCTTGTATAACGAGGAACATAACCAGGTACTTCGCGGTCTACAGATAGACAGCCTTCACCACCCTGTAAATATGTACGTTCAACAGAATGGCTAATGATTTTTGGATTGAATAATGCATGGCTATATAATGTACCGTCCGCATCGGTTACATGAACTGCAATCATTTTTTTTGAAACACCGATTTGCGGAGCCGCTAATCCGATTCCAGGGCGTAAACTATATTTTTCAGCCATTTCAGGATCTTGGCTATTTATTACAAATTCAATCATTTCTTTTAAGGTAGTTGTATCTTTTTCGCTTGCCGGTAATGACACCTCTTCTGCAACGTTGCGCAAAATAGGATCTCCTTCGCGAATAACATCTTTCATTGTAAGCATATGTAATCTCTCCTTTCCTCTTTAGTCTACCAAAGGAGATGGAAAAAGTCATCGGCAAGAAAGGGAAGGCATTTTGGAAATCGTTCTATTATAGAGTATTTATGTATGTGATAAACAGAAAAAGACGGCAAAGCCGTCTTTTTCTTTCCATAGTTGTTTCGTTTTACATTAGCGAATGCAAGCAGCACCAACGATAATTAAAAGAATAAACAACACAACGATTAAGGCGAAGCCGCGTCCAGACCCGCCACAAGAACCGCCATAACCGTAGGAAGGATATGAACAAGTTGGATAGCAATATGAGTATCCGTACATGAGATGACCTCCTTTATCATTTCCCGCTAATACTGCGGTTACTATAATGTATGGAAGAGAGGGGAGAAATGTATAGGTATTTACCTAAAAAAGGAAGGATAGTTTGTATATTTTTGTTACGAAGAGAGAAAAACTAAAGAGAATTAAATCGTTTACATATTATTCTAAGAGAAAAAATAAGTGAAAAAGGGAATAATATAACAGTAGGTCAACGCTTACTAATACAGATGTAAAAAATAAAAACACGTTTGTGTAGTAGAAACCTGCATATTATTTATAAAAAAACGTATTCAAAGTAATTGACATCGTAATTAGAATAGTTGTAAACTAAAAAACGTGATCAAGATTGTATTAATATGTTTCTGAAAAAACATTAGTACAGATTGTTAGGTACACAAAATTATTCTCAACCGACAGATAAACATGTTGGTTTACATCGTTGCGCTTTTTAAACTGGAAAATAGCCAGTGAAAGCGTTTCAGAATATGGTTCAAGAGAGGAAGAGGTGAACGGAATGGGTACTAAAACAAAAAAGACCCTATTTAATGTTGATGAGCAAATGAAAGCTATCGCAGCTCAATTTGAAACATTACAAATTTTAAATGAAAACGGTGAAGTTGTGAATGAAGCAGCTATGCCTGAATTATCTGATGATCAATTAAAAGAATTAATGCGTCGTATGGTGTATACTCGCGTATTAGATCAACGTTCTATTTCTTTAAACCGTCAAGGACGTTTAGGTTTCTACGCACCTACAGCTGGACAAGAAGCTTCTCAATTAGCGAGTCATTTCGCACTTGAAGCAGAAGACTTCATCTTACCAGGATACCGTGATGTACCACAATTAGTATGGCACGGACTTCCATTATATCAAGCATTCTTATTCTCTCGTGGACACTTCATGGGTAACCAAATGCCTGAGAATGTAAATGCATTAGCTCCACAAATCATTATCGGTGCGCAAATCATCCAAACTGCTGGTGTTGCGTTAGGTATGAAACTACGTGGTAAAAAATCTGTTGCAATTACTTACACTGGTGACGGTGGTGCTTCACAAGGTGACTTCTACGAAGGTATGAACTTTGCAGGTGCATTCAAAGCTCCAGCAATCTTCGTTGTTCAAAACAACCGTTATGCAATCTCTACTCCAGTAGAAAAACAATCTGCAGCTAAAACTGTAGCACAAAAAGCAGTAGCAGCAGGTATTTACGGAATTCAAGTAGACGGTATGGATCCATTAGCTGTATACGCAGCAACTGCTTTCGCTCGTGAGCGCGCAGTAAATGGCGAAGGCCCTACTTTAATCGAGACTTTAACATTCCGTTATGGTCCACATACAATGGCTGGTGATGACCCAACTCGTTACCGTACAAAAGATATCGAAAACGAATGGGAACAAAAGGATCCAATCGTACGCTTCCGTAAGTTCTTAGAAACTAAAGGCCTATGGTCTCAAGAAGTTGAAGAGAAAGTAATTGAAGAAGCAAAAGAAGATATCAAACAAGCAATTGCTAAGGCTGACCAAGCTCCAAAACAAAAAGTTACTGATTTAATGGAAATCATGTACGAAAAAATGCCTTACAACTTAGCTGAACAATATGAAATTTACAAAGAAAAGGAGTCGAAGTAAGCCATGGCTCAAATGACAATGATTCAAGCAATCACTGATGCTTTACGCGTTGAAATGAAAAATGACCCTAACGTACTTGTGTTTGGTGAAGACGTTGGTGTAAACGGCGGTGTATTCCGTGCTACTGAAGGTTTACAAGCTGAATTCGGTGAAGATCGTGTAATGGATACTCCACTTGCAGAGTCTGGTATTGGTGGACTTGCAGTTGGACTTGCACTTGAAGGATTCCGTCCAGTTCCAGAAATCCAATTCTTCGGTTTCGTTTATGAAGTAATGGATTCAATTTCTGGTCAATTAGCTCGTATGCGTTACCGTTCTGGCGGACGTTGGACTGCTCCAGTAACAGTTCGTTCTCCATTCGGTGGCGGTGTTCATACTCCTGAACTACATGCTGATAGCTTAGAAGGATTAGTGGCTCAACAACCTGGTCTAAAAGTTGTTATTCCATCTACTCCATACGATGCAAAAGGTCTTTTAATCTCTGCGATTCGTGACAACGATCCAGTTATCTACTTAGAGCATATGAAATTGTACCGTTCATTCCGTCAAGATGTACCAGAAGGTGAATACACAATTGATTTAGGTAAAGCTGATATCAAACGTGAAGGTACAGATGTATCTGTTATCGCTTATGGTGCTATGGTTCATGCTGCATTAAAAGCTGCTGAAGAACTTGAAAAAGAAGGTATGTCTTTAGAGGTTGTTGACTTACGTACAGTTCAACCATTAGATATCGAAACAATCATCGCTTCTGTTGAAAAAACAGGCCGCGTAGTTGTAGTTCAAGAAGCTCAAAAACAAGCTGGTATTGCAGCTAACGTTGTAGCGGAAATTAACGACCGTGCAATCTTAAACTTAGAAGCTCCAGTTGTACGTGTTGCAGCTGCTGATACAGTATTCCCATTCTCTCAAGCTGAGAGCGTATGGTTACCAAACCATAGAGATATTGTTGAAGTTGTTAACAAAGTAATGAACTTCTAATTTTTAGTTTTTCATGTGCAAAAGAAATCAGCACATGCTGGTTTCTTTTGTACATATTCCATAATAATGAAATGAATCAGGGGGCTGAATTCCGTGGCATTTGAATTTAAACTACCAGATATCGGTGAAGGTATCCACGAAGGTGAAATCGTAAAATGGTTTATTAAACCAGGCGATGAAGTAAATGAAGACGATGTACTTCTTGAAGTACAAAATGATAAAGCAGTAGTAGAAATCCCTTCTCCTGTTAAAGGTAAAGTACTTGAAGTACTTGTAGAAGAAGGAACAGTTGCAATTGTAGGAGATACATTAATTAAATTTGATGCTCCTGGATACGAAAACCTTAAATTTAAAGGTGACGATCATGATGAAGCTCCAAAAGCTGAAGAAGCAGCAGTAGAAGCTCCAGCAGCGGAAGCTACTCCAGCAGCAACTGCAGAAGTAGTAAATGAGCGCGTTATCGCTATGCCATCTGTTCGTAAATATGCTCGTGAAAAAGGTGTAGATATTCATAAAGTAGCTGGATCTGGTAAGAACGGTCGCGTTGTGAAAGCTGACATCGATGCATTTGCAAATGGTGGACAAACTGTAGCAGCAACTGAGGCTCCAGCAGCAGTAGAAGCTACTCCAGCAGCAGCGAAAGAAGAAGCACCAAAAGCACAACCAATCCCAGCTGGTGAATATCCAGAAACTCGTGAGAAAATGAGTGGTATCCGTAAAGCGATTGCGAAAGCAATGGTTAACTCTAAGCATACAGCTCCTCACGTAACATTAATGGATGAAGTTGATGTAACTGAGCTTGTTGCTCACCGTAAGAAGTTCAAAGCTGTTGCAGCTGACAAAGGTATTAAATTAACTTACCTTCCGTACGTTGTTAAAGCTTTAACATCTGCATTACGTGAATACCCAATGTTAAACACTTCTTTAGACGATGCATCTCAAGAAGTAGTTCACAAACATTACTTCAACATCGGTATCGCAGCTGATACAGACAAAGGTCTATTAGTACCAGTTGTTAAAGATACAGATCGCAAGTCTATCTTCACTATTTCTAACGAGATCAATGATCTTGCTGGTAAAGCACGTGAAGGTCGTTTAGCTCCAACTGAAATGAAAGGTGCTTCTTGCACAATTACAAACATTGGTTCTGCAGGTGGACAATGGTTCACTCCAGTTATCAATCACCCAGAAGTAGCAATCCTTGGTATCGGCCGTATCGCTGAGAAGCCAGTTGTGAAAAATGGTGAGATCGTTGCAGCTCCAGTATTAGCATTATCTCTAAGCTTTGACCATCGTTTAATTGACGGCGCAACTGCTCAAAAAGCATTAAACCAAATTAAACGTCTATTGAATGACCCACAATTATTAGTAATGGAGGCGTAATAACAATGGTAGTAGGAGATTTCCCAATTGAATTAGATACAGTCGTTGTTGGTGCAGGTCCTGGTGGATACGTTGCGGCAATTCGTGCAGCACAATTAGGTCAAAAGGTAGCAATCATTGAAAAAGCTAACCTTGGTGGCGTATGCTTAAACGTTGGATGTATTCCTTCAAAAGCGTTAATCAATGCAGGTCATCGTTATGAGAATGCAATGCATTCTGATGACATGGGTATCACTGCAGAGAACGTAAAAGTTGACTTTACAAAAGTTCAAGAATGGAAAAACGGCGTAGTTAAGAAATTAACTGGCGGTGTTGAAGGCCTTCTTAAAGGTAATAAAGTTGAAATCATTCGCGGTGAAGCTTACTTCGTAGATGCTAACACATTACGCGTAATGACTGAAGATGCAGCTCAAACGTATACGTTTAAAAATGCTGTTCTTGCAACTGGTTCTACACCAATCGAAATTCCTGGATTCAAATACTCTAAACGTGTTATCAACTCTACAGGTGCTTTAAGCTTACCTGAAATTCCTAAAAAACTTGTTGTAATCGGCGGCGGTTACATCGGTATGGAATTAGGTACTGCATATGCTAACTTCGGTACAGAAGTTACTGTAGTAGAAGCTGGCGACGAAATCTTAGCTGGTTTTGAAAAAGCAATGAGCTCTGTTGTTAAACGTGCTCTTCAAAAGAAAGGTAACGTAAATATCCATACAAAAGCTATGGCTAAAGGCGTTGAAGAAACAGAAACTGGCGTAAAAGTTAGCTTCGAAGTTAAAGGTGAAATCCAAACTGTAGAAGCAGATTACGTATTAGTAACTGTAGGTCGTCGTCCAAACACTCAAGAAATCGGTCTTGAGCAAGTTGGAGTTAAAATGACTGACCGCGGTATCATCGAAATCGATGAGCAATGCCGTACAAACGTACCAAACATCTATGCAATCGGTGATATCGTTCCTGGACCACCATTAGCTCACAAAGCTTCTTACGAAGGTAAAGTAGCTGTTGAAGCAATTAGTGGCCATGCATCAGCTATCGATTACATCGGAATTCCTGCAGTATGCTTCACTGATCCAGAATTAGCATCTGTTGGTTACACTAAGAAACAAGCTGAAGAAGCAGGAATGACTGTAACTGTATCTAAGTTCCCATTCGCTGCAAACGGTCGTGCGTTATCATTAAACAGCACTGACGGTTTCCTACAACTTGTAACACGTAAAGAAGATGGTCTTCTTGTAGGTGCTCAAGTTGCAGGCGCAGGTGCTTCTGATATTATCTCTGAGATTGGTTTAGCTATCGAAGCTGGAATGACAGCTGAAGATATCGCTCAAACAATCCACGCTCACCCAACATTAGGTGAAATCACAATGGAAGCAGCTGAAGTTGCTCTTGGAATGCCAATTCACATTGTAAAATAATAAAAAAACGTCTTCTAAATTTAGAAGACGTTTTTTTATGTATGTGTTATATGAATAGAAAAACAAGAGGTGAATCGGAATGATTCACCTCTTGTTTTTTATTCTTTATTTTCAAATTGATACATTTGTTTACTTGTACTAGTGTCATTATAAAGAAATAAGACGATATCAGCATTTAGTTTTTCAAGATCTTGTTTAATATTTTTACTTGCCCCAAATCGTGGATCAATAAAAGTTGTTTGTTCGAATTCTTGTGCGAATAAAGGATAAGTTGCATCTGCATAAGAATCTTTAATAATGACAGCATGCAATTTACTTTTTGCATTTGGATTTAAGATGTTAATCTGTGAATAGTCTGTTTGATAAACCGATGCATAGTCTGGTGAAAGCTTCTTTTTGTTCACTGCAAAGAATTCTTTCATCGGTATTTTACTTGTTTCTTCTGATTTTGGACCGAGATAGACAGTATAATTATCCCACACATTTGGGTTTTCTTTTAATTGTACATATGGAATTGTTTCAGGTGTTTTTATTAATTTGTATAATTGTCTATTCCAACTACCGATAAATTGCCCATTAGGTTCTTCTATAGTGGTTTTATAATCATCTCGATTAACAACAGTTCCTGTAAATACTTTAGAGTGATTAGCAATGTAATTCATTGTTTGTTCGTATGCATAAAACGCACCTTTCATATTCCAATGGTGATCCGTTTTAAAGTATAGTTCTTCTAATTGTTCGTGAGTAAATTCTTTTTGAATAGCAGGTAGAACATCAATAAATGGAAAATTTATTTTCTGTAATTCTTGTACAAAATAATCACGATGTTTTTGATCATACCCACGATCTACATATGGTGGGTACTTATACGAAAATGTCGTTAGTTTACTTGGAGCTAACAGGAAATAAAATTCTGTTTTTGTAAATTGATTTCTTAAGTTGTCTAGTTCACTTACAGATTGCTTTATTTGATCACGCATATCAATATTTGTAGGTGCAGACAAAATGAAACCGTCATCTGCGACGAAATTATTATTTACAAAAGTGCGATTGAATTTTAATTGCAACTTTGTGTAAGTTTCAATAAATTTATCTCGTGCGGCAATATGATCTGTAAAGTGTAATTCAGTATCTTTGAAATATTTTCCGGATTTTATAGTATCCATAGTTAGGACTGGATCTAAAGCTAATTCTCTGTTTTCAAAATCAGAAAAACTTTTTTTATCCCAATATATTATTTTGGCTGTCCATATACACATCCCGAAAATAATAGCGAGAAATCCAGTGATTAATATACGATTAGTTAAATTTTTCATAGTTAGCCCTCCTTTAGAAGCGGAAGTAAATAAATGGATTGTAAGTTGCATTCGTTAAGTACATCATAGTAATGATTAAAACACTCAAATAGTAAAGTGGAGATAAAAGTACTATCTTTTTATTTACAAATAGAGTCTTGATCCAAGAGAAAATTGGAGCTGATGTCACTATTGCAAGTATAAAGATTCCCCAATAATTCATCACATAGAAATAACTAGTAATGTCAGTCAACGATCCATTTAATCCGAACATTGCTTGTAAAAATTTAGAACAGTAGCTAAAGTTGTCAGCTCTGAAGAAAACCCAACCGATAATCACTAAAAACAGCACGTATACATGTTGAATTGGCCACCATAATTTTTGCAAGATTTTCTCAAAACCGGATTTTTCCAAAGCAATTAAACATCCGTAATAGATACCCCAAATCATAAATGTCCAACTAGCCCCATGCCAAAAACCTGTTAGCGCCCATACTATAAAGAGATTACGATAGATTTTCCAGCTAGATACTCGATTGCCACCTAGTGGGATATAGACATAATCACGGAACCATGAACCAAGGGAAATATGCCAGCGACGCCAAAATTCAGAAATCGATTTTGATATATACGGATAATTGAAGTTTTCTAAGAAATCAAACCCGAACATTTTTCCTAATCCAATGGCCATATCACTGTAGCCTGAAAAATCGAAATAAATTTGTAATGTATAAGCGATCGCACCAATCCAAGCAGTAGATACGCTCATTGTTGCTGGGTCCATTGCAAATATTTCATCGGCAATAGCTCCCAATTGATTTGCAATCAAAACTTTTTTTCCTAATCCAAGGATAAAACGACGAATGCCTTCTGAAAACATATCAGCATTAACGGTTCTAACATGTAATTGATGAGCTATTGTGTTATACCGAACAATTGGTCCCGCAACTAATTGAGGGAAAATAGTAAAGTATAGCGCCAAATCAAACAGATTTCGCTGAGCCTCTACTTTTCTTTTGTAAATATCAATAATATAACTCATTGCATGGAAAGTGAAAAATGAAATCCCGATTGGTAATGGGATTTTTTCGAGTACAATGTTTGTATGAAAAATCCCGTTTATATTATCTACTAAGAAATTAGCATATTTAAAATATCCTAGTATAGCAATATTGACGACGATTGCTATAGTAAGAATGAGTTTTCTATTTGTATTAGATATTTGTCCTGTATTAAGCCATAACCCGAACCAATAGTTAATGAAAATAGAAAAAAGCATAAGGAAGACATATATAGGCTCTCCCCAGGCATAAAATAATAAACTAAATAACAAAAGAACGATGTTTTGTAATTCTTTACGTACTGAATAGTACACTAGAAGAATTGCAGGTAAAAAAAGACATAAAAAAAATAGGTTACTAAATACCATGTATCATTGATTCCTTTCTATAGTTAATCCAAAGGAATTATACCACGCTACTAATGGAATAATCTATATTGTAAGGAAAGAAAGAGAATGTAACGTAAAAAACGAGGAAGTTTTGGCATATAAAATAATTAAGAGCTTACATAAATGGTAGAAGATAAATCATAGAGTAAGTAGAAGCTTCAAATATTTTATACACGTAGAAGTTTGTTTTTAAAATAAGGAGAGGGATGGGCTGCACAATATAATAGAAGAAATAGGAGGTAACGCTATGAAAATTACGCTAGTTTCATTTTTACATCTAGTTTTATGGAGTGGATTTTCAGCAGTGTTATTATTGTCAAGTCGTGATAAACTTCATTATAAAATTTTTCTTTTTCTCATATTCTTTTATTTAGCGTATGTGATAGCGTATGTCATACTAAGTGCAAGGAGAAAAGCAATGCTTCTCACTTGCACGAATAGTATGATTTTTCTAATCGTTTATTTTTGTTTTTAAACTAACGTTTATAGAAATACATTATCCTTCCATTAAATAATTGTAATTCTCCTTCTAATTTCTTCGCTAGAAAACGGCAAAATTCATTTGCTTTCCCTTTATCACCAAATGTTGCATTAGAGGGTAAAGAAATTTGAATGAAAGATTGTTCATTTTCTATTCCAACACCGACATAAATTGAGTCATATCGATCATGACTGGATTGAAGCTTTAATGTTGTTGCTGATGTATCTAAAATTTCATAAGGAAAAGCGGTATTTGTATAAGCGTAATTAATTTGAACTCCGGTTTGGGAAGTAACTGTTTTATAGTACTGAAAAAGTTGTTTTATATCATCTGTTGAAACAGAGTGTTGATTGGATTTAGGTACAAGCGTAATAAAGGCATGTTGCATATAAGTTCCCCCTAGCTTAGTAGAATAATATCATTCTACAACCTACTGAATTTTTTGACAATTAAAAGGAGTATTGCTTTTTTTGTTTAATATATGTATGAGTAGGAAAGGTGATGTAGAGAGGTGGAAACCAATGTTTGAAAAATTGTATGATGAGCATGAAAGTGTGAAGGTACGATTTTTAGGATTTATGACACATGATACTCGTTATGACTTTGGGATTGTTTATACAAATATGTTTTTTGGAAAGCCACTCATTGTTTGTATGCAAACGGGAAGGTCTACTTTACTGGGACAAGATGATGTAGAGAATGTGCAATATATGCAGGAAATTTTCAAGTTAGGATCTCAAGAGGAAGCAGCGGAGTTAGCTCAGTTTTTTAAATTTCTCGTTCCATCTACTTCATTGCATGCAGAATATGAAGAATAATTAATTTGAAACAGTCGTACGTATAAATATGGCTGTTTTTTTATGTTAATATCGCATACTAATTTAAAATTAAAATATTTAATGTGTTATACTAAAAACCTATTGACGTAAAAAGTATAACATATTAAAATAAAGACAGAAAGTTAAGCGGTTACAAAAGTTTTTGGGATTATAAACTTAGGGGGAAATGAAAAATGGGAACAATCGTATGTCAAGATTGTGAAGGTACAATTGCACACTTCGAGGATGAGAAAGTAACGGTACTTTACGGGAAATGTGGATCTTGCGGATGTGATCACACAGAGCATACAAAAGCCCAATAATTGATAGGACATGGACAACTGAAAGTTTTTAGGACCATAAACTTAGGGGGAAATGAAAAATGGGAACAATCGTATGTCAAGTATGCGAAGGAACAATCGCACATTTTGAAGATGAGAAAACGACAGTACTTTACGGGAAATGTGGTACAAATTGTGATTGTGCTAATAGAGATAATGCGAAAGCTTAATGATAAATAAGTAGATTACTATTAAAAATCAGGGGGAAATGAAAAATGGGAACAATCGTATGCCAAGTATGTGAAGGAACAATCGCACATTTTGAAGATGAAAAATCAACAGTATTATATGGGAAATGTGGATCTCATTGCGAATGTGACCATAAAGAACATACAAAAGCTTAATTATTAAAAAAGCGCCTACATGTGTAGGCGCTTTTTTTAATAAATTGTAGTTGTATGGCCAACTGTAGCAACGATTGCATCATCTCTAATCGGAATAAACCCTATGGCTGTTTGTGGTGTGTTTGGAGAGGCGTATTGACTCATTATACGGCTATCAATACGAGTAATAGTATCGGTCAAAAAAGCTGAAATAAAAGCGTAAGGGACGCGTCGTTCATTTAATGAGTAGATAATTTCTTCTTTTGTTTTTACACCTACGCCATGTCCGTAAAAAAAGAAATTTCCTAGATAGATTGTGTTTTCTCCTTGCCACTCAATCGTAGCTGGATTCACTTGTGGGTTTTTAAAGTAAACGAGATCGCCAGGAACAAGGTCGCCACCTGTTTTTGTTATGAGTTTTAAATCTTGATCGTAGTCCCAAGTATAAAGTAAAAGATTTGCAAAGAGGCGATTGAAGGTTTCTTCCTCATACAATGATAGTAAAGCTTTGTAAAAAATAATTATCATAGCGGTTGCGCATTCAGTCCCATATAGTTTCCCGTTTTTGAAAATATCTTGTATGGCAATAGAAGGTGGTATATTTGGAAGTAGTTGGAATCCCCCTAAAGATGTTCTTTTCCAAAACTGAGGGTTGCAAAAGGATTGTTGAAACGTACGAAACTGAAATCCACTTTGAAAAAGTTCTAATGCAGAAATAATAATATTAACTCGCAAATTTAAATCAAAGCTGAGTTCGTCAGCAGTTCGGAAGGAATAAACTTCTTGATTTCCTGCCATTATGGATAAAATTTGTTGCTTCTCAGCTGCAAATGGCTCATATTCATTTGTGATATAAGGGTGTACAATAGAACGACCTATTACAATCATAATGGTATCCCCACCTATACGTTACATTCTTTAGTAGCGTATGAAGAAAGGGAAAAAAGGTGAAAGAAAAGCCTATCAACTGATAGGCTTGTACTCTTTAATAACACGTAATGTTTGTAATGTCATATCTTCAGGACCTTGTACAGGTAAACCTGCTTCTAAATTTTTACGAATATACTCTAAGTTATCTTGTGTAATAATTTCCCCCGGAGTAAAGATTGGAATCCCTGGTGGATAAACCATAACAAAATCAGCTATAATACGACCTGCCGCATTTTCAAATGGAATGACTTCTGTTTCTGAATAAAAAGCATCTCGTGGAGAAAGTGCTAGCACCGGTATTTCTGGAATTTCTACTTGTACTTGAACACCTTTATCTGCCCTATTTCTAAATGTTTCCGCTAAATCTTGTAATGCTGCAATAAGCGTATTTGTATCGCTTTCTGTATCTCCAAAAGTGATAAGACATAGTATGTTGTATAAATCGGAGAGTTCTACTTCAATGTTATATTGCTCTCTAAGCCATACTTCAGCCTGATGGCCGGTAATACCTAAATCTTTCACAGACACAATTATCTTTGTAGGATCATAGTTAAAAGTAGCGTCTGTACCTAACATTTCTTTTCCAGGACAGTAAAGGTGCTCAATAGCATTTATAGCATCACGAACATGTTCAGCTAATTGTATTGTTTGTTCTATGAGCGCTGTTCCTTCTGTAGCAAGACGTTTTCTTGCAACATCAAGAGATGCTAATAAGATGTAAGAAGTTGATGTAGTCGTAAGCATGCTAATAATAGATTGAACATGTTTTACGTTCACAAGACCTTCTTTCACATTAAGAATAGAACTTTGAGTTAAAGAGCCTCCTAATTTGTGAACACTTGTTGCTGCCATATCTGCACCAGCTTGCATCGCTGACATCGGTAATTCATCGTGAAAATGAATATGAACACCATGAGCCTCATCGACTAGTACAGGGATATCGTACGAATGTGCTAATTGTACAATCTGTTCTAAGTCTGCAGCAAAGCCAAAGTAGGTTGGATTAATAACAAGTAAGCCTTTGGCATCTGAGTGTTCTTCAAGTGCTTTTTTGACAGATTTAATTGTAATTCCATGAGAAATACCAAGTTTTGGGTCGATTTCAGGATGCATGAAAATAGGTTTTGCACCTGAGAAAATAATAGCTGACATTACTGATTTATGCACGTTTCGTGGTACTAGGATTTTGTCGCCAGGACCGCAAACGCTCATCACCATTGTCATAATAGCGCCACTTGTACCTTGAATAGAAAAGAAAGTATGATCTGCACCAAATGCAGCAGCAGCTAAATCCTGTGCTTCTTTAATCATACCCTTTGGATGATGTAAATCATCGAGTGGCGCAATATTAATTAAATCAATTGCTAATGCGTTATGCCCAATAAATTCGCGAAATTCAGGATCCATGCCCTGTCCTTTTTTATGACCAGGAATATGGAATTGGATTGGATTTCGCTTACTGTGCTCAACTAAAGCGGTAAACAATGGTGTTTCGTATTGGGACAATCTATACACCCCTTCTTTTTTGTAATATTTATTAGAATTTGTTTTATATGATTTCATCTCATTCTAAAAGGAAAGTAAGGTAATTAACTTTTAAAACGAGACTTGTTTTCCTGCCATTCACAAAATCCTTTTGGATGGTAGTCACACTTTATTTTCTATAAAACAAAAGCATTATATCACCAATAATTATAGATGTATATAAAAAAATATTTTTATGGTGAGTATGTGTAATAGTTATTTCCAAGTCAACTCATAGAGGAAGACAATTCCATTAAAATGAATAAATAGTGTATAATGCAGAGTAGCTATAATGAAGAATAAAAAATTCTCTTTAAGATAGCATAATGAAACACGTAGAAATGATAAATGAGGTGCAAAATGGAATATCAATATCCGTTAGATTACGATTGGTCAAATGAAGAAATGGTTGCCATTGTGAAGTTTTATGAAGCAATTGAGAAGGCATATGAAAAAGGAATTAGAAGAGAAGAATTAATGGGATTATATCGTCGTTTTAAAGAGATTGTTCCATCAAAAGCAGAAGAAAAGAAAATTGATAAAGAGTTTCAAGAAGTAAGTGGATATTCTATATATCGTACTATTCAAAGGGCGAAAGAAGTCGAAGAACAAAAGCTTGTAAAAATGTAAAAATATTTTGAAAAATAAAAACTGAAGTGATATAATGTGATAACAACTAAAAACGGACAATATAAATTGTCCGTTTTCTACTATCGATTACAAAGTGCATATAAAGGAAGGAGTGATTGCATCGTAGATTCAATCTTAGCAAGGAATTGTTCGTTGGTCATTGCTGAAAACTCCTCTGGTGATATATGAATACCAACTAATAGTTCTGCTTTTTTCACAGTAGCTAAACGTCCAATCATCTTTTGTAAGTCTTCTGTTTCAAGCGTTTTATGCAATTTTACACTTGGTTTAGTATGGTCAATGGACCAAACGAAGTCATTTGGAATATTTGTTTTTAAATCATTTAAATGTTCTAAGAAGGCGTGAGCCGTCTCCACTTTTTGTGGACACTCATAGATTAAACCAAAGTATATGAAGGCGTGAGTACCCCATAAACCAATTTGAAAATGTGGTAGCATTTTATATCCTCGTTTATTTGTTGAAAAAGCAACCCAAGTATCGTTTGGTGGATTGACTTTGCGGCGTGCATGTTTTGCAACATGATAAAAAAAGTTCTCATCAGTTTGTTTGGATAAATACTCTGCAAACTGTTCCCCTAAAGCTTCTAGCTTAGGATGAATGTTCGTTTTAATTGCACTCATTCGTTCTTCGAGACCATCAACTGTAAAGACATCAAAATCAGTTGATTTGAATGTTTGTAGTGTCATGATTGTTCCTCCAACTCCTATTTTGTTTTTATTTTAGCATAGCTTGTACTATTCATAAAAAAAACAGCACAAAAAAATTTAAATAAAAAAATATAATTTTGTTGCATAGATGATTTATCCAACATAGTATAGTATAAAACAAAAAATCAGAAAATTTAATTAATTCTAGTCCGAGGGCAGACGAATATTGGGAGGAGGCAAATAATATGAGACAGGTGATTAATGCGTTAAAGAGAACAGATGCTGAAAAGAGAATACCGGTGCTACGTTTGGAGTTAGATTATGAATTAGCAACTTTATATGATGCAATGATGGAGGATGACAAACAGAAAAAAGAAGAGTGCGTACAAAAATTAGAAGTGTTGAGACTTGAAATGATTCGTTTAGAAGCGTAATAATAGTATATGTATAAAAAATTAGTTGGTGCGAACCTTATAAAGGGTTCGTTTTTTCTGTGAACAGTATAGATCGGAGTGTTTAAACATGCAAGAGGTATGGAAAGATATCGATGCACACGCCAAACGGTGGATTCGAGATGCAGGAGAGCGTTTAATGGCATCACTGAAACAAGCACTTATTATAGAAATGAAATCAAATGCAGCTGATTTAGTAACAAACATGGACCGGGAAATAGAACAGTATTTAATTGGGAAAATTAAAGAAACATTCCCAACCCATAATATTTTAGGAGAAGAAGGCTATGGAGATGAGATAACTTCTTCTGACGGGGTTGTTTGGTTAATTGATCCAATTGATGGTACAATGAATTTTGTACATCAAAAAAGAAATTTCGCAATTTCAATTGGAATTTATGAGAACGGTATCGGAAAAATTGGTCTTATTTATGATCCTGTTCATGATGAATTATATCATGCGGTAAAGGGAGTTGGAGCGTTTTGTAATGATACGCCAATTCCTCTATTGGAAAAAGGAACAGTAGAGAATGGTATTATAGCTTTAAATGCGATATGGCTTACCGACAATCCATTGCTTAATATGGAAAGTATGATGGCACTTGTTAAGAAAGCAAGGGGTACGAGATCATATGGCTGTGCAGCATTAGAAATGGTATACGTTGCAACGGGAAGAATAGATGCATATGTAACGCCGAGATTATCACCATGGGATTTTGGTGGGGGGCAGATCATAGTTGAGGAAGTTGGAGGAAAGGTGACAACATTCTCCGGAGCTCCGCTGTCTATTATAGAGAAAAGCAGTGTATTAGTTGCAAAACCGGGAGTATATGAGGAAGTATTATCATTTATATCGCAGTAACAAAAAAAGTAAGAGGCTATATACAAGCTTCTTACTTTTTAACATTATTGCGATTTACGCATTTTTCTTTTTGTTACAAAACCATATCCAACTGTAACAAATGTGCCGATAATGCAAATAATAATACCAATGGGACTATTTTCAGCAACCATAATGCCGATACCGATTAAGAAAATAACACCGATAATTGCAGTTAATAAAAAGCGATATTGAATGTGTTCCATTTCTTCACCCTCCAATCTCATTTTACTTTCACAAAAGTAAGAATACAACTATATTTTCATTCTTGATTTTATTTTGATTGCCATTGTATCCCCTTCGCTCTTATAATAGAGAAGGATTAAAAAGACATTAGGAGTTGGACATGTTGAAAAAACGACAAGATTTACGAAATATAGCAATTATTGCCCACGTTGACCATGGTAAAACAACACTTGTTGACCAGTTATTACGTCAAGCGGGGACGTTCCGTGCGAATGAACATATTGAAGAACGCGCAATGGACTCAAATGATCTAGAAAGAGAACGCGGTATTACAATTTTAGCGAAAAATACTGCGATTCACTATGAAGATAAAAGAATTAACATTTTAGATACACCTGGTCATGCGGACTTCGGTGGAGAAGTAGAACGTATCATGAAAATGGTTGATGGTGTTCTACTTGTTGTTGATGCATATGAAGGTTGTATGCCACAAACACGATTTGTTTTAAAGAAAGCTCTTGAGCAAAACTTAACACCAATCGTAGTTGTAAACAAAATTGACCGTGACTTTGCTCGCCCTGACGAAGTAGTTGATGAAGTTGTTGACTTATTCATCGAGCTTGGTGCAAACGAAGATCAATTAGAGTTCCCAGTTGTATTTGCATCAGCAATGAACGGAACAGCAAGCTTAGATTCAAATCCAGCAAATCAAGAAGAGAATATGAAATCATTGTTTGACACAATTATTGAACATATTCCAGCACCAGTGGATAACAGTGAAGAGCCACTTCAATTCCAAGTAGCACTTCTTGATTACAATGACTACGTTGGTCGTATCGGAGTTGGACGCGTATTCCGCGGTACTATGAAAGTAGGACAACAAGTTGCATTAATGAAGGTTGACGGAAGTGTAAAACAATTCCGTGTAACGAAATTATTTGGTTACATTGGATTAAAACGTCAAGAAATTGAAGAAGCAAAAGCTGGAGATTTAGTAGCTGTTTCAGGTATGGAAGACATTAACGTTGGTGAAACAGTATGCCCAGTTGAGCATGAAGAGGCTTTACCATTATTACGTATTGATGAGCCAACACTACAAATGACATTCCTTGTAAATAACAGCCCATTTGCAGGTCGTGAAGGTAAATACATTACATCTCGTAAAATTGAAGAGCGTCTTCGTTCACAATTAGAAACAGATGTAAGTTTACGTGTAGATAATACAGATTCTCCTGATGCGTGGATCGTATCAGGACGTGGTGAGTTACATTTATCTATCCTAATTGAAAACATGCGTCGTGAAGGTTATGAACTACAAGTATCTAAACCTGAAGTAATTATTAAAGATGTTGATGGCGTAAGATGTGAGCCTGTAGAGCGCGTACAAATCGATGTGCCTGAAGAATACACTGGTTCTATTATGGAATCAATGGGTGCACGTAAAGGTGAAATGTTAGATATGGTGAATAACGGAAACGGTCAAGTTCGCCTTACTTTCATGGTTCCAGCACGTGGTTTAATTGGTTACACAACAGAATTCTTAACATTAACTCGTGGTTACGGTATTTTAAACCATACATTCGATTGCTACCAACCAGTACACGCTGGACAAGTAGGTGGACGTCGTCAAGGTGTTCTAGTTTCACTTGAAACAGGAAAAGCATCACAATACGGTATTATGCAAGTTGAAGATCGCGGTGTAATCTTCGTTGAACCAGGTACAGAAGTATATGCTGGTATGATTGTTGGAGAACATACACGTGAAAATGATTTAACAGTTAACGTTGTAAAAATGAAACAACAAACTAACATTCGTTCTGCAACGAAAGACCAAACTTCAACAATGAAAAAACCACGCTTAATGACTTTAGAAGAGTCATTAGAGTACTTAAACGATGACGAGTTCTGTGAAGTGACTCCGGAATCAATCCGTCTACGTAAAAAGATTCTTGATAAGAGCGAGCGCGAAAGAGCTGCTAAGAAAAAGAAATCTGTAGAAGCGTAAAAACAAAAAAACAACTACCTTTCCAAAAGGTATTTTTTGTTTTTATTTATTTTTAGAATATTTATTCTTTTTTGTGGACAGTATTTTTTTTGCGAGTTACTCTTGTATTAAGTGTATAAAGAAAACTTGTTTTTATAGCTAGGGGGGAAGAGTGTGTTAGAAAGGATGTCTTTTTTTGCTAAATTATGTAAGGTGGATGAAAATCCAGAGTTAGGAATGTGGTTACTTTATGGAACGATTATTATATTAAGTGCTCTCGTTTATAATTTAGGATTTGCTAGAAAATTATCTGTACTAAAAAATATCGTGATATATATTTCTTTAGCAATTGGATGTACAGTGTTAACCTTTTTTGCTGTATTTTTACCTGTTGGGGAGGGGCTTGTTGTAGCAGCAATTGTACTAGGAATTTATAGATTGCGCTTACGTCAAGCAAAACAAGAAAAAGTAGGATGAGGGGGAATTAATGACATGCGTTCAGTACAAGATGCACTATATAATTGGTTAACGATTAAAACAGTTGCGGAAGCACGCCCCGATGATAGTGCTGCGAAAGAAACGTATTTGTTATTTCAAAATATGATATATGAAGAACATAAATTAAGGGATGTGGAAGTTAAAAAGAATGAGGAAATGTATTTGATTACATATGAAATTGATGGGGAAAGAAAATCTGTGAGATTTCCATTAGAAGCTATTGATTGTTTTTTGGATCAGATGAATCGTGAACCTGAAAAATATAAATAAGTCCTTATCGATATGATTAAGGACTTATTTATATTTTACCAATCGTCTTCAACTTTTTTATCACGGTATAATCGGAAATTACCACTTGCATGACGTTCCATCGTACGCTCTGCAATTCGTTCCGAACATTCCATGCACATATATGTATGAATAGGGCGATTACGCAGTTTTTTTGCCGTAGGATTTTCGTCATCTAACATATCTTTTTTATCACAGATCATACATTTGACTCTCATTTCGTCACCTCAATACGAATTCTATCGGTATAAGTATATCATGGAAGTATGATGTTTTTGAATAATAGGAGGAAAAAATAATATTTTCGCAATTCGAAAAATAAGTTATGATAAGGATATATTAAGTATATTTGGAGGTGGAAATATGGCGAATGTAGTAGAGCCTACATTAACAGATGATTTAGTACAAACGTTCCGTAAAGAATGTATTGTTATGGTAGCAACAACAGATTTCGAAAAACAAGTTCCTAACGTAAGTGCTATTTCTTGGGTGTATGCAGTGAGTGAAACTAGTATTCGATTTGCGGTAGATCAACGTTCACGTATTGTGGAAAATATAAGGCGCAATCCGGGAGTGGTATTGACTATAATGGCGAATGGATCCGTATTTTCCATAAGTGGTGCAGGTGAAATTTTGACAGATAGAATGGAAGGCATTCCTCTAAAATTAGCTGTAATAGAAGTAAGTGTGCAAGAAGTACGTGATGTTATGTTTTATGGAGCAAAACTTGCAATTGAACCAAAATATGAAAAAACATACGATCTTCGGGCAGCAAAAAAACTGGATAACCAAGTGTTGGTAGGGATAAAAGAATTATAAGTGAGATGAATAAGAAAATTGTTCATTAACTTTTGGAATCAGTTATTGTGGTTTAACGTTAATAATTAAAATTAAAAGTAATATATTGAATAGAAATGAATAAAAAATAAAGAAAAGGTTTAATTGCTATAATTTTCGATTCTACCTCGTTTATACGGTACATATAATTATAACAATGGTTCGTCCATATTTTATGGATGAAACCCTTGTTCTACAAATTTAAAAGTGGAGTCAGGGGGTAACAGGTTGGATAAAATTTATGTGTTAGATACGAATGTACTTTTGCAGGATCCTTTATCTATTTTTTCATTTGAAACCAATGAAGTAGTGATTCCGGCAGTTGTATTAGAAGAGGTTGATTCGAAGAAACGTTATATGGACGAAGTAGGACGAAATGCTCGTTATGTATCTAAGTTAATAGATAAATTTCGTGAAATAGGAAAGCTGCATGAAAGTATTCCGCTAGAAAACGGCGGTACATTTCGTATTGAATTAAATCATCGTTCATTTGTTCAACTACAAGATATTTTTGTAGAAAAAACAAATGATAATCGAATTTTAGCAGTAGCAAAAAATCTATCTTTAGAAGAACAAGAAAAAGAGGACGGGAAGTCTGTTATTTTAGTAAGTAAAGACGTGCTCGTAAGGGTAAAAGCTGATGCAATTGGATTGAAGGCTGAAGATTATTTAAGTGATCGCGTAATTGAAGTAGATAATATATATTCAGGGTTTTTAGAAGGGTATATATCAAAAGAACAATTGGATTATTTTTATGAAAAAGGTGAATTACCTTTATCTGAAATTGCAAATCATCCTTTTTATCCAAATCAGTTTGTGGTAATGAAGGATGCACTTGGGGGTTCTAGTTCTGCACTTGGCATTGTAGATCACTTAGGTAAGAAGGTGAAGAAACTTATTTTTCACAATGAGCAAGTGTGGGGGATACGACCACGAAACGTGCAGCAAATAATGGGATTAGAATTGTTGCTTCGCGAAGATATTCCGCTTGTAACGTTAACGGGGAAAGCTGGTACAGGAAAAACGTTACTTGCGTTAGCTTCGGGATTAATGCAAACGGAAGATTTAGGGTTATATAAAAAATTACTTGTTGCAAGACCAATTGTTCCAGTCGGAAAAGATATCGGTTATTTACCAGGAGAAAAAGAAGAAAAGTTAAGACCATGGATGCAGCCGATTTTTGATAATCTAGAGTATTTATTTAATACGAAAAAGCCAGGGGAATTAGATGCTATTTTAGCTGGAATGGGTTCGATTGAAGTAGAGGCTCTTACTTATATACGTGGCAGAAGTATTCCAGACCAATTCATTATTATTGATGAGGCACAAAATTTAACGAAGCATGAAGTGAAGACGATATTAACGAGAGTAGGAGAGAAAAGTAAGATTGTATTAATGGGAGATCCTCAGCAAATCGATCATCCATATTTAGATGAATATAATAACGGTTTAACATACGTTGTCGAGAAATTTAAAGAGCAACGTATTAGTGGTCATGTAAAGTTTGTTAAAGGGGAGCGCTCGAATTTAGCTCAACTAGCAGCGGATTTATTATAAAAAGGAGTGAGCTTCAGCTCACTCCTTTTTTAGTATACTCGTTAAATAATTGTGAATTTACGGATGTTACGGATTGGATTTTGTCTATTAGATCCATCATTGAAATATAGATGTACAGGTCCGTCCTCTTTTAATGGTTTTCCTTCTTTTGAAAAACCAAGAATGGCCTTGTTGACCGTTTCTAATGGTAGTGTAATGGTAGTATCTACTGTTTCAATTTCAACTTGCATAGCGTCCTCTAAAATTTCGGCGTTAGCAAGAAATGGATGAAATGGTATACCAAATGTCCCAGTAATCAGCTGTTCTTTTTTATATTTCTTTACACTTTGTTGTATTGGCGGGAAGGCAGCACCATCACGGATTTCACGATCCCAATGTTCTGAAGTGTTCTTTAAGTAAGCTTCTAGTTCAGACGTGTTTTCTCTAGTTTCATCAAAGTAAGTTGTCAAATCTACTTTTCGATCGTCAAAAATCCAAACAGTTGGATCAATAGTGATTGGAAAACGTACTTTTCCATTAATAAATAAAATTTCGCTCATTGTTGTTCCCCCATTTGTGTTATACTCCCACTTTTCAGTATAATAGTATTAGACACTGTTGTCACAAAAAATGTTTCTATTGCAATTTATTAAAACTATCGCTAATATTAATAGATATGAGAGAGTAGGACGGAAACGGAGGGAATCAATTTGGCGTCTGAGACAGTTTCAAATCATCAGGAAAAGGCACTAGCCCTTCTACAAGCGGATGCAGAGAAGATTTTAAGACTTATTAAGGTGCAAATGGACCATCTTACAATGCCGCAATGTCCATTATATGAAGAAGTTTTAGACACACAAATGTTTGGACTATCCCGCGAGGTCGATTTTGCGGTTCGCCTTGGTCTTATTGCAGAAGAGCAAGGGAAAGCAATGTTAGGAGAGCTCGAACGTGAGTTATCTGCACTTCATGAAGCATTTACAAACAAACAACAATAACGGGTTCAAATAAGGGGGCTCAAACTAAAACAGTTTGAGCTTTTTATTTGTATAATAAAGCAGGAAGAACGTATATACATATGGAATACAACAATAATTAATTTGAAACAGAGAGAGGAAATGAAATGAAAAGAATATGGAAATCAATGGATTATTCATTATTACTTCCTCTTGTTATTTTATGTGTGCTGGGAGTCATAATGGTATATAGTTCTAGTTCCATTGTTGCGATTTCGCGGTTTGATAAACCAGCAAATTTCTTTTTTAAAAGACAATTACTTACTTTAGCTGCTGGGACAATGGTATTAATAATTATGGCTATTATCCCATATAAAGTGTGGAGAAAACGAATTTTCTTATTGGGAAGTTACGGTGCTAGTGTTGCCTTATTAGCGGCAGCAGCCTTTTTCACTAAGAAAGTAAATGGTGCAAATGGATGGATATTTGGAATACAGCCTGCGGAATTTGTAAAGATAACAGTTATTCTCGTATTGGCTCATTTTTTTGCGAAAAGGCAAGAAACAAATACGTCTGTTTTCAAAGGATCGGGACCGGTACTTTTAGGTATTGGTTTAATCATGTTTTTAATTTTAAAGCAAAATGACTTAGGTACCGATATGTTAATTGCGGGAACGGTAGGAATCATGTTTCTTTGTTCAGGAGTTAGTGTTAATTTATGGATAAAAAGATTCTTATTAACGTCTGTAGTATGGGTCCCAATGTTGTATTTTATTGGGAATTATAAATTAAGTTCATACCAAAAAGCGCGATTTTCAGTTTTTCTGGATCCGTTTAACGATCCTCAAAATGATGGATTCCAATTGGTAAATTCATTTATTGGAATTGCTTCAGGTGGGTTAAATGGTAGAGGGTTAGGGAATAGT
This sequence comes from Bacillus toyonensis BCT-7112, assembly GCF_000496285.1. Classification (GTDB taxonomy): domain Bacteria; phylum Bacillota; class Bacilli; order Bacillales; family Bacillaceae_G; genus Bacillus_A; species Bacillus_A toyonensis. The sequence continues at coordinate 1,194,851 of NC_022781.1, read as the reverse complement.
GTGCAAAAGTATGGATACTTACCAGAGCCCCAAACGGATTTTATTATGGCGATTATATCTGAAGAACTAGGCTTTATAGGTGTAGCTATCATTTTAATCTGTTTATTGTTAATTATCATTCGCTCATTTAGAGTGGCGCAAAAGTGTACAGATCCATTTGGAAGTTTAATAGCCATCGGAATTGCAAGTTTGTTTGGAGTTCAAACGTTTATCAATGTCGGTGGTATGTCTGGATTAATACCGCTTACTGGGGTACCGTTACCTTTTGTTAGTTACGGCGGAAGTTCCTTGTTAGCTAATCTACTTGCGATGGGGATATTATTGAATATTGCTAGTCATGTGAAAAGACAAGAAAAACAACAAAATGAGTTAGTTAAAGAAAGAGAACAGGGTGGACCGCATCTTGTAGTTGTAAAATAAAAACACATTGCGCTGTAGAGCACAATGTGTTTTTTTATTTAAAGTAATTTCAAATGTGATATATTAATTGTTTTTATATCCAAAAGATATATCACATTAAAACAAATGTGATATACAATTAGGTTGTTCGAAAAGGAAGAGGTATGCTATACTATTTTTGTGAAACAAATTGCACAGAAAACTTATCATTTGTTAAAAAATAAGGTATGATGGATAAAAATAAAGTGAAACTTTCTAAGTATAATATAATGTGGAAAGTGAAGAACTTCACGCTTTTTATGGTGTGTATATATTTTATCTCTAGAGTGGTAGGAAAGTAGAGGGGGAAAATCATGACAAAGCTGCAACGTATTCAAAAAGTATTGGTAGCTAACCGTGGAGAGATTGCAATTCGTGTGTTTCGAGCTTGTTCGGAACTTGGATTAAAAACAGTTGCAATCTATTCTAAAGAGGATAGCGGTTCTTATCATCGCTATAAAGCCGATGAGTCCTATTTAGTTGGGGAAGGGAAAAAGCCAATTGATGCTTATCTAGATATTGAGGGCATTATTGAGATTGCGAAAAGCAATCATGTAGATGCAATCCACCCTGGATATGGTTTCTTGTCAGAAAATATCCAATTCGCAAAACGTTGTGAAGAAGAAGGAATTATCTTTATTGGTCCGAAAAGTGAGCATTTAGATATGTTTGGAGATAAAGTGAAAGCAAGAACACAAGCGCAGCTAGCACAAATTCCGGTTATTCCTGGTAGTGATGGCCCAATAGATTCAATAGAAGAAGTCGAAGAGTTTGCTGAAAAGTATGATTACCCGATTATTATTAAAGCGTCCCTTGGTGGTGGCGGTCGAGGTATGCGTATAGTACGAGCTAGTGAAGAATTAAGAGAATCGTATAATCGCGCGAAATCAGAAGCAAAAGCAGCCTTTGGTAATGATGAAGTATACGTTGAAAAATTCGTTGAAAAACCTAAACATATAGAAGTACAAATTTTAGCAGATGAAGAAGGCAATGTTGTTCACTTATTCGAGCGTGACTGTTCTGTGCAACGTCGCCATCAAAAAGTTGTCGAAATCGCACCAAGCGTTTCGCTTTCAGATGATTTGCGTCAACGTATTTGTGAAGCTGCTGTGAAGTTAACGAAAAATGTAAACTATTTAAACGCAGGAACGGTAGAATTTCTTGTAAAAGGTGATGAGTTTTACTTCATAGAAGTAAACCCACGTGTTCAAGTTGAACATACGATTACAGAGATGATTACAGGAGTGGATATCGTTCAATCGCAAATTTTAATAGCTGATGGACATGCATTACATAGTAAAATGGTAGGTGTTCCGAAGCAAGAAGAAGTGGTTGTGCACGGATTTGCAATCCAATCTCGTGTAACGACTGAGGACCCACTAAATAATTTTATGCCGGATACAGGAAAAATTATGGCGTACCGATCAGGCGGTGGCTTTGGTGTTCGTCTTGATACAGGTAATAGTTTCCAAGGTGCAGTTATTACACCGTACTACGATTCTTTACTTGTAAAAGTTACGACTTGGGCTCTTACTTTTGAACAAGCTGCTGCAAAAATGGAACGTAACTTAAAAGAATTCCGTATTCGTGGTATTAAAACAAATATTCCATTCCTAGAGAATGTAGTAAAACATAAAAACTTCTTATCAGGAGAATATGATACGTCGTTTATTGACGCGTCACCTGAACTGTTCTTATTCCCGAAACGTAAAGACCGCGGAACGAAAATGTTAAATTACATTGGTTCAGTAACAGTAAATGGTTTCCCGGGAGTAGGGAAAAAAGAGAAACCAATTTTCCCGGATGCTCGTATACCAAATGTAGTACACTCAGAGCCGATACAAAATGGAACAAAACAAATTTTGGATGAGCGTGGAGCGGATGGATTAGTAAAGTGGGTTCAAGATCAAAAACGTGTACTTTTAACTGATACAACATTCCGTGATGCGCATCAGTCACTACTTGCAACTCGTATTCGTACAAAAGATTTACATCAAATTGCAGAGCCGACAGCGAGAATGTTACCGAACTTATTCTCAGCGGAAATGTGGGGCGGTGCAACGTTCGATGTTGCGTATCGTTTCTTAAAAGAAGATCCATGGGAACGATTACTAGATCTTCGTGAAAAAATGCCGAATGTTTTATTCCAAATGTTACTTCGCTCTTCAAACGCAGTTGGTTACAAAAACTATCCAGATAATTTAATTCAAAAATTTGTGGAATGTTCTGCTCAAGCTGGCATTGATGTATTCCGAATTTTTGATAGTTTAAACTGGGTAGAAGGTATGAGAGTTGCGATTGATGCTGTACGAGATACTGGCAAAATTGCAGAAGCGACAATGTGTTATACAGGAGATATTCATGATCCGTTACGTAGTAAATATGATTTGAATTATTATAAAAACTTGGCGAAAGAATTAGAAGCATCAGGTGCTCATATATTAGGTATTAAAGATATGGCAGGTTTATTAAAACCTAATGCTGCATACGATTTAGTTTCTGCATTAAAAGAGACAATATCGATTCCGATTCACTTGCACACACATGATACGAGCGGAAACGGTATATTAACGTATACGAAGGCAATTGAAGCGGGTGTTGATATTGTCGATGTAGCGGTGAGTTCAATGGCAGGTCAAACGTCACAACCAAGTGCGAACACACTATACTACGCATTAGGCGGAAATGAAAGACAACCAGATGTTAATATAGATTCATTAGAAAAACTATCTCATTACTGGGAAGATGTACGCAAATACTATGCACCGTTTGAAAGTGGTATGAATGCACCTCACACAGAGGTATATATGCACGAAATGCCGGGTGGGCAGTATAGTAATCTTCAGCAACAAGCAAAGGCGGTTGGTTTAGGAGATCGCTTCGATGAAGTGAAAGTAATGTACCGTCGTGTGAATGACATGTTTGGAGACATTGTAAAAGTAACGCCATCTTCAAAAGTTGTTGGTGATATGGCATTATTTATGGTTCAAAACCATTTGACAGAACAAGATATTTTAGAGCGTGGACATGCTTTGGATTTCCCAGGATCTGTTGTTGAAATGTTCTCTGGTGATTTAGGTCAACCGTACGGTGGTTTTCCGAAAGAATTACAAAAGATTATTTTAAAAGGGAAAGAGCCGTTAACAGTAAGACCGGGTGAATTGTTAGAGCCAGTAGATTTTGATGCTTTAAAAGAAGAGTTATTCCATAAACTTGGACGCGAAGTAACGATTTTTGATGTAGTTGCGTACGCGTTATATCCGAAAGTATTTATGGACTACGAAAAAGTTGCTGAGATGTATGGTAATGTATCTGTGCTTGATACACCGACATTCTTCTATGGTATGAGACTTGGTGAAGAAATTGATGTGGAAATTGAGCAAGGTAAAACATTGATGGTTAAACTAGTATCAATTGGAGAACCTCAGCCGGATGGAAATCGTATTCTTTACTTAGAATTTAACGGACAACCACGTGAGATTGTTGTGAAAGACGAAAGTGTGAAAGCAACAGTTGCACAACGTGTGAAAGGAAACCGTGAAAATCCAAACCATATTAGCGCAACGATGCCAGGAACGGTTATTAAAGTAGTTGTAAAAGAAGGCGATGAAGTGAAAAAAGGCGATTCTATGGCAATTACAGAAGCGATGAAAATGGAAACGACAGTTCAAGCGCCGTTCAATGGTAAAGTGAAGAAAGTATATGTTAACGATGGTGATGCAATTCAAACGGGTGATTTACTTATTGAATTAGATCACTAAAATAAGGAAAGAGCTGTGTAAATACAGCTCTTTTTTTATTGCAAAAAATCCCTTGCCGATTCGGCAAGGGATTTCAGTTTTAAATTATTTTGTTTGTTTAGAAGTTGATTCGGATTCTTTTGCGTTCACTTTACTTCTTGTTCCTAACATAACTAAATAGCATAATACAGCAAACAAGCAAGAAATGAATAGGGAATGTAATAATGCCATTGCTAAACTAGCATTTGTATATACAACTAAAATCCCAACAATAGCTTGAAGTGTTACAAGAATAAAGGAAATAATCCATCCCCAGTATACTACGCTTTGTTGCTTATATTGACGAATAGCAATAATCATTGCGTATAGTATCCAAAGGAATATTAATATCGCTGCAGCTCTATGCCCCATTTGAACCCACTCATGTAATTGAGTCGGCCATGGTCTATTTTTACTACATAAAGGAAAGTCCGGACAGGCTAAGCTAGCTCGTTCGTGACGTACTAAAGCCCCTGTGTAGACGACGATATAACTGTAAATTGTTACACCATAAATGTGAAATTTCATTTTTTTATCCATAATAAGTGAACGTGCATCAAATTTCTGATCAATTTCAAAAATAAGACACGTTAACAAAATAACAGAAGCGAATGAAATTAAGGAAATACCAAAATGGATAGCAAGTACAGCTGGCATTTGACCCCAAACAACGGCTGCCGCTCCCATTAATGCTTGTGCAACTAAAAATACGAAGGATAAAATTGCTAACGTTTTTGTTTCGCGCACATGTTTATAATACTTCCAGGATAAAATACAAAGGAGAGTGACAAGTATTCCTGCTGATCCTGATGTAAGGCGGTGACTTAGTTCAATAATAGTTTCCATCGATAAATTAGATGGAACTAACTCACCATTACAAAGCGGCCATGATTTACCGCAGCCTTGGCCAGAACCTGTTTTTGTAACTAAAGCGCCTCCTAATAATACTACTAATAAATCAAGACTTGTAATGACTGCTAACCATTTAATAAAGCGTTGCAATCTCTTTCACCATCTTTCTGCTATGAAGTTATTGCGAAATATTTTCATTCCATTATGTATAGAATAAAACGCGCTAGTTCCTATGATATATAAAAAATAATAAAATAGCAAAGAAATGGAGGGGGAAGACAAAGGGGAGAAAAAGGGTGTGAAAATAGAATTTATAAGGGAAATTTTAGGAGGGAAATAGGCTATTTTGAAAAGAAATGGGGAGAATACGTGTTAAATATGACAAAATAGTTTATTATAGAAAGTAACATCATGTTATGATAAGGATAAGTAAGAAGTAAGCTTTTTTATATTCGACACAAAAAGTTCATGTTTTCTTCACAAAATGTTCGGGAAATATGATTTAATATATTGGAGTATGGGCGTAGATTAGTAGTAGAATGGGTTAACAATATTTCTACTGTAATAATATTGCTATATAGAAGCGAATTATTTCATTCGAAATAGGCGCAAAAAGAAAGATGAAAGTTTTAAGAGGGGGTTAAAGTGATGAACCATGCAACAAGTGAGCTGCATGATGAGTCAGCTGTAACAAGTGTACCCGAAACAACTCGGTTACAAGATTTATCAGCGCTCGTTAAAATGGGGATTGTAAACTCAAATACACTTACTGTATTTACAGGATTTTGGTTGGCGTTACACTTTAATGGATTAAGTGTGATGGACAATCTGGATAAGCTATTTTTTACAATCGTTGGTTCCGGATTAATTATGGCAGGGGTATGTTGTTTAAATAACTACATTGATCGAGACATCGATCCGTTAATGGAAAGAACAAAAACCCGTCCAACGGTTACAGGAAAGTATAAACCAGGTTTTGCACTTACATTTGGACTAGTTATATTACTACTTGGATTTGTATTCTTATTATTAACAACACCGATGGCAGTATTAATGGGATTTATTGGTGCCTTCACATATGTTGTCTTATATACTTTATGGACAAAGAGAAAGTATACGCTAAATACTGTTGTAGGTAGTATTTCTGGAGCAGTTCCACCTTTAATTGGATGGGCAGCAATTGATCCATCTTTAGGCCATCCAATTGCTTGGATGTTATTTTTAATTATGTTTATTTGGCAAATCCCACATTTCCTTGCGTTAGCGATGAAACGTGTTGATGAATATCGAAATGCAGGAATTCCAATGCTTCCTGTAGTTCATGGATTTGAAATTACGAAACGCCAAATTATGATTTGGACAGTATGTTTATTACCACTACCATTTTATATGAGTGGACTTGGGATAACATTTATGGTACTTGCAACATTGCTTAACATCGGATGGATCGTTTTAGGATTTTATGGCTTCCGTAAGAAGGATGACATCAAATGGTCCGTACAAATGTTTGTTTATTCCCTAAATTATTTAACAATCTTATTTGTATCAATGATTGTAGTTACATTCTTCTAAGACAACGACATAATTGGATTTCTTTACGTTGAGATTTACTTTACTTAACTATAAAGTACAATCTAATTCACAAGGAAAGTGGGGGTTGTTTGTATGAAGAAACAGTGGCGACTGCTTTCGTTCGTTTCACTGCTGGCTTTACTGTTAGGGGGATGCGGTAAAGCCTTTCAATCTACTTTAATTCCGCAAGGAGAAGTAGCAAAAATGCAATATGATCTGCTCTTACTAGCGAGTGCGATCATGGTAGGAGTAGTACTAGTAGTTACTATTATTTTCTTGTATGTAATTGTGCGTTTCCGACAAAAGAAAGGTCAGGAAGATTATATTCCAGAACAAGTTGAAGGGAATCACAAACTAGAAATTATATGGACAGTTATTCCGATTATTCTTTTACTAATCTTAGCTGTTCCGACGGTTACATATACATTCAAACTTGCTGATGTAAGTGCGATGGAGAAAAAGAATATTGATAAAGATACGATCGTTGTTGATGTAACAGCGAATCTTTATTGGTGGGAATTTTCTTATAAATCAGAAAAAATAGTAACTTCTCAAGATTTAGTTATCCCCACAGGTAAGAAAGTGTATTTGAATTTGAAGGGTGCCGATATTAAACATTCATTCTGGGTTCCATCTTTAGCTGGTAAAATGGATACAAATACAGACAATGTAAACAAAATGTGGTTAAAGGCAGATAAATCGGGCACTTATAATGGTTTTTGTACAGAGTTTTGCGGCCCGTCACATTCTTTAATGCAATTTAAAGTGAAAGCTTTAGATGAAAGCGAGTACAAAAAATGGCTTGCTGATATGAAGAAGATTGATGGGAAAAAAGAAGTAGCTTCAACAAAGGCGCAAGAGGGCCAAGAAATATTTAATAAAAGCTGTATTGGTTGTCATGCAGTTGGATCTAATGATAGTAGACCACCTTCCGCTCGTATCGCACCAAACTTAGCGAACTTTGCTGATCGTGATACGGTTGCTGGTATTGCCGAAAATAATGAAGAAAACTTAAAAAAATGGCTGAAAGATCCTGAAAATATGAAGCCAGGAAATAAAATGACTGGTAAATATGGCAACTTAACGGATGATCAAATTGATGCATTAAATGCATACTTACAAACGTTAAAGATTGAAAAGTAAAGAGGGATTATTCGCGAAGGGGAGGTTGAAAACGTGAGCTCTGTAGCAAAAAAACAGGGGATGGGTGCTGTCATATGGGATTATTTAACGACAGTAGACCATAAAAAGATTGCCATTCTCTATTTAATTGCAGGTGGATTGTTTTTTATAATAGGCGGAATAGAAGCACTATTTATTCGCCTTCAATTAGCGATTCCTAACAACGCTTTTCTTGTTGGGGATGCTTATAATCAAGTATTAACGATGCACGGTACAACAATGATTTTCCTCGCAGCTATGCCACTCGTGTTTGCATTTATGAACGCCGCCGTGCCACTTCAAATTGGTGCGCGTGATGTAGCGTTCCCGTTTTTGAATTCACTCGGATTTTGGTTATTTTTCTTTGGTGGAGTATTTTTAAATTTAAGTTGGTTTTTAGGTGGAGCACCTGATGCAGGATGGACATCTTATGCATCATTAGCTTTAGCTTCTAAAGGCCATGGTGTTGATTTTTATGTACTCGGCTTGCAAATTTCAGGTATTGGTACATTAATTGGAGGTATTAACTTCCTTGTTACAATCATTAATATGCGTGCGCCAGGAATGACGTATATGCGTATGCCGATGTTTACATGGACAACGTTTGTAACATCTTCACTTATATTATTTGCTTTTCCGCCGTTAACTGTAGGATTAGGACTTTTAATGTTAGATCGTTTATTTGGAACAAGTTTCTTTAATCCAGCATTAGGTGGGAACACAATTATATGGGAGCATTTATTCTGGATTTTCGGTCATCCGGAAGTATACATTCTTATACTCCCAGCTTTCGGAATATTCTCAGAAATCTTCGCGACATTTTCGAAAAAACGATTATTTGGTTATTCATCGATGGTGTTTGCGACAGTATTAATTGGATTTTTAGGATTCATGGTATGGGCGCATCACATGTTTACTGTTGGCCTTGGTCCAGTTGCAAATGCTATTTTCTCAGTTGCGACAATGGCAATTGCGGTTCCGACAGGTATTAAAATATTTAACTGGCTCTTTACAATGTGGGGCGGAAGTATTCGTTTTACAACACCGATGATGTGGGCGGTAGCTTTTATTCCATCATTCGTAATGGGTGGAGTTACAGGCGTTATGCTTGCATCTGCACCAGCTGATTATCAATTTCATGATAACTATTTCGTAGTAGCGCACTTTCATTATGTAATCGTCGGTGGTGTTGTATTTGGTTTACTTGCAGGGGCTCATTATTATTGGCCACTGATGTTTAATAAAATATTAAATGAAACATTAGGTAAGATAACATTTTGGTTATTCTTTATCGGTTTCCATTTAACATTCTTTATTCAGCATTTCCTTGGATTGATTGGTATGCCACGTCGTTACTACACATATCTTGAGGGGCAAGGATTGGAAATGGGGAATATGATTAGTTCTATTGGAGCTGTGTTTATGGCTCTTGGAACGATTGTTCTTCTATTCAATGTAATAAAAACAACTGTATCAAAAGAGAAGGCTGGTCGTGATCCATGGGATGGACGTACACTAGAATGGACAATGCCAGCACCTACACCGGAATATAATTTCAAACAATTACCATTTGTTCGCGGGTTAGATCCGTTTTGGATTGAAAAACGTGAAGGTAATAAAGAGATGACGGCGGCGGAACCAGTTGGTGATATTCATATGCCAAATGCTTCATTTTCACCATTTATCATTTCTCTAGGCTTATTCATAGCGGCATTCGGTGCAATGTATATGCAAGGTGGAAAAGATAAGTTCTGGTTATTAGTAGCAATTATTGGTTTAATCATTACATTTGGCGCAATGTTCCTTCGTTCAGTAGTCGATGATCATGGATATCATATTCATAAGGAAGATTTAGAGGATAAGGGGGGCAAGGCATAATGCATGTAGATGAAAAATTAACGAATGAAACATTTCCAGCAGAGCCTGAAAAAGCAACCCTTGAGGGGAAAAATAAGTTTGTCGGTTTTTGGTTATTTCTTGGAGGCGAAACAGTATTGTTCGCTTCCTTGTTTGGCACATATTTAGCATTAAAAAACTCTACAAATGGTGGACCAACATCTCAAGAGATGTTTCAAATGCCGCTCGTTTTCATTATGACGATGCTTTTATTAACGAGTAGTTTAACGAGTGTATATGCGATGTACCATATGAAAAACTTTAATTTTAAGAAAATGCAACTTTGGCTACTTGTAACAGTGTTGCTTGGCTTAGGGTTTTTGGGATTTGAAATATATGAGTTTTATCATTATACACATGAATTTAAGCATACTATGAGAAGTAGTGCATTTGGCTCTGCATTTTATGCTCTTGTTGGTACACATGGACTTCACGTATTGTTTGGATTGTGTTGGATTTTAACATTAATTTTTAGAAATGCGAAGCGTGGTTTAAATTTATACAACGCACCAAAGTTTTATGTTGCATCAATTTATTGGCACTTTATTGACGTAGTTTGGGTGTTTATTTTCACTGTAGTATATTTAATGGGAATGGTGGGATAAACAATGGCGATAAGACAAACAAATAATCCTAAGGTGGATCTTGTTTATCGGAAGAGAAAAAGTGCAGAGGAGATGAAGCACCAAGTTATTACGTTTGCGCTAATGATTTTCCTGACATTAGTTGCATTTGTAGCGGTAGCATATCCAAAAACTTTTAGTCCAACCTTCTCTGTTCCGTTTATTTTACTATTAGCAGTGGTGCAAGTGATTTTTCAATTGTATTATTTTATGCATATGAGCCATAAAGGGCATGAGGCTGCAAGTTTCTTTCTGTATTCTGGCCTGTTAATAGGATTAATTACAATTTTAGCTTTTATGACAATCGTGTGGATTTGAAAAGTGAAGAATAAGGGGGCTTGTGTTGTCACAGCCCCCTCTTCACATTATGTGGAAGGATAACCATTAGGAAGGTGGGGGTGACAATGAGTAACTTATGGATATTTGGCTTTCAAGCTTTATGGAGTCCATTCTTTTTATTATTTATGCTTTCGATTCTTATTGGATACTTCTTAATTATTGGACCATATAGAACTCGATTTGAAAATGCGACGAAGGTAAGTAAAAAGCAAATTTTTTATTTTACGTCTGGAATTGTTCTTTTGTATTTTGTAAAGGGTGGACCTATTGATTTAATTGGCCATATTATATTTAGTGCACATATGTTTGAAATGGCAGTCATGTATATTGCAGTTCCGCCTTTATTATTACTTGGTATACCAGTTTGGTTATATCGTTATATTACTTCTTTTAAGCTAGTTCAGATTGTGTTGAAAATTTTTGCTAAACCGCTTATTGCATTGTTTGTATTTAATGGACTGTTTTCTTTTTATCATTTGCCAGTTGTTTTTGATGCAGTAAAACAAAGTCAAATTGCCCATCCGATTTGCCTCGCTATATTATTTTTTGCGGCAATCATGATGTGGTGGCCGATGTTAAATCCGTTACCAGAATATCAAACGTTAAGTGATATAAAGAAACTTGGTTATATGTTTGCTAACGGTATATTATTAACGCCAGCTTGTGCATTAATAATTTTTGCAACTGCACCGTTATTTGCAACGTATACGGATTCAGCTGCTTGGATGAAAGCGATGGAACTATGCGTACCTGCGGGAACTTTATCAGAATTAAATATAACTGGACCAGAATTTTTGCACTGGATGCCAGTAGTACAAGACCAACAAACGGGCGGTATCATTATGAAAATTGTCCAGGAAATAGTGTACGGCACGATTATCGGCTATGTATTCTTTAAATGGGCGCGTAGAGAACGCGAAAAGGATAAGGAACAGTTGCAACAATTGCCGCCATATTTACAGACTAAGTAAAAAAGTGTATGGGATTCCATATGCTTTTTCTTTTTTTAGTTTTAGCTTTAGGTATTTATAAAAGATTGAATTTTCAATCTTTTTGTGTTAAGTTAGTGTTGGCGTGTACTAAAAGTGGATATAAAATTTACTACTAGCTTTCATGCGTAATAATTCCATATGTAGTGCAAGTTTTTTAGAGAGTTACAAATTTATATTGTTATCTTTAATAAACACGAACTATTTTAAGGGGGAATTTAAATGGGTAGTAGCGGAAGTATGGTAAAGCCGATTAGTGGTTTTTTAACAGCGTTAATTCAATATCCAGTACCGGTAGTAGAGTCACGTGCAGACATTGATAAACAAATTAAACAAATCATAAAAACAATTCATTCAACTAAATCAGGTTATCCTGGATTAGAATTAATAGTATTTCCCGAATATAGTACACAAGGGCTCAATACAAAAAAATGGACTACAGAAGAGTTTTTATGTACAGTGCCTGGGCCAGAAACAGACTTATTTGCTGAGGCATGTAAAGAATCTGAAGTGTATGGTGTTTTTTCTATAATGGAAAGAAATCCTGATGGTGGAGAACCTTATAATACAGCGATTATTATTGATCCACAGGGTGAAATGATTTTGAAGTATCGTAAGTTAAATCCTTGGGTGCCGGTCGAGCCTTGGAAAGCTGGAGATTTAGGCTTACCTGTTTGTGATGGACCTGGAGGGAGTAAATTAGCTGTTTGTATTTGTCATGATGGCATGTTCCCTGAAGTAGCCCGTGAAGCAGCCTATAAAGGCGCGAATGTCTTGATCCGTATTTCTGGATATAGCACACAAGTTAGTGAACAATGGATGTTAACCAATCGTTCAAATGCATGGCAAAATTTAATGTATACATTGTCAGTGAACTTAGCGGGTTATGATGGTGTATTTTATTACTTTGGTGAAGGACAAGTATGTAATTTTGATGGGACTACTTTAGTGCAGGGGCACCGAAACCCTTGGGAGATTGTTACTGCCGAAGTATATCCAGAGCTAGCAGATCAGGCTAGATTAGGATGGGGGCTCGAAAATAATATATATAATTTAGGCTCAAGGGGATATGTAGCGACTCCTGGTGGAGTGAAAGAGAACCCGTATACGTTTGTAAAAGATTTAGCTGAAGGTAAGTATAAAGTTCCCTGGGAAGATGAGATTAAAGTGAAAGATGGATCCATTTATGGGTATCCAGTTAAAAAGACGATTCATTCTTAAGGAAGATAAATAGAACAAGCGCATCATATTGATGCGCTTGTTCGGTTTACTCAATAATTTGAAATTCTTTTAACTCTTTTTCGACATTTTGTAGGAGTTGTTCGCTTTTTTGGAGTACATTTGTTGGGAAAGTCTCATCATCACCATATTCAACACCGTGAGGATAATAATGTTTTCCTAATAAGGGAGGGAGTAGTTTTACTTCAGCGTGTCTGCTGCCAATGTCGCCTTCAACAGCAACTCCGCGCACTCGTAAGTAATAAATATCCTTTAATATTTCAAATTTATAATCGTATGTAACTCTTTCGTAATCCCACTGTCCAGCTAGTACAAAATGGTTCTTTTCCATAATCTCAGTTAAAAGGGATAAATCAACGACGGCCCCATTAAATTTCGTATTTGTAAATTGCATATAATACCTCCTTTTTTAATGTTACATCATTATTTTTATAATAGTATGAATAATAAGAAAGTGCAATTCATATTGAGAGAAAAGGGATAATCCAGACTTTTTTTGTGAAAATATGATATAGTGAAAAGAGTACGGTACACACAAAAAAGGAAATAAAAGGATTTGTGTATATCTCAATTTTATGTTTTGTGCAGGAGGTATATCGTTTGAAGAAATTATTGCGTATCGTAATGATTACATTTTTAATTTTAGCTGTTGATTTATACGGGAAATTACTCGTTTCACAATATATATTAACCCCATCTCAATCAAAACAAGAAAATAAAATTGTGAAAAAGAAAAAACAAGTCGATGAGGACTCCTCAGACACTGTTTTAAATATGATTGGTGGAGATTCTGAAAATCTATTGGCAAAGTGGGGAGAACCAGCTCGAATAGAGCCATCTGCTTACGGTTATGAATGGTGGGTGTACAATCAAGATTTAAATCAGTACGTTCAATTTGGAGTTGCTGAACGTAAAATTGTAACAGCGTATGTTGCTGGTGAACAAGTTAAGGTACCGCCTTATTATATAAATGAAAAATATGAAGATGTATACAAAAAGAATCCGCTCTCGCATGAGATTTCATTAAAAAGAGGGAAGAATAGTTATCAATTTGAGTTATCTGATACGGAAGTAATGGAACAGCCGTTAGTACCTGTAGAAGATGGATGGGCACAATTATATTTTGATCATTTCACACATGAACTCGTTGGTGTTCGTTATATGGATGATGAAACGTTATTGCGCCAAAGACCGTATCAGCTTGTTTATTCAGGTGAATTAATAGCAGAACAACCATTAACACCAGAAAAGATGAAACAAGTAGAGAATGGGAATATGCAACAAATTTTTGATTTAACAAATATTATTCGAAGTCGTCATGAACTACCATTGTTAACGTGGGATCAACAAACAGCAGATGTTGCTATTGGACATAGCAAAGATATGAAAGACAATAATTACTTTTCACATGATTCACCTACATTAGGTACGTTAGGAGATCGTTTACAACGAGGACGAGTAGGGTTTCAGCTTGCTGGTGAGAATATAGCGGCACAACATAGTGATGGAATTGCGGCGGTACAAGGTTGGTTAAATAGTGAGGGGCATAGAAAAAATTTATTTAATGAACAATTTACCGGATTAGGTGTTGGGGTATATGATAAATTTTATACGCAAAACTTTATTCGAAAATAAAGTGAAACTTTAAGTAGTGTAAAAAAGGTGCATGAATCGTCTAAAAATAGGCGAACCATGCGCCTTTTTTTTCTTACAATATAAGTAGATATACATGAAGAGGTGAGGATTATGCCAACAACAAAAGGACCGTTACATCCATCGGTTCAACAGTTTAAAGAATTTGTAAACCATCACCCTAAAATGGTTCATGACGTTAGAAGTGGTCAAAAAACTTGGCAGCAATTTTATGAAGAATGGTACTTACTTGGTGAGGAAGATCCAATATGGGCAACTTATAGACCTGATGGAGCGCCTGCCTTTTCTTCAGTAAAAGAAAATAAAAAAGAGAAGGAAAAAGACAATCGAACTGAAGAGGAAAAAACTGCTGATGTGATGGGACAAATGCTTTCTTTTTTTAAAAAGCTAGATGTGGAACAAATGCAGCATCATTTAGCTAATGTGACGAGTGCTATCGGGAGTGTGCAACAAGTTATTCAACAGTTTCAAGGAAGTCGCACGCAACAAGAACAAAGTACTTCCAAAGAAAATAATCCATTTTTCTTTCAAAAGGATTAGGGGGAAAGATGATGAGAGAAGAACTTATGGAGTTTATAAAGGCTGATGAGGACTTATCGCGTTATATTAGGGAGCAGCCATACTGGTATAGGAAGTTAACCCGAAATCCTGAAGAAAAAGAAGCTTTTGAGCTGGCTGCTATGCAACATTTCAAAAAAACGATACCAGATAAAGTAGAAAAATTTCAAAATCAATTGGCGGTTGCTTCGATCATGATTGATATGTTTCAGTATATGAAGCAGCAAAATACGACATAATTGGAAGGGAAAACTATGTCCGTCATGCAGAACTTTTGTTACAATAGAAGCGGATTATTTAAAAAAGGAGTTGCAGCATGACGGAAATTTGTTTAGTACGACATGGACAAACTGATTGGAATTTTCAAGAGATTATTCAGGGGCGTGAAGATATTCCACTTAATGAAGTTGGGAAAAAGCAAGCGAGTCAAAGTGCGGCTGCTTTGCAAGTAGAATCGTGGGATATTATTATAAGTAGTCCGTTAATTAGAGCACAAGAAACGGCTAAGGCAATCGCAGAGGCAGCTGGATTACAATCCATTTTATTAGATGAACGATTTGTTGAACGGAATTTTGGAGAAGCTTCAGGGAAGCCGGTTGCGACTGTTAGAGAGTTAATTGCGGAGGGTAAAGTAGAAGGTATGGAGTTAGATAAAGAAATTGTAGCTCGTTGCTTTGCTGCTTTAGAAGATGTTGCAGTAACTCATTCTGGTAAACGTATTATTATTGTTGCTCATTCACATGCGATAAAAGCTATTTTACATGCAATTGCACCAGATGAAATTACGTTTAAGACCCCGTTAAAAAATGCATGTATTAGTTATGTGAAAGAAAACGGCGGAGAATGGGATGTTCTTAAATATAATATTGCGGAACATATTAATGTATAAGCGTATCTGAGATTGTTTGAAAATAGTTAGAGTCATATCTTTCTTTTAAGTGAGTCACTTCAATTAGTAGTTCTATTCTAAATGTGGTATGATGAATACTCGGAGGTGTCTCTCATGATTGTAGCGACGCTAGAAAGCGTATTAATATTAGATAAGGCAGAGCAGCTTGCAAAAGCGATCATCTGTTCAGATATAGCAGAAGATTATCGTAAGTGTTATAAAGAATTGCATGAGGATGTGGAAGTTCAGACATTAATTCAGCAATTTACAGCGATGAAGGAACGATATGAGGAAGTGCAGCGTTTTGGGAAATACCATCCTGACTATACTATCGTGTCAACAAAAATGAGGGAATTAAAGCGTTCTGTAGACTTGCATGATAAGATTGCAACCTTTAAACGAGCAGAAACTGCTTTACAAAAGTTATTAGATGAAGTTAGTGTAGCAATTGGTTCTGAGGTATCCTCTTCTATTAAAGTTCCAACAGGAAATCCATTTTTCGATGCTGGTGGCTGTGGCGGAGGTTGCGGTACTGGCGGAGGTTGCGGTTGTAAAAAAACGGGGTGATGTACCCCGTTTTTTAGAAGATGTAAGAAAACGTATACAGAGTTTGTTTCATTATGTCATAAATTTCTGGTTAGTTTTCAAAAATATAAAATATAAGTTTTTAAAAGGAGAAGATGGAGAAGATTATGTTCGGGCAACGACAAAGTATGATTGTTTATTTGCATTCATTGAAACATGCCAAGATTTTAAGAAAATATGGTAACATACATTACATATCAAAACGATTAAAATATGCCGTTGTATATTGTGATATGGAACAAATTGAGCATATGATGCATAAGTTGAATAAACTTCCTTTTGTGAAAAAGATAGAACAGTCGTACCGTCCGTTTTTAAAAACGGAATTTGAAAATTCCCGTCCTGATCGGGCAAAAGAATACGATTATAGTTAAAGTAAAAAAATCCCCTGCTACGTTTAGCGTGGGATTTTTTTACTTTAAATAAAGTGTTATTTCATTGGAGGAATGAAATTATTCATTCGTAAAATACCAATTAGATGATTGAAAAATAGTTCTTTTTCTGGGAAAGTTGTGGACGGTTTTACAGTAAATGTGGTCACTTTTTTTCCTAGTTTTTCTGCCATTTCTTCAAATAAAATGACACGTTTACTTTTTTTATTTTCAGGCATAGGAATACCTTCACGACATATGTATAATGGCTGGAAATCACCAGTAGTGGTCGGTTTTAATATTACAACAAGCGAGCATACTTTCTTTTCGTTTTTAATTGTTTCAAATTGTAACATATGTGTTATACGTTCTTGGTTTGCTTTGGCAATTTCAAGTAATTCATATAAATCAGAGTAGCCTTCTCCAAGTTCTATAAAGCGTTGAATCATATCTTTTCCTCCTCTTTCTTTTACTGTACCATCTCACTTTTTAAATGAAAAGTAGACAAAGAAAAAAAACCCTGCAAAGCAGGGCCCTTCTTATACTAGTATGTACTAGTAAGAAGGCAAAGGGAGAGGAGAAACCGGAGGAAGAACTTATGGGGAAACGTAAGTCTTCTCCGCGGTTGGCAACAACATCGAAGGTGATGTTGTTATAATTATTTATGTCCAATCTAAATGAAGATATACATAATGAATTTAAATTTTATGTTTGGCTTTTTATTTTTCTTTTTTTTATTTTATGATAGGATAAAAAAAGATAAAGTGAAACTTTAATCAGTGGGGGCATCCCCGCTGATTATTAGCCTTCACTAATCGGGCGTTTACGGGCAGTTAATTTCCCACCTCACTTTTTGTTCTAACCGAATTTTGAGTTGGGAGTTTTACTGCCCGTTAATGCGGGGGAAAGTGGAATTAATGTACATAATGGGTTTGTGTTAGCGAATGGCGAGATAAATACATAAAAAATGACGAGCGGTTATTTTTAGAGAAAGTTTCTTATGGATAGGTGAAAGTTACATATAGTTTTGCAGCGGTTACTGAAGTGGGAAATTATTTTATAAGCGCTCGATAGATTGAAATAAAGGTAGTGACAACAGATGAGAGTAGTTTCAGGAAAATGTAAAGGGCACCCACTTAAAGCGGTTCCCGGCAATACAACACGTCCAACGACGGATAAAGTAAAAGAATCTATTTTTAATATGATAGGCCCTTATTTTGATGGTGGTACCGCTCTTGATTTATTTGGCGGTAGTGGTGGCCTTGGAATTGAGGCTATAAGTAGAGGGATTGAAAAAGCGATTTTTGTTGATCGAGATAGTAAAGCGATAAAAGTCATTCATCAAAATTTAGAAAGTTGTAGAATACATGAACAAGCTGAAGTGTATCGAAATGATGCAGAGCGTGCGGTGAAAGCGCTCATAAAGCGTGAAATGTCATTCGATCTTATACTAATAGATCCTCCATACAAAGATCAAAAAATTGTATCTTTGATTAGTGTGATGGATCAACATGGATTGCTACATAGAGATGGATTAATTATGTCAGAGCATGGTAATGATGTTGTTTTACCTGATTCTATAGGGAATCTTGTAAAAGTAAGAGCTGAAAATTATGGGATTACAGCAATATCGATTTATAAGTATGAAGGTGAGGAGACAGAATGACAAGTATAGCTATTTCTTCAGGGAGTTTTGATCCAATTACCCTTGGGCATCTTGATATTATTAAAAGGGGAGCAAAAGTGTTTGATGAAGTGTACGTAGTTGTTTTAAACAATTCATCAAAAAAACCATTCTTTTCAGTTGAAGAACGTCTAGATTTAATTCGAGAAGCAACAAAGGATATCCCAAATGTAAAAGTGGATTCGCATAGCGGGCTATTAGTGGAGTATGCAAAAATGCGTAATGCAAATGCAATTTTACGTGGTTTACGAGCGGTTTCTGACTTTGAATATGAGATGCAAATTACTTCTATGAATCGAAAATTAGATGAAAATATTGAAACCTTTTTTATAATGACAAACAACCAATATTCATTTTTAAGTTCGAGTATTGTGAAAGAAGTTGCGAGGTATGGAGGAAGTGTAGTAGATCTTGTGCCTCCTATTGTAGAGCGTGCTTTAAAAGAAAAGTTTCAAACCCCGTTAAAGTGAACGGGGTTTTTCTTTATTCATGCGTAAAAACAATAAGATAACATATAAGTATAAACAAAATAATGTGAAAATCGGTCCGTAGTGTACAAAAGATGTCCAAATTTCAAGTAGTGTAGAAGAATGATTGGATAAAAATACGGGAATATCTTTTTCCATAGGTGAGAAAGAACTTACTTTCTCATAAAAAGGTTTCCAAAATATAAACGTAAAAATAGGAGCAAGAATACTTTGGATAAGTCGTGCGAAAAAATATGGCTTAAATCGGATATCCGTTTCAGCTAGTATGCTAGCAACTTGTGCCTGAATTGAAAGGCCGCTAAATGCTAAAATGAAGCTTGTTACCATCGCTTGTTGCAGAAGGGGTGTTTCATTTATTTGACTAATCATTTGGCTTCCGAGTGTCATTTCAAAAATACCTGATAATATCGGAATACTAAAATCAGTACTTAGTTGGAAGAATGATAAAATATGTTGCATAATAAAAGAAAGAGTTGCTGTAATATGGAATACAGTAATCATTTTGTTTAACACAGAAAATAAAATAATAAATCCGCCAATCATAAGTAATGTTTGAATGGAAGAAACGATAGCGTCCCCAAGTAATTTTCCTATTGGTCTTTTTTCTTGCAAGCGTGTTTGGTGAAGGATTGAAAAAGGGTTTTGAAAAGGACGTTTTTTAGTAGTTTGTTTATCATTTGTGTAAGATGTGTTATGCCCGTAAAAACGCATTATTAATCCGACGGCAAAGTTGCTTAAATAATGTGCAGCAGCTAGTACGATTCCTAATTTCGGATTATTGAAAAAACCGATAGAAACAGCTCCAAAAATAAAAAGTGGATTAGAAGAGTTTGTGAAAGATACGAGGCGCTCGGCTTCAATTTGTGTTATTTGATCGCTTTTTCGCAGTCTAGCGCTTAATTTGGCGCCAGCAGGGAACCCTGAGGCCATGCCCATTGCCCAAACAAATCCACCTATTCCTGGAACGCGAAAAAGTGGTCGCATGAGTGGTTCTAATATAACGCCTATAAATTTTACAACACCGATACTAATTAGAAGTTCCGCAATGATGAAAAACGGTAATAGTGAAGGGAATACAACTTCCCACCATATATTTAACCCTCGAATGGAAGCTTGCAAAGCAGCTTGGGGGTGGAGTACAAGAGAAAAGGTTAAAAATAGTGTTGATATGGTAAGGAAAGCGGTTTTCCATTTTTCATACATGTAAGTAAATCCCCCTTTGTCCCAAAAAACGTTCATTTCAGTATACGTGGATACGTGGTGAATTTAGACCATAAGTATGAAAAAGGGATGAAAAAAATTAAAGGGTGAGAAAAATGAAAGAACCGAAGATTGGTTTAGCGCTTGGATCTGGGGGAGCGAAAGGATTTGCTCATATTGGCGTTATAAAAGTTTTAAGGGAAGCGGGTATCCCGATTCATATGATTGCAGGGAGTAGTATGGGGGCCTTAATAGGTACATTTTATGCAGCTGGCTGTAACGTTGAACGATTGTATAAATTGGCGACTGTTTTTAAGAGGAAATACTATTTAGATTTCACGGTACCAAAAATGGGGTTTATTGCTGGTAAACGTGTCAAAGATATGATTAAAATGTTTACATATAATAAAAATTTAGAAGAGTTAGATATCCCGACAGCTGTTGTGGCTACTGACATATTGAAGGGGGAGAAAGTGGTTTTTACAAGTGGTCCTGTTGCAGATGCGGTGAGGGCTAGTATATCTGTCCCTGGAGTGTTTGTGCCAGAAAAGGTAAATGGACGATTATTAGTAGATGGTGGAGTGATTGATCGCATCCCAGTTTCGGTTGTAAAAGAGTTAGGTGCCGATATTGTTATTGCTGTTGATGTATCTCCGATTAAGGTGAATGGTGAGGTTACATCTATTTATGATGTAATTATGCAAAGTATTGAAATTATGCAGCATGAGCTTGTAATGAATCGGCAAATTGCATCAGATTTAATGATGCGACCAGCTGTGGAACAATTTAGTTCACGTGCTTTTACAAACATTGAAGACATTATTCGAGTCGGAGAAGTAGAAGCAGAAAAACATGTTTCAAATATTTATTTATTAATTGAGCAGTGGAAGGAGAAACATAATGTTTAAGCGTTTTCGGTTTATATATGCAATCTTAATAGGTGTGATATTGGCGATGTTACTTGTTTATGTGCGTTTACCGTACTATGTAACAAAACCAGGAATGGCTGCGAAATTAGAGCCGTATGTCCAAGTTGAGGGTGGAACAAAAGAATCTGGTGATTTTATGCTTGTAACGGTTTCGATGGGGCCGGCAAATGTGGTGAATTTAATAGCGGCACAATTTAATAAATATACACATGTTTCGAAGGCGGAAGAAATATTGCAAAGGGGCGAGAGTGATGAAGAATATCAATTCCGCCAAAATTATGCAATGAAAGACTCGCAAAATGCAGCAATTTATAATGCGTATAAACAAGCGAATCGTACTGTTTCTTTTGAAAATAAAGGTGTATTAGTTGCTGGTGTAGCGAAGGGTATGCCGTCAGAGGGGAAGCTTAAGCTTGGAGATATCATCATAGCTGTTGACGGAAAAACATTCGAAAAGACGGATCAATTTATTGAGTATATGACAGGGAAAAAAGAAGGAGATACAGTAAATATTGAGTACATGCGAGGCGGAAAACAGTTAAAAGAAAATTTAAATGTAAAGACAATTCCTAATGGAAATGGCCGCGTAGGTATAGGTGTCTCTATCGTGACGGAAAGAGAGTTAGTAGTAGATCCGAAAGTGAAAATTGATTCCCATGAAATAGGTGGGCCATCAGCAGGCTTAATGTTTACATTAGAAATATATAATCAACTTGTGGAAGAAGATTTAACAAAAGGACATGAAATTGCTGGAACAGGTACAATTAATGAAAAGGGAGAAATTGGCCCAATTGGTGGTATACAGCAAAAAGTGGTAGCTGCTAGTGATGCGGGTGCTGAGGTGTTTTTTGCGCCAAATGAAAAAGGTGCGGAGAAATCCAACTATAAAGATGCACTTGAGGCTGCGAAAGATATTAAAACAAAAATGAAGGTTGTACCAGTGGATACGCTGGATGATGCGTTGAAGTATTTGGAAAAAATGGGTGAGAAAAAATAAACCTCTCTGAAATAGAGAGGTTTTTCTTATAGAAACGTTGTAGTTGTTTCATCGTAACGAATTGGATGGTGTATTACGTCTTGTTTTAGTAGTTGTGTCCGTAATGGTTCTTGCATGATAGAGAAATATACAGAATTTGCTTTTCGCTCTATATGTAAAGTAGGATGGTCAAAACTTTTTGTATGAGTAAGGATTGGAAGTTCTATTTTTTTCTTGTTTTTTGAAATATAAGTTTGTCCTTTTTGTGACATGCCGAGTAGACGAATATACGGTGCATGTTGTTCTATATTTGCCATATGCATCTCTTCTTTTGTCGTGTTTGTTAAAATATGTGTACAGGCTCTTTGTAATCTAGTCCATGTATAACGTTTTGTTTTTAATGCTTCCATGAATGAGTGGAAGGAAGAGCTGTTTTGTATTTTTGATAAAATACGATGCTCTAAACCTTCTTCGATTTCATATATATGTCGTAAGTCCCCTGGAGACATCGTCATAAGTTTGTATTTAAAAAATGAAAAGTATTGTTCCCAATTATGTAATATCCCGAAGTTTTGTTTATAAGTTGCTAAAAGAGAAGCGGTTGCTTTCGGGATAAAAGGCTCAATTTCTGTAAATGAACCATTTTCGCTAAAGAGTTGTTTACGAATACTCGTTGCACTTGCGATATGTTGGTTACTAAATGTTTCATCGTGATAATGAGATGCGTATCTTTTTATAGTTTGTGCTTGCATAGAACTATTTTGCGCCAGAATTGCTTTTATGTATTGAAAGCCTAAAATGTTATTTGGTTGTGACATATCGATGTTTTTTTTGGATGGTAAAATGTGTAGAAAGGCTTCAGATGTAGCTTTGGCGTAACTATTACCTGCGCTCATAAATTGCTTTACGAGACGATTAAAAGTCGCTTCTTCGTTTTTTTGTACAGAGATGGTATTATAAAAATTTTCGATTTGTCCATCTTCACTGCCAAAACAAATTTCAGAAACGCGTAAGGCATTTAAGATGGAAATAGCACCATTTGCAAAAGTTTCAGCTTTTTGTGTTGCGAATGCGTATGGAAGCTCTACAATAAGGTCTACACCGCTTGCTAAGGCCATTTTAGTGCGATACCATTTGGAAATGAGTGCGGGCTCACCACGCTGCAAAAAAGGGCCACTCATAACGGCAATTATAATATCAGAGTGTGTTAACTTTTTTGTTTGTTGCACATGATAATCATGACCGTTATGAAAAGGGTTATATTCAACGACAATACCACTGGCTTTTATGATAATCTCTCCTTTCGATGTAGCATCTTTTTGGAAAACATGATACTCTATATATTATTTACTATGATGACTTCATTATAGTGTAAAGAAAAAACATTGACAAATATAAAATGGCTAGCTATAATTTTGTTTGTTGCCTTGAGGTGATATGATATGAAATGGTCCATCCATCAATTGAATAAATTGAGAAATAAAGGATTGACATTGGATGAGATGGTAGATGTAAGTGAGCTAAAAGAGGTCGAGAAAGATATTCGTGAAATTAATCCTGTTCATGTAACAGGAAGAGTTGATTTTGGCTCCGGGAAGTTTACGTTCCATCTACATATAACTGGAAGCATGGTTTTACCATGTTCTCGCTCTTTAGTAGATGTGACATTACCATTTGACATTAAAACAACTGAGGTGTTCCAAACTTCAGAAGAAGAGTTTGAAACAGAAGCTGAAATTCATTGTTTAGAAGGAGAAGTACTTGACTTACTGCCCGTAATCAAGGAAAATATACTTTTGGAGATTCCAATGCAAATTTTCAGTGATGATGTTTCTGGTGGAGCACCGATGCAAGGTCAAGACTGGCAAGTGATTTCGGAAGAAAACAAAGAAAAGGCTGTTGATCCAAGATTGGCAGGACTTGCAAAGTTTTTTGACAAATAATCGGAAGACTGGTTTAGGCCTTCATATGAAAATAATTATTTCTTTTAAGGAGGTGGGAAGAATGGCTGTACCTTTTAGAAGAACTTCTAAAACAGTAAAAAGAAAGCGTCGTACGCATTTCAAATTATCAGTACCTGGTATGGTAGAGTGCCCAAGCTGTGGTGAAGCGAAATTAGCTCACCGTGTATGTAAAGCATGCGGTACTTACAAAGGTAAAGAAGTAATCAGCAAGTAATTGCGGGAAAATAAACGTAGAAGATATCTTCTGCGTTTATTTTTTTTGTTTTATTCTTTAGTTGTTGTATTCTATCTTTTCTAGTAACTGCATATGCTTAATAAAAAATGCATAGGGAGGACTAGAGAGATGGCGACAACAAGACAAGATGCTTGGACTGATGATGAAGATTTGCTTCTGGCAGAAGTAGTACTCCGGCATATTCAAGAAGGTGGAACGCAACTTTCTGCCTTTAAAGAAGTGGGAAGACATTTGTCTCGTACACCAGCAGCATGTGGATTTAGATGGAATTCTTACGTGAGAAAGCAATATAAAGAACGTATTGAAGAAGCGAAACAACTTCGTAAAGTAGAAAATTATGAAGTGAAAGAGACGGAGGTATTAGAGCCTACGTCAATTACACTGAATGATGTTATTGATTTCTTGCAAAATTATAAAGATGAAAACTCTTTAATGGTGTTGCAAAAACAAGTTGAATCGCTACAGACAGAGAGAGAACGACTTCTAGAGCGATTATCAGTATATGAGGAAGAGTATAGAACATTACTTGATTATATCGATCAAAAAAGAAGTGTAATGGTAGCGGAAAGAAATAGTGTTCGTTCGAATGGAAAGTTAGAGAAGTTAAAGAAATAAAAACAGCTGTTACGCAGCTGTTTTTTTTATTTCTTATGCAGATTCCTCGTTTGTAATCGCATTCATATTTGTTTCTGGATGCCAAATATAAAAATCACCATTAGTTACTGATACAGGTTGGAAATTTAATTTATCCCAAAAACCAGCTGAATGGATACGTGCTATCGTTTTAACTGGGAACTGTAGTTGTTTTGCATAATTCACAAGCATTTGTCCAAATCCTTGTTTTTGAAAAGTTGGTAACACTTCAAGTTTATAAAGTTCTAGGTAAGGGCCAGTAATGTCAAATGGTTCGCCACCATCCCTTTTCATATATAGACTCATACGTGCGATTAGTGATCCGCCATAATAAATACCATAAAATGGTGATTCGCTATTGTTTTCAATAATGTTTGCTTGTAACTCTTCCAACATAGATAGTTCTAGAGCTCCGCAACCTTTAAATTTTTTAAATTCATCTAATGTTTTATAATTGATGAGCAAGCGCTCAACTTTTGGGAATCCCATTACATCACATCCTTTTCTTATCTTGTTGAATCCAGAAAAGTAAAAATATTTATAATAATATTATAACTTATTTTTTTATTTTTATGAAGAAGATAGTATATTTCTTTTATTATTTTTTTGAGGATTTGCTAAACTAAGAATAGAAGCACGTTAATAGGTAGTATATACATAGTGAAAGAAGAGGTTGCATTTATCTGTTAGGAGTCAGTGCAAGCGTAGGATGTATGCATGTGAATTAGAAAGATATAAAGGGAGGGAAGGCAAGGAAATTTAATATGAATTCCTTGGGTGAAAATGAAAATTGGAATTGTAGGATCAGGTGCTATTGGTCTATTGTATACATTTTATTTACAAAAAAGTAATCAAGATGTCACGTTGTTTACAAGGACGGCTAAGCAGGCTGAAGAATTGAATAAAACAGGTGTAACTTGTATTAGAGATGGGAAACGTGAAACGGTATTTCCATCCATTTTACCGATAGAATATATGTTAGATCAGAAGTTAGATTATACATTTATTGCTGTGAAGCAATACCATATAAATGACATATTACCGTTTGTGCAAGGAGAATCATCATTAATCTTTTTGCAAAACGGAATGTCGCATCTTCATGCTATACAGAAAATAAGAAATGAGAATATAGCTGTTGGTATTGTAGAACACGGTGCGAAAAAAGAAGAAAGGTATACGGTCCATCATACTGGAATAGGTATAACGAAGTTTGGGGTAGTGCGCGGTCCATTTTTATATTTTAAAAAAGTATTCGATTATTTTCCTTTTGCTCATTTTCCAATTCAAATAGAGGCTGATTGGAAAGGTATTATGTACAAAAAATTAGTAGTAAATGTATGTATTAATCCATTGACAGCGTTATTGCGGGTTCAGAACGGTGAGTTAATTACGAATCCTTTTTTTTATCAAATGATGGAGCAAGTATTTAGGGAAGTTGCATTTCTTGTTAGTGAAGAACAAGAAATGGTATGGGAAATGGTACGAGGTATATGTGAAAGAACGTCTCATAATACATCATCTATGCTAGCAGATGTAAGAGCGAATAGACAAACGGAAATCGATGCAATTGTTGGATATGTGTTAGAGGAAGCTAAGAAACAGCAACGACCAGTTCCGACACTTCAATTTTTGTTCGATGCAATAAAAGGATTAGAAGTAAAAGAATAAGTGTTATTCTTTGCTTTTACGTGAAACATTGACTACAATGTGGATTGGTGAGAGAACTGGATACGAAAGGAAGAATTATATGGAGATAAACGAAATCTCTGTTCCGCAACAAGGTATTGTAGCGGACTATATGAACGGTAAAAAAGAGATACAGTCGTGTTTTGATTATATGTTAACAGAAGTTGCTTTTAAACAACGTTTACATGATTTGCGTGAAAGGAAGTTTTTCCGCCAAGAGTTAGTAGCGCATTTATTAGAATATAATACAAAATTGCAAGCGGGAGAATCTACAATTCAAAATGTAAAAGCGCTTGGAGATGAAAATACATATGTTGTTATAGCTGGACAACAAGCGGGGTTATTAACTGGACCGCTTTATACAATTCATAAAGTTATTTCAATTTTACAGCTTGCAAAGGAAAAGGAAGAAAGTTTAGGCGTTAAAGTCGTTCCTGTATTCTGGATTGCTGGTGAAGATCATGATATGGATGAGATTAATCATACTTTTGTAACGAAAAATAAAAAATAAAAAAGACTATTTTTCATGACCGTAATCCGAAAAAGGCGAGTGCTTCTGAGTCTGAACTGTCTGTTGAAGATTGTAGAAAATGGATGGAAGAGATTTTTAAAACATACCCAGAAACGAATTTTACAAAGGATGTATTACGATTTGTAGATGATGCTTTGAATAAATCGAATACGTATGTAGATTTCTTTGCTTACCTTATTACAAAAATGTTTGCTAATTCTGGTTTAATTCTTGTTGATTCGCATCATCCTGAATTAAGGAAGTTAGAGGTTCCATTCTTCAAACGTATTATAAGCAAGTATAAAGAAGTGCAAGAGGGGCTTCACAATCAGCAGGAAGTAATTAAAGAATTAGGGTATAAGCCAATTATTGAAACAAAGTCTAATGCAGTGCATATATTCATGGAAATCGATAATGAGCGAGTGCTGCTTGAAGACAATCAAGGAAAGTTTGTCGGAAAAGATGGGACACATTCTTTTTCATATGAAGAATTGATTGAAGAGTTGGAGAGAAGTCCAGAGCGTTTTAGTAATAATGTTGTAACACGTCCTCTTATGCAAGAGTATGTATTTCCTACGCTAGCGTTTATTGGAGGTCCAGGGGAGATAGCTTATTGGAGTGAACTGCAACAAGTATTCCATACTGTTGGTTTCCAAATGCCGCCTGTCGTTCCTCGTCTTACAATGACTTATATAGAGAGAGATATAGCGACAGATTTAAATGATTTACAGTTGCAAGAAAATGATCCGTTTTTACATGATGTAGATAAATTACGTGAAAACTGGTTGTCTGATCAAATAGAGGAACCAATCGACGATCGATTTATAGAGGCGAAAAAAGAAATTATTGATATTCATACATCATTACAACAGTTTGTGAAAAAAATAGATCCAGGATTAAGTGAATTCGCAGGGAAGAATGAGTTGAAAATTAATGAACAAATTGAACTGTTAGAAAGAATGTTGAAAAGAAATGTTGAGAAAAAACATGAAGTTCAACTAAATAAATTCCGCCGTATACAATGTGCAATTCGTCCATTAGGAGCTCCGCAAGAGCG
Source organism: Bacillus toyonensis BCT-7112 (assembly GCF_000496285.1). Classification (GTDB taxonomy): domain Bacteria; phylum Bacillota; class Bacilli; order Bacillales; family Bacillaceae_G; genus Bacillus_A; species Bacillus_A toyonensis. Next base: position 1,166,544 of record NC_022781.1, on the reverse strand, counting down.
CGTGTGGAATGTATGTTATTATTTAAATCAGTTCGGTTTGGATTTCGTTGATCGAGTGATGGAGAATTCATTTTCTTGGGATGGAAAACATCATGTTATAAAACTATAGAATCTTGCTCTTTGGAGCAGGATTTTATTTTTATTCTGTTGAATTTACTGTGAAGTGAAATTTTTCTGAATTATCATTTTGTAACTGGTAGAGATTGTATATATGTAGGATACTTAAATATATGACAAAATCACACAAAATGTAAACGTATTATTCTCTTTTTCGACAGTTTTTTATTTAAATTCCCGTAAAAAATGATAAAATTTAGTATATAATAAAAGAAAATAGCGATTTGTATAGTATGCTGCCTTTGTTGGTAAGTTAACTGAGTCGTTCTTTAGTAGTATTTCATTCTCTGATCGTGAGAAATACGTTTAGAGGAAGAAATACATTTAACATAAATTAATTGGAAAAAGAGTAGGTGCAACAATGTTTAAACACGTAACAGTGCTTTTGAAAGAAACAGTAGACGGCTTAGATATAAAGCCAGATGGTACATATGTAGATTGTACACTGGGGGGAGGAGGACATAGTTCTTATTTATTATCCCAATTGACTGATGGGGGAAAATTAATTGCTTTTGATCAAGATGAGATAGCGATTCAAAATGCAAAAGAAAAATTTTCTTCATACGGTGAGCAGTTTATAACGGTAAAGAGCAATTTCCGTTACTTATCTGAAAAACTACAGGAATTAGGCATAACAGAGGTAGACGGTATTTTATTCGATTTAGGTGTTTCATCCCCACAATTAGATACACCAGAGCGAGGCTTTAGTTATCATCATGATGCACCGTTAGATATGCGGATGGATCAAGATGCCCCATTAACAGCATATGATGTTATAAATAGCTGGTCATATGAACAACTTGTAAGAATTTTCTTCCAGTATGGTGAAGAGAAATTTTCAAAGCAAATAGCAAGAAAAATTGAAGCGTATCGTGAAAATAAAGCTATTGAAACGACAGGAGAATTAGTGGAACTAATAAAAGAAGGTATTCCGGCTCCTGCGCGTAGAACTGGTGGACATCCTGCGAAGCGAGTTTTCCAGGCAATCCGTATTGCTGTAAATGATGAATTGAAAGTATTTGAAGAAGCGTTGGAATCTGCTATTGAGTTGGTCAAGCCTGGTGGAAGAGTTAGTGTTATAACATTCCATTCATTAGAAGACCGTATTTGTAAAACAACATTTAAGCGAAATAGTACAACGCCGCAATTGCCGCCAGGGTTACCAATTATCCCAGATGAATTTAAGCCGAAATTAAAGCTTATTACAAGAAAACCGATTTTACCTTCTGATATAGAGCTGGAAGAAAATAATCGAGCGCGTTCTGCGAAGTTGAGAATCGCTGAAAAACGATAAAAAGGAGAGAGAGGTATGACTAATTTAGCTGTAAAGTACAAACAACAAGCGCAAGAAGAGGTACAAATTCAAACGCCCCCACAGCAGATGGTTAAGCCGAAGGTTAAAGCAAAGATCACAAGGGTCGAAAAACTGATGTATGTAGCGTTTATTGGCTTCTTATTGTATGCCTGTGTAGCGTTTATTGGGAATAAAGCAGGGCTTTATCAAGTTAATGTAGAAGCAGCGACGATCGAAGAAAAAATTGTACAGCAGCAAAAAGAAAATCAAGAATTGCAAGCTGAAGTAGAGAAGCTAAGTCGCTATGAACGAATCGCTGAAGTTGCAAAAAAACATGGGCTAGAAATTAATGCGAATAATGTGAAAGGCCTCAAGTAAGGCAATAGGTGTGAAGGAAAGATGAAGAAAAATATGACTAAATTTCATACCAATAAAGGAGCAGGTTATTTTATGATATTTTTCCTCCTGCTCTTTTTGCTATTATTAGCCCGATTTTTTTACATACAAGCGACAGGAACAGTGCATAATCAGGATTTGGATGACCTTGCTAAGCAAAAACATAGTAAAACAGGAGTTCTCGAAGCGAATCGAGGAACGATTTATGACCAAAATGGTCATGTGTTAGCGCAAGATGCAAACTCTTATAAACTTGTAGCTGAATTAAAAGGTGCGAAACCTGTTGAGAATAAAGAGGATACTGCAAAGAAAATTGCAGGAGTACTAGGAAAAGGCGAAGAGGATATTTTAGCTGCATTAAATAAGGAAGGCAGAAGTCAAGTCGAATTTGGAACACTAGGCAAGGATTTGACGAGAGAACAGAAGAAACAAATAGAGGCATTGAATTTGCCGGGAATATCTTTTATTACAGAAAATGCAAGAGTGTATCCAAACGGTGATTTTGCGTCTTACGTCATAGGTCATGCGAAACCAAATGAAAAGGGAACTTCGGTAGGACAATTTGGCTTAGAAAAAAGTTTGGATAAATATTTAAGTGCTTCTAATGGAGAAGTAGCTTATACAGGTGATCGTAAAGGTGTATCTCTCGATGGTGGAAAAGTGAATGTAAAGGCACCTAAAAATGGAGATAATGTGTATTTAACAATGGATCAACGAATCCAAAGTTATTTAGAAGATGCGATGAAAGCGGCAAGTAAACAATATGATCCAGAAAGTTTAATAGGGATTGTTGCGGATCCGAAAACTGGAAAAATATTAGCGATGTCTACTAAACCTAGTTATGATCCTAATGATCGTCAAATTAAATATTTCTTCAATGATGCGATTTCAAATGCATTTGAACCGGGGTCAACAATGAAAATTTTCACATTAGCGGCAGCTATTAATGAAGGTGTGTACAAAGGACAAGATTATTATCAGTCTGGTACATATCAAGTTGGAAATCGGAAGATAAATGATCATAATGGCGGTGCTGGCTGGGGCTCTATTACATTCGATGAAGGGGTGGAGAGATCTTCAAACGTAGCGTTTGCTATTTTAGGTGATCAAAAACTTGGTCCAGAACGTTTCCGTAAATATATTAATGCTTTTGGGCTAGATGAGAAAACAAATATTGATTTACCTGGTGAAGGTTCTAATACAATTTTATTTGATCAGCAAATACAGCAAGTAACAACGGCTTTTGGACAAGGTTCTACTGTAACGCCAATTCAGCTTGTACAAGCTGCAACGTCTATTGCAAATGATGGGAAAATGATGAAACCATATGCGATTGACAAAATTGTAGATCCGATAACAGGGGAAGTAAAATTAGAGCATAAACCAGAAGAAGTAGGAAAGCCTGTTACAAAAGAAACAGCAGCGCAAGTAAGACAGTTGTTAGAACGTGTTGTTACATCTCCGAAAGGAACAGGAACTGCTTATAAAGTCGATGGATATTCAGTTGGTGGTAAAACAGGGACAGCGCAAATGCCGGATGGGAAAGGTGGCTATATGACAGGAAGAGAGAATTATATATTCTCATTCTTAGGGATGGCGCCGATGGAGGATCCGCAACTTGTTGTGTATGTAGCTGTTAAACAGCCGAAATTGAAAGATGATGAGAACGGCGCACAGCCGTTAGCTGATATTTTTAAATATGTAACAAAAAATAGTTTAGAGTATTTAAAGATAAAGCCAAATGAAGTGAAAGATCCGAAGAAGCATTTAAAAGAGCAACAAACTGCTGTTCCAGATGTAACTGGTAAAACGATGACTGAAGCGGGGAAAGCAATTGAAAAAGCAAAACTCCGTCCAATCATACTAGGTGAAGGAAAAGTGCAGCAACAAGTACCAAAAGCGACTGAACAAACATTAAAAGGTGATCGAGTCTTTTTAGTGGGAGATAAGCCAACAATGCCAAATATACAAGGGTGGGCACTGCGTGATGTTATGAATTTGGCGAAAACATTACAGCTTAACTTAAAACCTTCTGGTACCGGATACGTAACTGAACAAAGTGTAGCAGAAGGAACGTTACTGCAACCGGGTACAGAATTAGGTGTAACACTAGTACCACCACTTGAACCGCAACAAGAAGCAGAAAAACCGTAATGGTAAGAAGCAAGGAGTTCTAATTAAATAAGTACAAGCATATATTGGAACAAGCTAGGCGTAAGGGAGGCTTGTTCCAATATGCGTGTATCAAATGTAACGGTTAGAAAACGACTTATTTTTATACTTATATCAGGTATACTTATTTTCACTATCATCGATATTCGTCTTGGATATGTACAGTTTTTTCTTGGGAATATGTTAACGGATCGCGCGAAAGATTCGTGGAGTCGTAATATTACTTTTGAGCCTGAAAGAGGGAAAATTTTAGACCGAAACGGTGTGGAACTTGCCACAAATAAAAGTGCCCCGACGGTATTTGTAGTGCCGAGGCAAATTGAAAAACCAGCAGAGACTGCAGAGAAGTTAGCTGCAGTATTAGGTGTGGAAAAAGACGAGATTTATAAGAGGGTTACAAAAAAGGAATCAATTGTAAGGTTAGATAAGGGTGGCAGGAAGATATCGCATGACAAAGCGAAAGAGGTACGAGGATTAAGTTTAAAGGGAGTTTATATTGCAGAGGATTCTATCCGGTACTATCCATTTGGAAATTTTTTATCACACGTATTAGGGTTTGCAGGTAGTGATAATCAAGGTCTTATGGGGTTAGAAAAATATTATGATAAAGAGCTGAATGGTGATAAAGGTCATGTCCGTTTTTTTGCAGATGCAAAAGGACAAAGAATGCCTAACATTGGTGATGATTTCAAAAAACCAGAAGCTGGACTGAACTTAGGCTTAACAATTGATGCGCGTATTACGAGAATTATGGAAAGAGAAATGAATATCGCAGAGTCAACGTATAATCCCGATGGTATGATTGCCATTGCAATGAATCCAAAAAATGGTGAGATTTTAGGCATGTCGAGTCGACCGAGTTTTGATCCAGCAGATTTTCAAAGTGTTTCTCCAGAAGTGTATAATAGAAATTTACCTGTATGGAGTACGTATGAGCCTGGTTCAACATTTAAGATCATTACGTTAGCGGCCGCTTTGAATGAAAATTTGGTAGACTTAGAGAAAGATACGTTTTATGATGATGGAGCAGCTGAAGTTGGTGGGGCTAGATTAAAATGTTGGAAAGCTGGAGGTCATGGTAGCCAGACGTTTTTAGAGGTCGTTCAAAACTCGTGTAACCCAGGGTTTATTGAACTTGGTGATCGACTGGGTAAAGACAGATTGTTTAAATACATTCGTAATTTCGGCTTTGGACAGAAGACTGGAATCGACTTACAAGGTGAAGGTAGTGGGATTTTATTTAAGTTAGATAAAGTTGGTCCAGTTGAGCAAGCAACAACTTCATTTGGTCAGGGTGTTTCTGTTACACCAATTCAACAAGTAGCAGCTGTAGCAGCGGCTGTAAATGGTGGAACGTTATACCAACCATATATAGCTAAGGAGTTTATTGATCCGAAAAATAATCAAGTTGTTAGTAAAAAAACACCTGTTGATAAAAGGAAAGTTATTTCCGAGGAAACTTCAGAAAAAGTTCGTTATGCATTAGAGAATGTTGTAGCGAAGGGGTCTGGTAAAGGTGCGTTTATTGACGGATATCGTGTAGGTGGAAAAACAGGTACTGCTCAAAAGGTGAAAGATGGTAAATATTTAGAGAATAATTATATAGTGTCTTTTATTGGCTTTGCTCCAGCGGATGATCCGCAAATTGTTGTTTATGTAGCTGTTGATAATCCAAAAGGAGTCACTCAATTTGGTGGAGTAGTAGCGGCTCCAATTGTTGGGAATATTCTTCGGGATGCACTTCCTGTTATGGGAGTGAAACCGAGAAAAGAACAAGTTGAGAAAGAATATAAATGGGGCGACACACCAACTGTAGAAGTTCCGAATTTAATTGGCATGAAAAAGAAGGATTTACAAACTCAACTTGTTGATTTGAAGCTTGATATAAGCGGAGATGGAGAGAGAGTAATTAAACAATCACCAGAAGCTGGGGCCAAGGTAAAAGAAGGCTCAAAAATTAGAATTTACTTCGGGAATTAAAGGTAACATAGTGCGTTTTATGGTACAATTGGTGGAAGTGAGTTCTTTATAGAAGAGTTACTTAATTTGAGACAGCAAGTGTCTCATTAATAAATAGGTCTATGTATTAGACGATAGTAGCACGTACCTCCTATTTAAATTAACTAGGAGGTAATGTGTTGCTTACTAAAAAAGAGATAAATAAACAATGTAGAGAGGGTTTAGTGAAATGAAGTTGCATACACTTGTATCATGTTTGCATGATTTTCCAGTTGTTCCAAAAGAAAATCCAGAAATCACATCTATTGAAGCTGATTCACGTAAAGTGAAAGAGGGAAGCTTATTTATATGTATGAAAGGGTATACGGTTGATAGCCATGATTTTGCTAAGCAAGCAGCGGCACAAGGAGCGGCTGCTATTGTTGCGGAAAGACCAATTGATGTTGACGTTCCAGTTGTACTTGTGAAAAATACTTTTCGTTCGTTAGCGGTTTTAGCTGATTATTTTTATGGTCAACCAACACACAAGTTACATTTAATCGGTATTACAGGTACAAATGGAAAGACAACAACATCGCATATTATGGATGAAATTATGCGCGCACATGGTCATAAAACAGGGCTAATTGGAACGATTAATATGAAAATCGGTGATGAAACATTTGAGGTGAAAAATACAACGCCAGATGCACTAACGCTTCAACAGACGTTTTCAAAAATGGTTGAACAAGGTGTAGATAGCACAGTAATGGAAGTTTCATCTCATGCTTTAGATCTTGGGCGTGTACACGGATGCGATTATGATGTTGCAGTATTTACGAATTTAACACAAGATCATTTAGACTATCATAAAACGATGGAAGAATATAAACATGCGAAGGGCTTGCTTTTTGCACAGCTGGGCAATAGTTATAATCATAATCGTAAAAAATACGCTGTATTAAACAGCGATGATCCAGTTGCGGAAGAGTATATGAGAAGCACAGCGGCAACTGTTGTAACTTACGGTATAGATGTTTCAAGTGACATTATGGCGAAAGATATCGTTATGACGAGCGGTGGTACGACATTTACACTTGTAACACCGTATGAAAGTGTAGATGTTACGATGAAATTAATTGGTAAGTTTAATGTATACAATGTGTTGGCTGCAACAGCAGCAGGGCTTGTTTCAGGCGTAAGCTTACAAACAATTATTGATGTAATTAAAGAGCTTGCTGGTGTGCCTGGACGTTTTGAAGTTGTTGATGGTGGACAAAATTACACAGTTATTGTGGATTATGCACATACACCTGATAGCTTAGAGAACGTTCTAAAAACAGCGAAACAGTTTGCGAACGGTGATGTGTATTGTATCGTTGGTTGTGGTGGTGATAGAGATCGCACGAAAAGGCCAGTGATGGCAAGTGTCGCGGTAGAATATGCAACTCAAGCGATTTATACATCAGACAATCCAAGAAGCGAAGATCCAGTGGCTATTCTAGATGATATGATAAAAGGTGCAAAAGGGAATAATTATGAAGTAATTGTTGATCGAAAAGAAGCGATACGTTATGCTATTTCGAAAGCCAAAGCAGAAGATATTATTATTATTGCTGGTAAAGGGCATGAAACGTATCAAATTATTGGTAAAGAAGTTCATCATTTTGACGATCGTGAAGTTGCTAAAGAAGCAATTACAGGGCGTCTAAACAACGAAGAGTAACAACGTGAGAGGAGGACTACATGTGCTTGAGCAAGGTTTATTAGTAACGGCAGGGGTAGCATTCTTAATTTCTGTTGCCCTTTCGCCACTGTTTATTCCATTTTTAAGAAAATTAAAGTTCGGACAGAGTATTCGTGATGAGGGACCGAAGTCACATCAAAAAAAATCAGGGACACCAACGATGGGCGGTATTGTCATATATGTATCTATGATGGTAACGACCTTAATTATGGCAATTAAGTTTAATCATTTAGGTGCAGAGGTTTCGTTACTATTATTGGTGACATTTGGTTATGGATTAATTGGTTTTTTAGATGACTACATAAAGGTAGTTAAGAAAAGAAATCTTGGTTTAACATCGAAACAAAAATTACTAGGACAGCTTATTATTGCAATTGCGTTCTTTTTAATTGGAAAAGGGCAAGCATTTCACACATACATTATGATTCCAGGGACGGATGTTAAGTTTGAACTAAGCTGGGCGTATTTTGTTCTTGTATTATTTATGCTTATTGGTGGGTCGAATGCAGTTAACTTAACTGATGGTTTAGATGGTTTATTATCGGGAACAGCCGCTATTGCATTTGGAGCGTTTAGTATTATTGCTGTGGCACAAGAGCAATTCGGAGTAGCAATATTCTGTATGGCAGTTGTAGGAGCTGTACTTGGATTTTTAGTATTCAATGCGAATCCAGCGAAAGTATTTATGGGAGATACGGGTTCCTTAGCTTTAGGTGGAGCGATCGCAGCTGTAGCAATTTTACTAAAACAAGAATTGTTACTTGTAATTATTGGTGGAGTATTCGTAATGGAAACTTTATCTGTTATTATTCAAGTCATTTCGTTTAAAACAACCGGAAAGCGTGTCTTTAAAATGAGTCCATTACACCATCATTATGAATTATGTGGTTGGTCAGAATGGCGCGTCGTTGTGACGTTTTGGTCTGTAGGATTTTTATTAGCTATGTTAGGAATTTATATCGGGGTGTGGATGTAATTGAAAACTGTAACTGAATTTCAAAATAAAAATATTCTTGTATTAGGCATTGCAAAAAGTGGTTATGCAGCAGCTACCTTGTTACAAAAATTAGGGGCAAATGTTATTGTAAATGACGGAAAGCCTTTAGCAGAAAATACGCTTGCTGCAGAATTACAAGCAAAAGGAATGGACGTTGTATGCGGGGGGCATCCTTTGGAATTATTAGAGAGAAATATTTCTCTTGTAGTAAAAAATCCAGGGATTCCGTATTCTAACCCAATATTAGTTGCTGCGAAAGAAAAGCAGATTCCAATCGTTACGGAAGTTGAATTAGCATACCGTATTTCAGAAGCGCCATTTGTTGGCATTACGGGGTCTAACGGTAAAACGACGACGACAATGCTTACGTTTGAAATGCTAAAAGAAGGACGAAAGCATCCTATTATTGCAGGGAACATAGGCACTGTAGCTTGTGAAGTAGCACAGGATGCAAAAGAGAATGAAGTTGTAGTTACAGAACTTTCATCGTTCCAACTGATGGGAGTAGAATCTTTCCAGCCTAAAATCGCTGTGTTTTTAAACTTATTTGAGGCTCACTTAGATTATCATGGGACGAAAAAAGAATATGGTTTAGCAAAAGCTAATATTTTTAAAAACCAAACAGAAAACGATTATAGTGTAATAAATGCAGATGATGCAGATGTGATGGCTTTATCTGCTTATAGTAAAGGTCAAAAAATAATATTCTCGACAGCGAAAGAAAATGAAGATGGTGCGTGTATAAAGGATAACGCTCTTTATTTCAAAGGTGAAAAAGTTGTTGAAGTAAGCGATATTGTTTTACCTGGTCAGCATAATTTAGAGAATATTTTAGCTGCGATGAGTATTGCGAAACTATTAGGTGTTTCTAATGAAGCTATTACGGTTGTGTTAAAACGTTTTACAGGTGTAAAACATCGATTAGAATATGTAACAACTATTAACAACCGTAAGTTTTATAATGACTCAAAAGCGACGAATATGTTAGCGACTGAGAAAGCTTTATCTGCGTTTACACAACCAATTGTGTTATTAGCAGGTGGGCTTGATCGTGGAAATGAATTCGATGATTTAATTCCATATTTCAAAAATGTAAAAGCGCTTGTAACATTTGGACAAACAGCACCAAAATTAGTAAGAGCAGCAGAAAAAGTGGGATTAGATATAATTGAAAGTGTCGACACTTTAGATGAAGCAGTAGTGAAAGCTTACGCTCATTCTACGGAGGGCGATGTAATTCTTCTTTCCCCAGCATGTGCAAGCTGGGATCAATTTAAAACATTTGAAGAAAGAGGAGACATTTTTATACAAGCTGTGCATAAACTTATATAAAGTAAATCAAAACATCAGTAGGCTAACACCTACTGATGTTTTGTTACATAGGGCAAAAGATTCTGCCTAAAGAGGTGGTGTTCATGGCTAATGAAGAAGACGCCTGATTATATTCTTATTATCGTTACACTTGCGTTGTTAACAATCGGAATGATTATGGTTTATAGTGCGAGTGCGGTTTGGGCCTCTTATAAAATGGGGGATTCATTCTTTTTTGCAAAAAGACAATTGTTGTTTGCGAGTATTGGTGTAGTGGCTATGTTTTTTATCATGAAAATTGATTATTGGGTGTGGCGGACATATTCAAAAGTAATTTTGCTAGTTTGTTTCGTTCTTCTCATTCTCGTTCTAATTCCAGGAGTAGGTCTTGTCCGTGGGGGAGCACGAAGTTGGATTGGAATCGGTGCATTTTCCATTCAACCGTCAGAGTTTATGAAATTCGCGATGATTATTTTTTTAGCGAAATTTTTAGCGGAACGACAAAAGTTAATTACATCGTTTAAACGTGGATTACTACCTGCTCTTAGTTTTGTATTTCTTGCTTTTGGGATGATTATGTTACAGCCAGATCTTGGTACGGGAACGGTAATGGTTGGGACATGTATTATTATGATATTTATCTCGGGAGCAAGGGTCTTTCATTTTGCAATGTTTGGTTTGCTTGGTGTAGCAGGATTTGTAGGGTTAATTGCATCAGCACCATATCGAATGAAACGCATCACATCATATTTAGATCCGTGGTCAGATCCGCTCGGAAGTGGATTTCAAATTATTCAATCGTTACTCGCAATTGGACCTGGTGGTTTATTTGGGCTTGGACTTGGGCAAAGTAGACAAAAATTTCTTTATTTACCTGAACCACAAACAGACTTTATATTTGCAATTTTATCCGAGGAATTAGGTTTTATTGGCGGTTCATTTGTGTTATTATTATTTAGTCTATTACTATGGCGCGGGATTCGTATAGCATTAGGAGCGCCAGATTTATATGGTACGTTTTTAGCAGTAGGTATTGTGGCGATGATTGCGATTCAAGTAATGATTAATGTTGGTGTTGTAACGGGACTAATGCCTGTTACGGGTATTACTTTGCCATTTTTAAGTTATGGTGGATCAAGTTTGACCTTAATGTTAATGGCAGTAGGTGTATTATTGAATATAAGTCGCCATTCTCGCTATTAAACCCTGTTTAAAAGACAGGGTTTTTCGTATGTGTGGAAAATACAATATGTATATGGAAATAAATACAATTGAATAAGAACAGGGAAGTGGAGGAATTAGTAGTGCGAGTATTAGTAAGTGGTGGGGGTACTGGAGGCCATATTTATCCAGCTCTTGCTTTAATTAGAGAAATAAAAAAATTAAATCCGGAAGCAAGATTTTTATACATTGGTACAGAAAATGGATTAGAGAGTACCATCGTTCCAAAAGCTGGTATTCCGTTCCAATCTATTGTTATAAGTGGATTTAAACGAAAAATATCGTTAGATAATGTGAAAACGGTTATGCGTTTTCTAAAGGGTGTACAAGATAGTAAACGATATATTCGTCGTTTTAATCCGGATATAGTGATTGGAACGGGTGGATACGTATGTGGACCTGTTGTATATGCGGCAGCAAAACTAGGTATTCCAACTATTGTACATGAACAAAATAGTGTACCAGGTGTAACGAATAAATTTTTAAGTCGTTACGTTGATAAAGTTGCGGTTTGTTTTGAAGCAGCTACAGAACATTTTCCACAGTCAAAAGTGGTAATGACAGGTAATCCGCGAGCATCAGAGGTAATGGATCAAAACGGAATGAAAGGGAAACGTTCAGTTGGTCTATCTCTTCCTAAAAAGTCCGTACTTATTTTTGGGGGAAGTCGCGGAGCTAGACCGATTAACGATGCTTTCGTAGAAGCAATTGAACAGTTTGGAAATAAAAGTTACGAAGTATTGTACGTAACAGGTGAAGTGCATTATGACAAAGTGATGGATGCTGTGAAGGAAAAAGGCAATCCGAATAATGTTATTATTAAACCTTTCATTCATAATATGCCAGAGGTACTAACTGGCGTTGATCTTGTTGTTTCAAGAGCCGGAGCAACAACACTTGCAGAATTAACAGCATTAGGTAAGCCGAGTGTGTTAATTCCGAGTCCGTACGTAACAAATAACCATCAGGAGAAGAATGCACTTTCAGTTGTTGATAAAGGAGCGGCGAAAATGTTACTTGAAAAAGAATTAACAGCTGAAACGCTTATTCGTGATATTGATGAGATTTTATTAGATACACAAACATTACAAAATATGAAGCTAGCTGCTAAGCAACTAGGTATTCCTGATGCAGCAAATAAGTTGTATGGAGTAATGAATAAGCTTGTGAAAAAATAACGTTAGGTGAACGCCCTGCATATTACTGTAATAAGGAAACTTAATATTGGGGGAGAGCGTCTATGGAACAATTAGTAAATGAGCTTATAGAAGCAAATGTTGGTCGCGTGTTAGTTAACGAGCCGTTAGCACGTTATACAACTATGAAGATAGGTGGACCAGCTGATATTTTAATTGTGCCAAAGCATGTTGCCGGTATTGAGAAAATATTGCAGTTAGTAAAGAAATATAAAATAAAGTGGACTGTAATTGGTCGAGGTTCAAACCTTCTTGTATCTGATAAAGGGATAGAAGGTGTTGTTATTCGTTTAGGAGAAGGATTAGACCACTTAGAGGTCGAAAAACATAGGGTAAGAGTTGGTGGCGGATATCCCCTTATTAAATTGTCAACATTACTTAGTCGCCAAGGGTTGGCTGGATTGGAATTTGCAAGTGGTATTCCAGGAAGTGTCGGTGGTGCAGTGTATATGAATGCTGGAGCACATAAATCAGACATATCAAACATATTGTCAAAGGCTCTAATTCTATTTGAAAACGGAACAATTGAATGGTTAACGAATAGAGGAATGGAGTTTTCATATCGTACATCTGTATTGCAAACGAAACGTCCTGGTATTGTTTTGGAGGCGGAGTTTCAATTACAGGTAGGAGAGCGTGAGAAAATCGTAAGAAACATGCAAAAGAATAAAGATTACCGCCGTGAAACACAACCGTGGAATCATCCTTGTGCTGGAAGTGTGTTTCGGAATCCAATCCCGTATTTTGCTGGAGATTTAGTAGAGAAAGCTGGGCTTCGTGGCTATCAAATAGGTGGAGCTCAAATTTCTGAAATGCATGGGAATTTTATTATTAATACTGGGGGAGCCTCAGCGCAAGATGTATTAGATTTGATTTCATTAATAAAGCATACAATTAAGGATAAATTTGGTGTAGAAATGCACACAGAAGTAGAAATCATTGGAAGATAACGGTTATTCATTCCGCTCATTATCATTTATGTTATAATAAGAAGATAAGAACGGCATGAGGAACATGCCGTTCTTTATGTTACATAGGGGGATCGTACATGAAAAATAGTAAAGTGATTAAACTACAAGATCGTGTACCAAAATTAAAAAATCAAAAGAAAAAAACAAAAAAAATGTTAATCATCGGCTGATTTTATACATATCAATTTTATTTTTATTAGTACTCTTTTTAATTTATTTTCGGTCTCCGCTTAGTAATATAAAAAAGATAAGTGTGTATGGAAATCATTATATGACAGATGACCAAGTAATGAAGGAATCAGGTGTGACATATGATACAAGTTATTTCCGAGTGACAGCACATAAAGCGGAAGAAAATTTAACGAAACGAAAAGAAATTAAAGCAGTAAATGTAAAAAAGCGTTTTCCAAACAAAATTGATGTTCATATTAAAGAATATGTAACGATTGGTTATATAAACAAAGATGGAAAATTACAACCGTTATTAGAAAATGGGAAAACACTTGATGTACTCCCGAATGGAAAACTTCCTGTTGCAGCACCAATTTTTGAACCTTTTAAAGAGGAGAAAATGAAGGGACTAATTGCTGAACTAGAAAAGTTAACTCCGACTATTTTAAGGTCTATTTCTGAAATTCGTTATTCACCGACGAATGCGAATGAAGACCATCTTACTTTATATATGAATGAAGGATATGAAGTGAGCACTACGATTCAAAATTTCGCAAAGCGTATGGAAACTTATCCACTTATTTTAAAAACAATTGAGCCAGGTAAGAAGGTGTTAATTGACTTAGAAGTAGGTGCATATACGAAAGAGTTAGGTGTAGAAGAAAAAAAAGAATAGAACGGTAGTATTCACTGCATTAATATAGAAAAAAGAGAAACGAATGTTCTATCATATGCATACGAATTTACTAGAATGGTTCATTTGATGAAAAATATGTAAAAATTCTTAGATTCATACTAGGATTGGTACAAGTTTCACTTTTCTATGAGTACATCTTAGTGTAGACTTATACTTGGCGGTAATTTTTACACTTGAAATAAAATTATTTCAAGATAAGCAGTTCTTCACAGGTTACTGCGATATTCTTAAATGAATGTTAAATAAAAATAAGAAAAATATAGGGTTAAAAAAGGGAAACGTATAAAGACGTTGAATATTTTTCTTATAAATAGTAAAGTTGCGATTGTTGTTCCATATATTGAGTTGTATGGTATAAATAAAGAAGGAGGTGCCAAAGAATGAACAGCAATGAAATATATGTTAGTCTTGACATCGGTACATCCAATGTTAAAGTCATCATTGGTGAAATGGTTAATGACAGCTTAAACATTATTGGTGTTGGAAATGTAAAATCGAATGGTTTAAAGAAGGGATCGATAGTCGATATAGATGAGACTGTTCGATCAATTAAAAAAGCAATTGAACAAGCTGAGCGCATGGTGGGAATCCACATTGAGCAAGTTGTAGTAGGTGTCAATGCAAACCAGGTACAGCTACTTCCTTGTCATGGAGTAGTCGCTGTTTCAAATGAAGATCGTGAAATCGGGAATGAAGATGTCTTACGCGTTCTAGATGCAGCACAAGTTGTGTCAATTGCTCCAGAACGTGAGTTTATTGATGTGGTACCTCGACAGTTCATCGTAGACGGTCTTGACGAGATTAACGATCCACGTGGAATGATCGGTGTAAGATTAGAAATGGAAGGTACACTTATTACAGGATCGAGAACCTTACTACATAACTTACTTCGTTGTGTAGAAAAAGCAGGTCTTGAAATTGTTGATATTTGTCTTCAACCTTTAGCGGCTGCAACAGTTGCTATATCTTCGGATGAAAAAAATAGAGGAGTAGCCCTTGTTGATATGGGGGGAGGATCTACGACTTTATCTATTTTTAAAGATGGAGAGTTACAAGCGACAAGCGTATTACCATTAGGTGGAGACCATATAACGAAGGATATTGCGATTGGGTTGAAAACTTCAACAGAAAATGCAGATCAAATTAAGTTGAAATATGGACATGCTTTTTATGATACAGCATCGGAAGAAGAAATGTTTACGGTTCCTATTATGGGAAGCGATCAAACAGAACAATATTCTCAGTTGGAGTTATCGGATATTATCGAGGCTCGTGTAGAGGAAATTTTAATGTTTGTTCAAGATGAAGTACGTAAGTTAGGAGTAAAGCAAGTAGCTTCTGGGTATGTACTAACTGGTGGAATAGCTTCTATGCCAGGTGTTCTTGATCTTGCATATGATATTTTACATGAAAATGTTCGTGTAGCAACTCCTGACTATATTGGTGTGCGTGAGCCCCAATATACAAGTGGAGTTGGATTAATTAAACATTCATATCAAAAAGCTAAATTACGTGGGAAAAATGTGCAGGAAAAGCAAGAACATTTTGAACCAGTACCAGCACCAGCACCAATGCCGGTACAACAACAACCTGCGAAACAAAAAACCCGTAATCAAAACAATAATAATCAAAATGATGACCGTATGATGTCAAAAGTAAAACGTGTATTCCGTTATTTATGGGATTAAAATTGGACACGAAAAATGAGGTTCTAGGGGGATTTCGACATGTTAGAGTTTGATACTACTCAAGATCAATTAGCGAATATAAAAGTTATCGGTGTCGGCGGTGGCGGAAACAATGCTGTAAACCGTATGATTGAGCACGGTGTACAAGGTGTTGACTTTATCGCTGTGAATACTGATGCACAAGCGTTAAATCTATCAAAAGCTGAAACAAAAATGCAAATTGGTGGAAAATTAACGCGTGGACTTGGTGCAGGCGCAAACCCTGAAGTAGGGAAAAAAGCGGCAGAAGAAAGTAAAGAACAGATCCAAGAAGCACTTCGTGGTGCAGATATGGTATTCGTAACTGCTGGTATGGGTGGCGGAACTGGAACTGGTGCAGCTCCAGTTGTTGCTCAAGTTGCAAAAGAACTAGGTGCATTAACAGTTGGTGTTGTAACACGTCCATTTACGTTTGAAGGACGTAAGCGTGCAACACAAGCTGCATCTGGTATTGCGGCATTTAAAGAAAATGTAGATACACTTATTGTAATTCCAAACGATCGCTTATTAGAGATTGTTGATAAAAATACGCCAATGTTAGAAGCGTTCCGTGAAGCAGATAACGTATTACGTCAAGGTGTACAAGGTATTTCTGATTTAATTGCTACACCAGGTCTAATTAACTTAGACTTCGCAGACGTAAAAACAATTATGTCTAATAGAGGTTCTGCTTTAATGGGTATCGGTTCTGGTAATGGGGAAAATCGTGCTGCTGAAGCTGCGAAAAAAGCGATTTCTAGTCCATTACTAGAAACATCTATTGATGGAGCTCAAGGTGTTATTATGAATATTACGGGTGGAGCTAACTTAAGCTTATACGAAGTACAAGAAGCAGCAGACATTGTAGCTTCAGCTTCGGATCCAGAAGTAAATATGATCTTCGGTTCTGTTATTAATGAAGGATTAAAAGATGATATCATTGTAACTGTAATTGCAACTGGTTTTGATGATAGTATTGCAACTCAACCACCAAAACCAATGATTCGTCCGAATGCGAATCACACGCAACAACAGCAACAACCAGTGGCTCAGCCTTCAAAACAACGTGAAGTAAAACGTGAAATGAAGCGTGAAGAGCCGGTTGTACATGAGCGTCATTCAGATTCAGATGATATCGATATTCCAGCATTTTTACGTAACCGTCGTAGACGATAAAAAAAAGGGGCATTCATGCTCCTTTTTTGTTTCTGAATGGAAAAGACCTGCTGAGCAGGTCTTTTTTTATTTTGTATATTTAAATTTATCTCGCATTAACGGCCCGTAAAAGCTCGGTTTATGTGGGTTAAAAGGAACCGATTCTACTGATTAAAATTGCGCGTTAAAGTTGTAGTACAGGATTTTTAATTTTCGTTACATATAGTTCAGCCCATCTGTCGGTAAAAAATAAAAACATATCATTCTATGAAACTATACTTTTATTTTTTACCGACAGATTATGTCTAGAAATCACAAAATAACAAAAAAACACCTCCGCAAATTGACACACTTTCCCATTGGATATGCATTATACTAGTCTCAACTTAAAAAAAGAGGTGAATTGTTTGGTTGTTTACGCCGACGTTGTTTGGTTGTTAAACGCCTGCATTGATTTTCTTTTACTTTTATTAACAGCTACCGTGTTAAAAAAGAAGATCAAAAGATGGAGGCTTGTGTTAGGGGCATTTATAGGTTCCACCATTGTTATTTTTGCCTTTACTCCTTTTGCTTCTATGATGACACATCCGATTATGAAACTACTGTACTCGTTACTTATTGTGTATACAGCCTTTGGGTTTACAACGTTTAGAAATTATACACAAACTGTTTTTACTTTTTACTTTGTCACTTTTATGGTTGGTGGAGGATTAATGGGAACTCATTTCTTTTTGCAAACGAATGAGATGGTAAATGGATTGGTTCAATCTCAATCGATTTCTTACGGTGATCCAATTAGTTGGTTGTTTGTTATTTTAGGTTTTCCAGTAATTTATTATTTTTCTAAAAAGCGTATTGAAAGCGTAGAAATCACGAAAATACACTATGACCAAATCGTGAAAGTGAAAATTCAATTAGCTGAAGAAGAATTGGAACTAGCAGGTTTAATTGACAGTGGGAATCAACTTTACGACCCGTTAACAAAAACACCCGTAATGATTATGCATATTTCATCATTAGAACATTGTTTGCCATCTTGGTTAACAGAACAAATTTATTCCAAAACAGAAATTCCTCAAATACCAGAAAAAGATTCTGGATGGGCGACAAAATTACGCTTAATTCCTTTCCGAGCAGTAGGAGTAGAGAGTCAATTTTTGTGGGCAATTAAGCCTGATAGTGTGCAAGTTGATCATGAAGGTAGTTCAATCGTTGTAAACAAAGTATTGATTGGGTTAAATACACAACAACTGTCTACCAATGGAGAGTATCAATGCATTGTACATCCAAAAATGTTGATTTCGCAAAAAATGGTAATTGCTTAATTATGAGAGGCGGGATAATATGATGAAATTAAAATTTTATTTAGTATACCTTTGGTATAAAGTATTGCTGAAACTAGGAATTAAGACCGATGAAATTTATTATATTGGTGGAAGTGAAGCGTTGCCACCGCCGTTAACGAAAGAAGAAGAAGAAGTTCTTTTGAATAAATTGCCAAAAGGCGATCAAGCTGCAAGGTCATTACTTATTGAACGCAACTTACGGCTAGTTGTATATATAGCAAGGAAATTTGAAAATACAGGGATAAATATTGAAGATTTAATCAGTATAGGAACAATTGGCCTTATTAAAGCGGTAAATACATTTAATCCAGAAAAGAAAATAAAATTAGCAACATATGCATCTCGTTGTATAGAAAATGAGATTTTAATGCATTTGCGCCGAAATAATAAAAATCGTTCGGAAGTGTCTTTTGATGAACCGCTTAACATTGATTGGGATGGGAATGAACTGTTGTTATCAGATGTATTAGGTACAGATGATGATATTATTACAAAAGATTTAGAGGCTACTGTAGATCGTCATCTTCTAATGAAAGCATTGCACCAATTAAATGATCGGGAAAAACAAATTATGGAGCTTCGATTTGGGCTTGCTGGAGAAGAGGAAAAGACGCAAAAAGATGTGGCGGATATGCTTGGGATTTCACAGTCATACATTTCACGTTTAGAAAAAAGAATCATAAAAAGGTTACGAAAAGAATTTAATAAAATGGTGTAAAGAATAAGACCAGCCTTTATGTAGGCTGGTCTTATTCTGTTTAGTTGTAGAAGAAGGGGGAATTAAAATGAAAAATGAAGAGAAAACCACATGCATAAAATCCCCTTCAAAGGAAATACTTTACACTGTACAGCAACTCCCGATAGGAGGGAACACTTTGACGAGAAACAAAGTAGAAATTTGCGGTGTTGATACAGCAAAACTTCCAGTACTAAAAAATGAAGAAATGCGTAAATTATTTCGTGAAATGCAAAGTGGAGAGATAAGCGCAAGAGAGAAATTAGTGAATGGAAACTTACGTCTTGTATTGAGCGTCATCCAAAGATTTAATAACAGAGGAGAATATGTTGACGATTTATTTCAAGTTGGTTGCATCGGACTTATGAAATCCATTGATAACTTTGATTTAGGCCAAAATGTAAAATTTTCAACGTATGCTGTGCCGATGATTATTGGAGAAATACGCAGATATTTGCGTGACAACAATCCGATTCGCGTATCTCGCTCGTTACGAGATATTGCGTATAAAGCGTTGCAAGTAAGAGAAAAATTGATCGCAGAAAATTCAAAAGAACCAACAGCAATGGATATTGCAAAAGTGCTAGAAGTGACTCACGAAGAGATTGTATTTGCTTTAGATGCGATTCAAGATCCAGTGTCATTATTTGAGCCGATTTATAACGATGGGGGAGATCCTATCTTTGTTATGGATCAATTAAGTGATGAAAAACAAAAGGACGAGCAGTGGGTTGAAGAGTTAGCGCTGAAAGAAGGCATGAAGCGTTTAAATGATCGTGAAAAGATGATTATTCGAAAACGGTTCTTTCAAGGAAAAACACAAATGGAAGTTGCAGAAGAAATCGGGATTTCTCAAGCTCAAGTATCACGCTTAGAGAAATCGGCTATTAAACAAATGAATAAAACGATTCAAGGATAAGGTCTCACCATTTATGGTGAGGCCTTTTTATATGTACTATTATAGTTTGCGTTCATAGCAATGAGGTCGTGTTCATATAATGAAAATAATATGAACCTTAGTAGCGGTTACTTCCTGTTAATATGAAATACAGTAGTCTGTGTACTTCCAATTCGCCATATAAGGGAGAGGATGAGAGTGATACGGATTTCAGAGTTACAGATGAAGGATGTTATAAATATTTCAGATGGGAAAAGGCTTGGAAATATTGGAGATATTGAGATTGATATCGATACAGGGAAGATTTGCTCTATTATTATTTCCAAACAGGCACGTATGCTTGGGATTTTTGGGAAAGACGTAGAAATTATAGTTCCTTGGGAGGAAGTTATGAAAATCGGGGAAGATGTCATACTTGTAAGAGTAAATCCTGTTAATTCTGTAACAGAATCAATACAAACAACGACAATTTCATAAAGAATATTACAAATTCCTCTTTTTTTTCTGTTGGTATTATGAAAAAATAAAAGTATGGTAAAATAGACAGGAAGTACCATGCTTTTTTCTGTTATTTTAATTAAAAAGGAGCCGCTTTATGAGAGAACCATTTAAATATGTGGACGGTATACTGTATTTACAAGCGTGGAAAGAACTTGGAAACATTACTGCTGGATTTACGACAAAAGATGGTGGGATAAGTACGGGCTCCTTTCATGCGATGAATTTAGGATTACATGTGAATGATATCGTGGAGAACGTTCATGAAAACAGACGCATTTTAGCAAATAAGTTACAAAAACCATTGGAAAACTGGATTTGCTCTGAACAAGTTCATGATCACCAGGTTGAAAAAGTAGGACAACAAGAAAAAGGAAGTGGCGTCTATTCATATGAGGATGGCATTTCAAAAACAGATGGCATTTATACGACTAATAACGATGTTCTTTTAACGTCTTGTTACGCGGATTGTGTCCCACTCTATTTTTATGCACCATCACATGGTATGATAGGACTTGCGCATGCTGGGTGGAAAGGGACTGTAAAAGAGATTGCAAATGAAATGATTCAAAAATGGAGTGCAGAAGGGATTTCAAGTGATGAAATTCATGTTGCAATTGGACCGGCAATCGGATCTTGTTGTTATGTTGTTGATGATAGAGTGTTAACAGCGGCACAGCAAGTAGTAAACGGTTCTGTCCCATATAAAAAAATTTCTGATGGACAGTACGCAATTAATTTAAAAGAAATTAATCGTGTATTATGTGTACAAGCAGGCATAAAAGAAGAGCATATTGTAATGTCATCTCTTTGTACAAGCTGTGAAGAACAACTATTTTTCTCTCATCGTCGTGATCAAGGGAAGACAGGGAGAATGTTGAGTTTCATAGGTTTTAAGGAGGAAGAAAACAAGTGACAGTACAAGAAAATTTAATAATTGTAAACGAAGCTATTAAAGAATCTTGCACACGAGCTGGACGTTCGTTGCAAGATATTAAACTTGTTGCAGTTACAAAAACTGTAGGGATTGAAAAAACAAACGAAGTAATGGAAGCTGGAATTATCGATTTAGGTGAAAATAGAAATGAAGGTTTCTTACAGAAATACGAGCATTTTGGCTCAAAAGTTAATTGGCACTTTATTGGCTCATTACAAACGAGAAAAGTAAAAGAAATCATTAATGAAATTGATTATTTACATTCGTTAGATCGTCTTTCTCTGGCGAAAGAAATTCAGAAACGTGCTGATAAGAAAGTGAAATGCTTTATTCAAGTGAAAACCTCATCTGAAGAATCAAAGCAAGGATTGGCAATAGAAGAAACAGTTTCTTTTATTCAAAGTTTGCAAGAATTGGATAAGATTGAAGTGGTTGGACTAATGACGATGGCGCCATTTACAGAAGAAGAGGAAGAAGTTCGTCGCTGCTTTAAGGACTTGCGCAAGCTACAAATAGAGGTGCAGGAGCTAAATCTATTACATGCGCCATGTAAAGAATTATCAATGGGAATGTCCAATGATTACACGATTGCAATTGAAGAAGGTGCTACATATATTCGTTTGGGAACGATTTTAGTAGGAAAAGCGTAAAAGGAAGGAGAATCTTATTATGAGTTGGTCAAAAGTAAAATACTTCTTTTTTGATACACCAGAAGAAAAAGAAGCAGCTCAATATAGCTATGAAAAGGAGCAAACGGATATGAAGAAGCAGCAAGATCCGCCGGAACAACAAGATGTTACGTTTCCGAAAGCACAACCGAAACAAAATGTTGTGAGCATTGAAACGGCAAAGCAATCTTCAAAAGTTGTTTTATTAGAACCACGCACGTATTCGGAAGCGCAAGGTATTGCGGACCATTTGAAAGGTAGACGAGCTGTTGTAATTAATTTGCAAAGAATGTCTACTGATCAAGCAGTACGTATCGTTGACTTTTTAAGTGGTACTGTATACGCTATAGGCGGGGACATTCAAAAAATAGGACCGAAAACATTTATGTGTACACCTGAAAATGTAGATATTGTTGGTGCAATTTCAGAATTATTCGGCGAAGAAGAAGAAACAAATATAAAGAGGTGGTAATACGCCATGACAACCGTTTTAAATGTTTTACTTACTGCTATCGAGATTTACTCGTGGGCACTTATCATTTACATCCTCCTATCATGGTTTCCTGGTGCAAAGGAATCAACTTTTGGAGATTTTCTTGCACGTATTTGTGAACCGTATTTAGAACCATTTCGCAGATTTATTCCGCCGTTTGGTATGATTGATATCTCTCCACTCGTTGCGATTTTTGCGTTAAAACTTGCTAAAAGTGGTTTGTTCAGTTTGTTCAGCTATTTCTTGTAATAAGAGGCTAAATACATGAGCATTTACGAACATTTCAGACCTGATGAAGAGGTCTTTGTAGATAAAGTGCTAGAGTGGAAGCGAGCAGCAGAGTACCATCAAGTGAAACTAACAGATTTCCTTGATCCAAGACAGCAACAAATTGTTTCTATGGTAATTGGACAAGGAGATGTTGCTGTGCAATTTGATGGTGCAACGCCTTACGCAGAGCGTAGAAGAGCACTTATTTATCCAGACTATCTAGAATTAAATGAAGAAGAATTTCAAGTAGAAGTATTAGAAATTGACTATCCTTCCAAGTTTTATACGCTAGAACATAGGCAAATATTAGGTACATTTATGTCACTTGGTTTAACGAGAGAAAAATGTGGTGATATTTTGCTTCAAGAAAATCGTGCCCAAATTGTAGTTGCGAAAGAAATCGTATCTTACATTGAGATGAACTTACAAGCAATAGGGAAAGTAAAAGTCTCCTTATCAGCAGTACAAGGAGAACAAATTCTACAGACTCATGAAACGTGGGGAGAGAAATCTGGAACGGTTTCTTCACTTCGCTTAGATGTTATGTTGGCTGAAATGTTACATATATCCAGACAGAAAGTGCAACCTTTCATAAAAAATGGTTTAGTAAAAGTCAATTGGAAAACAGTAGAGCAAACTTCTTATGAATGTTATCCAGGAGATGTGTTTTCGGTGAGAGGATATGGGCGAAGTAAATTGTTTTCTGTAGAAGGTAGAACAAAACGCGACAAATGGAGAATTTTGTATGGTATACTAAAATGATTGGTTTTTTAGAAGGAAATCCTCCTATTTTGTCGAAGAAAAGATATAATTGAAAGAGGAAATTTAGATAACTACTTGGAGGTGGCGTTGTGCCGTTAACACCATTAGATATTCATAACAAAGAATTTGGTCGCGGATTCCGTGGCTATGATGAAGATCAAGTAAATGAGTTTCTTGATCAAATTATCAAAGATTATGAATTAGTCATTCGTGAGAAAAAAGCTTTAGAAGAAAAAGTTGCGCAATTAGAAGGAAAGTTAGATCATTTTTCTAACATTGAAGATACGTTAAACAAATCTATCGTTGTTGCACAAGAAGCAGCGGAAGAAGTAAAACGTAATGCGCAAAAAGAAGCGAAATTAATCGTACGTGAAGCTGAAAAAAATGCAGATCGTATCATTAACGAAGCTTTAGTAAAATCAAGAAAAGTTGCTTTTGATATTGAAGAGCTAAAGAAACAAGCGAAAGTATTCCGAACTCGTTTCCGTATGTTATTAGAGACACAGCTTGAAATGCTAAACAACGATGATTGGGATAAACTAATTGAGTTAGAAGACGAAGTAGATGAGCTGTTGAAAAAAGAAGAAACAGTGTAAGCTTGACGTTTTTCTCATTATTACATATAATTTTAAACAACATATTTATTAAGAAAAACGAAGATAGGGATAAGTACCTTTTCAAACCTTATATAGCGAACTGAGGACGGTGTAAGCTCAGGATAAGGAGATTAGTGGGAATATCACCCTGGAGTTCCGCGCTGAACAAATAGAGTAAGCGTAGGCGTGTATTCGCGTTAAGAATATAAAGAGGGTTTTATACATATGTATAGAATCTACTAGGGTGGTACCGCGGGAGACTTTCTCGTCCCTTTTTGGGATGAGAAGGTCTCTTTTTTATTCCGTTTTTTAAGTATTTCTTTTATACATGTAAGGAGGAATTGAGCATGGAGTACAAAAATACATTACTGATGCCAAAAACAGAGTTCCCAATGCGTGGGAATTTACCAAAACGTGAGCCTGCAATGCAAGAAAAATGGGCTGAAATGAATATTTATGAAAAAGTACAAGAACATACAAAAGGCCGTCCTTTATTTGTGTTGCATGATGGACCTCCATATGCGAATGGTGACATTCATATGGGACATGCATTAAATAAAGTGTTAAAAGACTTTATTGTTCGCTATAAGTCAATGACTGGTTTCAGTGCACCATATGTTCCAGGTTGGGATACGCACGGTTTACCAATCGAACAAGCGTTAACGAATAAAGGTGTAAAACGTAAAGAAATGACAGTTGCTGAGTTCCGTAAGTTATGTGCAGAGTATGCATATGAACAAGTAGAACGTCAACGTGAACAATTTAAGCGCCTAGGTGTACGTGCAGATTGGGATAATCCATATATTACTTTAGAGCCAGCTTATGAAGCACAACAAATTAAAGTGTTTGGTGATATGGCGAAAAAAGGTTACATCTATAAAGGGCAAAAACCAGTTTACTGGTCTCCAACAAGTGAGTCTGCTTTAGCAGAAGCTGAAATTGAATACCAAGATAAAAAATCAGCATCTATTTATGTAGCGTTCCCTGTAAAAGACGGAAAGAACGTATTAGAAGGTGATGAGAAATTTATCATTTGGACAACAACTCCTTGGACATTACCTGCGAACTTAGGTATTTCTGTTCATCCAGAGCTTGAATATAGCATTGTAAAAGTAAATGACGAGAAATATATTATCGCTTCTGAATTATTTGAGACAGTTGCAAAAACGTTAGAGTGGGAAAAAGCTGAAGTTGTGAAAACGGTAAAAGGTAGCGAACTTGAGTATACAGTTGCAAAACACCCATTCTACGAGCGTGATTCATTAGTTATGCTAGGAGATCACGTAACAACAGATGCAGGTACAGGTTGTGTTCATACAGCACCAGGACATGGGGAAGATGACTTCGTTGTTGGTAAAAAGTATGGATTAGAAGTACTTTGCCCAGTTGATGATAAAGGTGTATTAACAAATGAAGCACCTGGATTTGAAGGCTTATTCTATGATAAAGCTAACAAGCCAATTACAGAAAAATTAGAAGAAGTAGGCGCGTTACTGAAACTAACATTCATTACGCATTCATACCCACATGATTGGAGAACGAAAAAACCAATTATTTTCCGTGCGACAGCACAGTGGTTTGCATCTATTGAAGCATTCCGTAAAGAGTTATTAGAAGCTGTTGCGGAAACGAAATGGGTACCAGCATGGGGCGAAACTCGTCTTCATAACATGGTTCGTGACCGTGGTGACTGGTGTATTTCTCGTCAGCGTGCATGGGGTGTGCCAATTCCTGTATTCTATGCTGAGAATGGTGATCCAATTATTACAGATGAAACAATTAACCATGTAGCAGATTTATTCCGTGAACACGGTTCTAACGTATGGTTTGAGCGTGAAGCGAAAGATTTATTACCAGAAGGATTTACACATCCAGGTAGCCCAAATGGTGAATTCCGTAAAGAAACAGATATCATGGATGTATGGTTCGACTCAGGTTCATCTCACCAAGCGGTATTAGAAGAGCGCGATGACTTACAACGTCCAGCTGATTTATATTTAGAAGGATCTGACCAATATCGTGGTTGGTTTAACTCTTCATTATCAACAGCAGTTGCTGTAACAGGTAAAGCTCCATATAAAGGCGTACTAAGCCATGGTTTCGTACTAGATGGTGAAGGACGTAAAATGAGTAAGTCGATTGGAAACATCGTCGTACCGAAGAAAATTATGGATCAATTAGGCGGAGATATTTTACGTTTATGGGTATCATCTGTTGACTATCAATCTGACGTACGTATTTCAGATGATATTTTAAAACAAGTAGCAGAAGTGTATCGTAAAATCCGTAACACATTCCGTTTCTTATTAGGCAACTTAGATGACTTTAAGCCAAGTGAAAACACAGTAGCGGTAGCTGAACTTCGTGAAGTAGATCGTTACATGTTAGTGAAGTTAAATGACTTAATTACAAAAGTAAAAGAAGCATATGAAACATATGACTTTGCTGCTGTATATCATGCTATTCACAACTTCTGTACAATTGATCTAAGTTCATTCTACTTAGACTTTGCAAAAGACATTTTATACATTGAAGGTGCAAATCACGCGGATCGTCGTGCAATTCAAACTGTATTATATGACGTTCTTGTTGCATTAACGAAACTTGTAACACCAATCTTACCTCATACAGCTGATGAAGTATGGCCATATGTTCCAGGTGTAACAGAAGAAAGCGTACAGTTAACTAACATGCCGGAAGCTACAGAAGTAGAGGGTTCGGAAGCGTTAAAAGCGAAATGGGATGCATTTATGACATTACGTGATGACGTATTAAAAGCGTTAGAAGTAGCTCGTAATGAGAAAGTAATTGGTAAGTCATTAAATGCGAGCATTACTCTTTATCCAACTGCAGAAATGAAAGTAATGTTAGAGTCTATTAGCGAAGACTTGAAGCAATTATTCATCGTTTCTGAATATAAACTTGGTGGTATGATGGAAGAAGCTCCAGCAGATGCGCCTAAGTATGAGCATACAGCGGTTGTCGTTTCTCAAGCAACTGGTGAAACATGCGAACGTTGTTGGGTAGTTTCAGAAACAATTGGTAAAGATGCTGAACATGAAACATTATGTGAGCGTTGTGCATCAGTTGTTAAAGAAAACTATGTAAAATAATAAAAAAACTGACTGCTATTGATGCAGTCAGTTTTTTTATTGATGGTATATCGAAATAACTTTCAGGCTCTTTCCTGTGAAGGAAAAATGTGTGTGAGGTAAGCAAATAAATTTCGGACACACTAACTGTACATTACAGCTAGGAGGAATGTACACGTGAATGAAATTTACATGGAAATAAAAGAAGAATTGCAATTGATGAGAAAAGAGTTGCAAGAGAGACTAGCTAAAGAAGTAATGCACAAATATGATGCTGAGTTCAGCCAAGAGCTTGGATATGAAATTAAGGAAGAGATAAAGAAAAAATTGCTATTACATGATATAAAAGAGGACTTAAAGGATGTAGAACGCGCATTATTTAAAATGGAAATAGATATGTACGGTATTTGTGAAGAGACGGGGAGAGTAATTTCGACAAAGCAAATGAAAACAATGCCGACTGCCCGTACGATTCATGAATTTTTCTATGAAAAGGTAAATGTATGAATACGCACAACGATATTATATTACCTTTTTTTAATTTATTTTATTCTTCTATAAAGGTTCATTGTGAAAAGGTAGCAGCTATGCTAAAATTTTGAGGTACACTGTCTTTGTGGGGGAAATGAAAATGATATATTATGTAATAGCGTTATTTGTCATTGCCATCGATCAAATATCGAAGTGGCTAATTGTAAAGAACATGGAATTGGGTATGAGCATTCCGATAATCGATAATGTATTATACATAACATCACATCGAAATAGAGGAGCTGCCTGGGGGATTTTAGAAAATAAAATGTGGTTTTTCTACATTATTACGGTTGTCTTTGTAGTATTTATCGTAATGTATATGAAAAAATATGCACAAACAGACAAGCTTCTAGGAATTTCATTAGGTCTAATTTTAGGTGGAGCAATTGGTAACTTTATTGATCGTGTATTTAGACAAGAAGTAGTGGATTTTATTCACGTGTATATTTTCTCGTACAACTATCCAGTATTCAATGTAGCTGATTCAGCGTTATGTATTGGTGTTGTATTAATTATTATTCAAACATTATTAGAAGGCAAGAAAACGAAGGAGTAATTGAATGAGTGAAGTAGTACAGGTAACAGTTGCAGAAGAACAAAAAAGTGAGCGAATCGATAAATTCGTTGCAGAAATTAACAGTGAATGGTCACGTTCACAAGTACAGCAATGGATTAAAGATGATGTTGTAACAGTGAATGGGAAATCGGTAAAAGTAAATTATAAAGTTAAAGAAAATGATGAAATTACAGTAACGATTCCTGATCCGGAAGAGTTAGATATTCAAGCGGAAGATATGAACTTAGAAATTTATTATGAAGATGCAGATGTACTTGTTGTAAATAAGCCACGTGGTATGGTTGTACATCCAGCACCAGGTCATACAAGTGGCACACTTGTGAATGGTCTTATGCATCATTGTACAGATTTATCAGGCATTAACGGTGTAATGCGTCCTGGTATCGTGCATCGTATTGATAAAGATACATCTGGCCTATTAATGGTTGCTAAAAATGATATGGCACACGAATCACTTGTAAATCAACTTGTAGCAAAAACAGTAACAAGACGTTACAAAGCGATTGTACACGGTGTTATTCCGCATGATAAGGGAACGATTGATGCTCCGATTGCTCGTGATAAGAAAGAACGTCAAAGTATGACAGTTGATGAAAATGGTAAGCATGCTGTTACGCATTTCCAAGTGTTAGAGCGTTTCAAAGATTTCACACTTGTAGAATGTCGCTTAGAAACAGGACGTACACACCAAATTCGTGTTCATATGAAATATATTGGCTATCCACTTGCAGGAGATCCAAAGTATGGACCAAAGAAAACATTAGACATGAATGGACAGGCACTTCATGCAGGTATTTTAGGATTTGACCACCCTCGTACTGGTGAATATATTCAGTTTGAGGCACCGATTCCAGAAGTGTTTGAAGAGACTTTAAATATTTTACGGAAATAGTATTGACAAATCATGAGAAAACTGAGATACTGACAACAGTTAAATAATGATCCTTTAACACAGCCCCGTGAGGTTGAGAAGGTAACGGTTTGAAATACTTAGGGTATGTTGTACCCTTTTTTCAAAAGTCCTCTCGCACACGCTGAGAGGACTTTTTTTATACCATTACTCTCACGCAAGAAAAATAGCTTGGAGGTGTAGAGCATGCAGGAAAAAGCTGTCGTTTTAGATGACCAAATGATTCGCCGCGCTTTAACACGAATTAGTCATGAAATTGTGGAACGAAATAAAGGTGTGGATAATTGTGTTCTTGTCGGAATTAAAACACGTGGAATTTTTATTGCACAACGTTTGGCAGAACGAATTGGTCAGATTGAAGGAAAAGAGATGGAAGTAGGAGAGTTAGATATAACTTTATATCGTGATGACTTAACACTTCAATCAAAGAATAAAGAACCACTAGTAAAAGGTTCAGATATTCCAGTAGATATTACGAAGAAAAAAGTAATCCTTGTAGATGATGTATTGTATACAGGAAGAACAGTTCGAGCTGCGATGGATGCTCTTATGGATTTAGGAAGACCATCACAAATTCAATTAGCTGTCCTTGTAGATAGAGGACATCGTGAATTACCAATTCGCGCTGATTATGTAGGAAAGAACATTCCAACATCAAGTGAAGAGCGTATCGAAGTTGATTTGCAAGAGACAGATCAACAAGATCGAGTAAGTATATACGATAAGTAAAGCCCTTTTAAATGTAGTCCTGTGAGGCTGCCAAAGGGTCTTGGCTTTCATATGTCGAATTTGGCATACGAAAGTATAGGACTCTTTGTGCACAGGCACAAAGAGTTTTTTTATTGCAAAGATTTAAACTGAAGGAGGATGTAACAATGGAACAAAAGCCAGTGTTAGACGTTAATGAAGTACCGAAACCGGGAAAATGGTTATTTTTAAGTATACAACATTTGTTCGCGATGTTTGGATCAACAGTGCTTGTTCCATTTTTAACAGGATTGAATCCGTCAGTAGCGTTAATATCAAGTGGATTAGGAACGCTAGCGTTTCTTCTTATAACGAAAGGTCAAGTACCTGCGTATTTAGGATCATCATTCGCCTTTATCGCACCGATTATTGCAGCAAAAACAGCAGGTGGCCCCGGAGCAGCGATGCTTGGTGGCTTACTTGCAGGAATGGTGTACATCTTAATTTCAATCGGAATTAAGAAATCTGGATCAGCGTGGATTATGAAATTACTGCCGCCAATCGTAGTTGGTCCGGTAGTAATGGTAATCGGTTTAGCTTTAGCACATACAGCAGTGAACATGGCGATGAACGGTGCGGATGGTAAGTATAGCATTACACACTTTTCAGTAGCACTAGTAACATTAGCAATTACAATCATTTGCTCCATATTTGGAAGAGGATTTTTCAGCATCATACCGGTGTTACTTGGAATCATCGGCGGATATATCTTCGCTTACTTCCAAGGGCTAGTAGATTTAAAACCGGTAGCTGAGGCGAAATGGTTTGTCGTACCTGATTTCACAGTACCGTTTGTAACATACACACCAGAGTTTTCGTGGAAGATTGTACTCTTAATGGTGCCAGTAGCACTAGTAACAATTTCAGAACATATCGGACATCAAATTGTACTTGGAAATGTTATTAAAAGAGATTTAATTGAAAAACCAGGTTTACACCGTTCAATCTTTGGGGATGGGGTAGCAACATTAATCGCATCACTAATCGGTGGACCACCGAATACAACATACGGTGAAAACATCGGTGTGCTAGCAATTACGAGAGCGTATAGTGTATACTTATTCATCGGTTCAGCAGTATTCGCAATCATGTTTGGATTTATCGGGAAGATTTCAGCACTGATCCACTCGATTCCAACACCAGTTATGGGTGGTGTATCAATCTTACTATTCGGTGTAATCGCATCAAGTGGTTTACGCATGATGGTAGATGATAGAACAGATTTAAGTGACAAACGAAACTTAATGATTGCATCAGTTATACTAGTAATTGGTATTGGCGGAGCGGTACTTCACGTAGGAGAATCGTTCCAAGTAGAAGGAATGGCACTAGCAGCAATTGTAGGTGTACTGTTAAATCTACTACTACCAGAAACGAAACAAATAAAACAATCTAAGCAGATTGCTTCATAAAAACAACCTTTTAATTCAGTCCTGTGAGACAGAAAAGGGTGGCTTCTTCCTTGCACCCTAGTCTCACATGACTAGGGTATTTTTATGCAAATGTTGTTATAAATATCCATAAATGCTATCATAAAAATTAGAAAGACGAGGGATGACGATGAGCCATTTGTTAACGATGAGTGAATTATCGGAACTAGAAATTTCAGAAATCCTAAAAGACGCAGAAGATTTCGCGAATGGGAAAGAGAGTAAAACAACAGAGCAAACTTTTGTTGCGAACTTGTTCTTTGAGAATAGTACGAGAACGAGATTTAGCTTCGAAGTTGCTGAGAAGAGATTAGGACTTGACGTATTAAACTTTTCAGCAGATTCATCTAGCGTACAAAAAGGAGAAACGTTATACGACACGATAAAAACACTGGAATCAATCGGAACAAAAGCGGTAGTCATCCGCCACGAGCAAGATCGTTACTTCGATGAGCTAAAAGATCAAGTAAACATTCCAATCTTAAATGCTGGAGATGGATGCGGAAATCATCCAACGCAATGTCTGCTCGACCTTCTAACAATTAAACAAGAGTTTGGAAGTTTTGAAGGTTTAAAGATTGCAATTGTTGGAGATATTCGCCATAGCCGAGTAGCACGATCCAATGCTGAAACATTAACGAAGCTTGGGGCAACGATTTATTTTGCAAGCCCAGAAGAGTGGAAAGATGAAAAAAACACATTTGGAACGTACAAAAACTTAGATGAGCTAGTTCCAGAAGTTGATGTAATGATGTTACTTCGTGTACAGCATGAGCGTCATGATCATTATGAAACAGACATTATGAAAGAGTATCATGAAAAACACGGATTAACGCTTGAAAGAGAAAAACGTATGAAAGAAGGAAGCATTATTATGCATCCAGCTCCTTTCAACCGGGATGTGGAAATTGCAAGTGAACTTGTTGAGTGTGAGCGTTCACGCATATTTAAACAAATGGAAAATGGAGTTTACGTAAGAATGGCTGTACTAAAACGCGCCTTACCAAATGTATTAGGAGGAATGAAACATGAATTATTTGTTTAAAAATGGTCGTTATATGAATGAAGAAGGAATAATCGTAGCAACAGATCTTCTCGTACAAGACGGTAAAATTGCGAAAGTAGCAGAAAATATTACGGCAGATAATGCTGAAGTAATCGATGTGAACGGAAAGTTAATCGCACCTGGATTAGTAGATGTACATGTACATCTTCGTGAGCCAGGTGGTGAACATAAAGAAACAATTGCAACAGGCACACTAGCAGCGGCAAAAGGTGGATTCACTACAATTTGCGCAATGCCAAATACACGTCCAGTACCAGATTGCAGGGAACATATGGAAGACTTACAAAAACGTATTAAAGAAAAAGCACACGTAAATGTATTACCATATGGAGCAATTACAGTACGTCAAGCAGGTTCTGAAATGACAGATTTCGAAACGTTAAAAGAGCTTGGAGCATTCGCTTTCACTGATGATGGAGTAGGCGTACAAGATGCGAGCATGATGCTAGCTGCTATGAAGCGTGCAGCGAAGTTGAATATGGCAGTAGTTGCACACTGTGAAGAAAATACACTTATTAATAAAGGTTGTGTACATGAAGGGAAGTTTTCTGAGAAACACGGATTAAACGGTATCCCATCAGTATGTGAATCTGTACATATTGCAAGGGATATACTGCTTGCTGAGGCGGCAGATTGTCACTATCACGTATGTCACGTAAGTACGAAAGGGTCTGTACGTGTAATCCGTGATGCAAAACGTGCTGGAATTAAAGTAACAGCAGAAGTAACACCGCATCACTTAGTGTTATGTGAAGATGATATCCCATCAGCTGATCCTAACTTTAAAATGAACCCACCGCTTCGTGGAAAAGAAGACCACGCAGCGTTAATTGAAGGGCTATTAGATGGAACGATCGATATGATCGCAACTGACCATGCACCGCATACAGCGGAAGAGAAAGCACAAGGAATTGAAAGAGCACCATTCGGAATTACTGGTTTTGAAACAGCATTCCCACTTCTATACACAAACCTTGTGAAAAAAGGAATTATTACATTAGAACAGTTAATTCAATTCTTAACAGAAAAACCAGCTGATACATTCGGTTTAGAAGCAGGTCGCCTGAAAGAAGGTAGAGTAGCTGATATTACAATCATTGATTTAGAACAAGAAGAAGAGATTGATCCAAAAACTTTCTTATCAAAAGGAAAAAATACACCATTCGCAGGTTGGAAATGCCAAGGATGGCCGGTAATGACAATCGTTGGCGGTAAGATCGCATGGCAAAAGGAGAGTGCATTAGTATGAAAAGACAACTTATCTTAGAAGATGGAACAGTATTAATTGGAAAAGGTTTCGGAGGCGAAATCGAAAAGTCAGGTGAGGTTGTATTTACAACAGGAATGACTGGATATCAAGAAACATTATCTGATCCATCATATTGCGGTCAAATCGTAACATTTACGTACCCATTAATCGGAAACTACGGCATTAACCGTGACGATTTTGAATCCATTCACCCATCTGTAAATGGTTTAATCGTAAATGAAATTTGTGATCATCCATCAAACTTCCGTAATGAAATTTCGTTAAATGATTACTTAAAAGAAAGAAACATTCCAGGATTAGCAGGAATTGATACGAGAAAATTAACGAGAAAAATTCGTCAATACGGTACATTACGCGGACGACTTTGTAACATGGATGCAGATGTAGAGTACATTGTGAGCCAATTAAAAGCGACAGTATTTACAGATCATGTAAAACGCGTATCAACGAAAGACCCATACCCAAGCCCAGGCCGTGGTCATCGAGTTGTACTTGTAGACTTCGGAATGAAACATGGTATTTTAAGAGAATTAAATAAGCGTGACTGTGATGTAATTGTAGTACCTTACAATACAACAGCAGAAGAGATTTTACGCCTTAGCCCAGATGGAATTATGTTAAGTAATGGACCTGGGGATCCAAAAGATGTACCAGAAGCAATTGAAATGTTAAAAGACATTATCGGTAAAGTTCCTTTATTCGGGATTTGCTTAGGACATCAGTTATTCGCATTAGCATCTGGTGCAAATACAAGTAAGTTGAAGTTCGGTCATCGTGGTTTAAATCATCCAGTAAAAAATCTTGCAACTGGAAAAGTAGCAATTACTTCTCAAAACCATGGATACGCAGTAGAAGAAGAGTCAGTTGAAAATACAAATCTTGAAATTACACATGTTGCTTTAAATGATGGAACAGTAGAAGGTCTTCGTCATACGAAGTTTCCAGCATTTACAGTACAATACCATCCAGAAGCTTCAGCGGGACCAGAAGATGCAAATGATTTATTCGAAGATTTCTTAGAAATGATTGAAAACTTCAAGAAAGAAGGGGAAGAGTTATGCCAAAACGCCTAGACATTAACACAATTTTAGTAATCGGATCAGGACCAATTGTAATTGGGCAAGCAGCAGAGTTTGATTACTCTGGTACACAAGCTTGTCAATCTCTTAGAGAAGAAGGTTACAAAGTAATCCTTGTTAACTCTAACCCAGCAACAATTATGACAGATACTGCAACAGCAGATAAAGTATATATAGAACCATTAACATTAGAATTCGTAAGCCGTATCATTCGTAAAGAACGTCCAGATGCAATCCTACCAACATTAGGTGGTCAAACAGGCCTAAATATGGCTGTTGAACTTGCGAAATCAGGCATACTTGAAGAATGCGGAGTTGAAATTTTAGGAACAAAATTATCAGCAATTGAGCAAGCGGAAGATCGTGATTTATTCCGTACATTAATGCAGGAATTAAATGAACCAATTCCATCTAGTACCATTATTCATACGCTAG
This sequence comes from Bacillus toyonensis BCT-7112, assembly GCF_000496285.1. Lineage (GTDB taxonomy): Bacteria > Bacillota > Bacilli > Bacillales > Bacillaceae_G > Bacillus_A > Bacillus_A toyonensis. The sequence goes on along the minus strand of NC_022781.1, from coordinate 1,131,111 downwards.
AAGAAGCACATGAATTTGTAAAAGAAATTGGTTATCCAGTTATTGTTCGCCCAGCATTTACAATGGGGGGAACAGGTGGCGGAATCTGTAGTAATGAAGAAGAACTAATTGAAATCGTATCAGGTGGATTAAAACATAGTCCAGTAACACAATGTTTATTAGAAAAGAGCATTGCTGGTTGTAAGGAAATTGAATATGAAGTAATGCGTGATTCGAATGATAACGCGATTGTAGTATGTAACATGGAAAATATCGATCCAGTTGGGGTTCACACAGGTGATTCAATCGTTGTAGCACCGAGTCAAACATTAAGTGACCGTGAGTATCAAATGTTACGAAACACTTCATTACGAATTATTCGTGCATTAGGAATCGAAGGTGGCTGTAACGTTCAGCTTGCACTAGATCCGCATAGCTTCCAATACTATGTAATCGAAGTAAATCCGCGTGTGAGTCGTTCATCTGCACTAGCATCTAAAGCAACTGGATATCCAATTGCGAAGTTAGCAGCGAAAATTGCAGTCGGTTTAACATTAGATGAAATTGTAAATCCAGTAACACAAAAAACATACGCTTGCTTCGAGCCAGCATTAGACTATGTCGTTTCAAAAATTCCACGTTGGCCATTTGATAAGTTCGAATCAGCAAACAGAACGCTTGGTACACAAATGAAGGCAACTGGTGAAGTTATGTCAATTGGACGTAACTTAGAGCAATCATTATTAAAAGCGGTTCGTTCTTTAGAGCTAGGGATTTATCACTTAGAATTAGACCATTTAAAAGAACTTGATAAAGAAACAATGAAAAAACGTATTATAAAAGCTGACGATGAGCGTCTGTTCGTTGTAGCAGAAGCAATCCGTCAAGGTGTAACGAAAGAAGAAATTAATTCATGGTGTGAAATGGACTTCTTCTTCTTACAAAAAATTGAAAACATCGTAAACATGGAACACGAAGTAAAAGAAAATGCAGGAAATATGGAAGTGTTACAATCTGCAAAAGAAATGGGATTCAGTGATCATTACATCGCCAATGCTTGGAACAAAACAGAGCGTGAAATTTACGATATGCGTAAAGAAAGTAATATGACTCCTGTTTATAAAATGGTAGATACTTGTGCGGCAGAGTTTGAATCTGCAACACCTTACTACTACAGCACATACGGTGACGAGAATGAATCGGTTATAACAGATCGTAAGAGTGTGGTTGTACTAGGGTCTGGTCCAATCCGTATCGGTCAAGGTGTTGAGTTTGACTACGCAACAGTTCACTCTGTATGGGCAATTAAAGAAGCTGGATATGAGGCAATCATTGTAAATAACAACCCAGAAACAGTTTCAACAGACTTCAGTATTTCTGACAAATTATACTTTGAACCATTAACGATTGAAGATGTAATGCACATTATCGATTTAGAAAAGCCAGAAGGTGTTATCGTACAATTCGGTGGACAAACGGCAATTAACTTAGCGGCGAAATTAGAAGAACACGGTGTGAAAATTTTAGGAACATCACTTGAAGATTTAGACCGCGCAGAAGATCGAGATAAATTCGAAGCTGCATTAACAAAATTAGGAATCCCACAACCAGTTGGTAAAACAGCAACAACTGTAGAACAAGCGGTAGCAATCGCTGAAGAAATTGGTTACCCAGTATTAGTAAGACCATCTTACGTACTAGGTGGACGTGCGATGGAAATCGTATATCGTCAAGAAGAACTACTGCACTACATGAAAAATGCAGTTAAAGTTCATGCAGAGCATCCGGTATTAATCGACCGTTACATGGTTGGTAAAGAAATTGAAGTAGATGCAATTTCAGACGGTGAGAATGTGTTCATTCCAGGTATTATGGAACATATTGAACGCGCTGGAGTTCACTCTGGGGATTCAATTGGAGTATATCCACCACAAAGCTTATCTGACGAACTAAAAGAACAAATTATTGAACATACAATTGCACTTGGAAAAGGATTAAACATTGTTGGGTTACTAAATATCCAGTTTGTAGTATTCAAAGATCAAGTGTATGTAATTGAAGTAAACCCACGTGCGAGCCGTACAGTACCATTCTTAAGTAAAATTACAGGCGTACCGATGGCGAATGTTGCAACGAAAGTTATTTTAGGTCAAAACCTAATAGAGCAAGGATACGGAACGGGCTATCACCCAGAAGAGAAAGAAGTGTATGTAAAAGCACCAGTATTCTCATTTGCGAAACTACGCTCAGTTGATACAACATTAGGACCTGAAATGAAATCAACAGGGGAAGTAATGGGGAAAGACTTAACGCTTGAAAAAGCATTATACAAAGGGCTAGTTGCCTCAGGAATTAACATCCCAACGCACGGATCCGTAATCATCACTGTAGCGGATAAAGATAAAGAAGAGGCGATGGAAATTGCAAAACGTTTCCATGAAATCGGCTATAACTTATTAGCAACAGCTGGAACGGCACAAACATTAGCAGAGCAAAATATCCCAGTACAAGTTGTAAACAAAATTGATTCTGAAGACTACAACTTACTAGATATTATTCGCCAAGGAAAAGCACAGTTTGTAATCAATACATTAACAAAAGGAAAACAACCAGCGCGTGATGGTTTCCGCATTCGCCGTGAATCAGTAGAAAACGGTGTGGCTTGCTTAACATCACTTGATACAACGAGAGCAATCTTACGAGTATTAGAATCTATGACATTCTCAGCTCATTCAATGAAAGAAATTACGCAAACAAAGCGTCACGAGGTGGTACATGCATGATGCAAAAGCAAAATATGATCGTCGTTAACCAAAAAGAAATCGCAAAAAACATTTACGAATTAGTGCTTCAAGGAACGTTAGTACAGCAAATGAACGAACCAGGGCAGTTTGTACACATTAAGGTAGCAGAGGGCATTGCGCCCCTTCTGCGCCGCCCGATTAGTATTTGTAATGTAGATCAAGAGAAGAACGAGTTTACAATGCTATATCGTGCGGAAGGACAAGGGACAAAAACATTAGCAACTAGAAAACAAGGTGAAATGGTAGATGTACTAGGACCACTAGGACACGGTTTTCCTGTAGAAGAAGCAGAAACAGGACAAACGGCTTTATTAGTAGGCGGGGGAATTGGGGTACCACCACTTTATGAATTATCACAGCGCCTCGTTGCAAAAGGTGTACGTGTGATTCACATCTTAGGTTTTCAAACGAAAGATGTTGTTTTCTATGAAGAAAAATTTGCAGAACTTGGTGATACGTACGTTGCAACAGTAGACGGCACACACGGTACAAAGGGATTTGTTACAGATGTAATTGATAATTACGGAATCGACTTTGACATTCTTTATTCATGTGGCCCGTTAGCGATGCTTCGTGCATTAGAAGGACGTTACAAAGAGAAAAAAGCCTATATTTCATTAGAAGAACGTATGGGTTGTGGTATTGGAGCTTGTTTCGCATGTGTATGCCACTTACAAGAAGATCCAAGTGGACATTCTTATAAGAAGGTGTGTAGCGACGGACCGGTATTTCCAATTGGGGAGGTTGTACTATGAACAGATTGCAAGTTGAATTACCAGGATTGTCATTAAAAAATCCAATTATACCAGCATCTGGATGCTTTGGATTTGGTCGTGAATATGCACAGTTTTACGATTTAAGTGTACTAGGATCAATCATGATTAAAGCGACGACAGAACAACCACGTTATGGAAATCCGACGCCTCGTGTTGCTGAAACACCAGGCGGCATGTTAAATGCAATCGGACTTCAAAACCCAGGTTTAGAAAAAGTAATGAATTCTGAATTACCATGGTTAGAACAATTTGATCTTCCAATCATTGCGAATGTTGCGGGCTCACAAGCTGAGGATTACGTAGCAGTTGCAAAGGAAATTTCTAAAGCGCCTAATGTCCATGCACTAGAATTAAATATTTCTTGTCCGAACGTAAAAACAGGTGGTATCGCTTTTGGTACAAATCCTGAAATTGCTGCTGATTTAACGAAGCGAGTAAAAGAGGTTTCTGAAGTACCTGTATACGTGAAATTGTCACCGAACGTGGCAAACATTGTGGAAATTGCAAAAGCGATTGAAAATGCAGGTGCAGATGGTTTAACGATGATTAATACATTGCTTGGTATGCGTCTAGATTTAAAAACAGCCCAACCAATTTTAGCAAACCGTACGGGCGGACTATCAGGTCCTGTGATTAAGCCAGTAGCAATTCGTATGGTACATGAAGTAAGCCAAGCGGTTAACATTCCAATTATCGGAATGGGTGGTATTGAGTCAGCAGAAGATGTAATTGAGTTCTTCTACGCTGGTGCAAGCGCAGTTGCAGTAGGTACAGCGAACTTCATAGATCCGTTCGTATGTCCGACAATTATTGAAGAGTTACCAGCATTACTAGATGAATTAGGATTTGATCACATTTCGGAATGTCAAGGAAGGAGCTGGAAGCAAACATGTCACAGTCGTTAATCGTTGCACTAGATTTTCCGGGGAAACAAGATGTAGAACAATTCTTGCGCCACTTTGAAGGGGAAGAGTTATTTGTCAAAGTTGGTATGGAGTTATTTTACAAAGAAGGCCCTGCGATTATTACGTACTTAAAAGAAAAAGGACATAAAATCTTTCTAGATTTAAAACTTCATGATATTCCGAATACAGTAAAAAGCGCTATGCGTAGCCTAGCTAGTCTAGATGTTGATATGGTAAATGTTCATGCTGCTGGGGGAAGCAGTATGATGAAAGCTGCGATTGAGGGATTAGAGGAAGGTAAGCAAGAAGGAAAAGAGAGACCGATTTGTATTGCAGTTACACAACTAACAAGCACTTCGGAAGCTATGATGAAAAAAGAGATCGGCATTGAGAAAACGTTAGAAGAAGCGGTTGCTCATTATGCAAAATTAACGAAAGAAAGTGGACTTGATGGCGTTGTTTGCTCAACGCTTGAAGTTCCAAAATTACGTGAAGTATGCGGGAATGAATTTGTAACAGTAACACCGGGGATCCGTCTTGCAAGCGATGATGTGAATGATCAGGTGCGCGTAGCAACACCGAAACGTGCGAGGGAACTTGGCTCAAGCTACATCGTAGTTGGGCGTAGTATTACAAAAGCAGAAAATCCGCTTGAAGCGTATAAAACAGTAAAACAACAGTGGGAAGGTGTAACAGTATGAAAAAAGAAATCGCATCGCATTTATTAGAAATTGGAGCAGTATTTTTACAACCGAATGATCCATTCACTTGGTCTTCAGGTATGAAATCACCAATTTATTGTGATAACCGTTTAACTTTATCTTATCCAAAAGTACGTCAAGCGATTGCAGCTGGATTAGAAGAGTTAATTAAAGAGCACTTCCCAACTGTAGAGGTTATTGCAGGAACAGCAACTGCTGGTATTGCGCACGCTGCATGGGTAAGCGATCGTATGAATTTACCAATGTGCTACGTACGTAGTAAAGCAAAAGGCCACGGTAAAGGGAATCAAATTGAAGGAAAAGCTGAAAAAGGTCAAAAAGTTGTAGTAGTAGAAGACTTAATTTCAACTGGTGGTAGTGCAATTACATGTGTAGAAGCACTTCGCGAAGCAGGCTGTGAAGTATTAGGAATCGTATCAATCTTCACATACGAGTTAGAAGCAGGAAAAGAAAAACTAGAAGCAGCTAACGTAGCATCATACTCTTTAAGCGACTACAGTGCATTAACTGAAGTAGCAGCAGAAAAAGGTATGATCGGACAAGCTGAAACGAAAAAATTACAAGAGTGGCGTAAAAATCCAGCTAACGAAGCTTGGATCACAGCGTAATATGAAAAAAGACGACTGCGGGGGAACGCGGTCGTCTTTTTATATAAATTCAAGCAAATTCCCATCAATATCAAAGCCCCTTACTACTAACTACTTAGTGCTTTCTACAAATTCATATCCTTTCACAAACAAGAGAGTCATATAAGAAACAATAAATGAGAAAATGCTATACATGCCAATCCAAAAGAAAAATTTTGGAGTAAAAGCGATGACACCTAGTATTAAAAAACTAGCAAACGTTACAATTGGCATTACGTAATATGTTTGCGTCTTGCGGGTTCCAATAACAGAAACGATAAAGATAAGTAATGGACAAATTAATAAGACGAAAATCAATTCATTCATAGTTATGTCCCCTTTTCGAATGGAAGTAATCTGTTTCTCGTAAACGTTTTGAAATAAATACTCTCCTAATATAACTTCGCTAACATATACATAATCCCTTTTGAAAGTCCGTAATAAATGATTGATTTCACAATAAAAAAGTAAGCAAGAGAACACCTGCTTACTTTATAGAATAAACATCGCAACGATTGTGGTGACAATTAAGCCAATTATAACTGGTAAAAAGTTTCGGCGTGCAAGTTCAAATGGATCTACTTTACAAATGGCAGCGGCAGGAATAAGCGCCCAAGGAATCAAAGTCCCGCCTCCGGTCCAGATTGCAGCAATTTGCCCAAGTGCTGTTAATGTAGCTGTTCCATTCCCCAGTGCTGTGCCGAAAAGATTGGCAATCGAACCAGCAAGTGATATACCGGAAAAGCCAGATCCATCTAACCCTGTTATGACACCAACGATAGTTAGTGTTCCCGCTGATACATATTGGTTTAAAGGAACAGTTTGAGATAAGGCGATTCCTAAGTCGTTAATGATTCCGTGTGAACCTTTCGGTAAATAGTCCCCGATAATTTTTACAAATCCGCTATCCCCTAAATAAAAAAGTGCAGCAATTGGGATAACTGGACCAAAGATTTTAAATCCAAATTGGAGCCCTTCTATAAAATAATCGGTCGTTTTATTCAGGCCATTTCCTTTGTAGGCGATGAGAGCAATAATGATAATCATAATAACAGTCGTCCCGCCAATAAGTGCTGTTGCATCGCTTCCTTGTAGTTTAAATTGAATCATGCAAAGGATATCAATGATATATACGATAGGGATACATATGGCGAGCCATTTCTTTATGTGAGGAGATAATAAAATGATAGTTTTGGATGGTTCAGTTGCTGAAGAAGAGTCTTGCAACGATAAGCCTGTATGAAATTCTTTTCGTAAGAAGAAAAAAGCAACAGAAGTTGTAACAACGCCCATAACGATAACGAGGGGGACACTTGCGGATACGACGCTAGAAACTGGTAAACCAGCTGCATCCGCTGTTAATTTCGGGGCACCTTGAATAACGAAGTCGCCTGATAAAGTATGTTATTATAATGTATATAAATACTTATTAAATGAGGTGAAACGCAATTGTATAAACCGTTCTCACAGGCAGACTATAAGCCCTCTGATAAGCCTAAAGCACTGTATATAAGGAAGTCTAAGAAGAGTCAAGGCAAGACTGAGATAGAAACAATTGAAAGCCATTTAAAGCGTTTAACGGACTTCTGCAAAGATCAAGGCTGGAACAACTACGTGATTTATAATGATTATGTTGCAAAGTCAACGGACATAAATAGAATTGAATACAATAAAATGCTGAATGCTTGTTTAGATGGAAAGCACGATTTAATTGTTGTTGTGGAAGAATCAAGGTTATATCGTACAGTAAATGAACAGACGAATGTGTATGAAGAATTAAAGGGAACTGACATAGCTATCCTTTCCATACGTGAAGGCTACATCTTCCCTAATGATAGAAATCAGTTTCTAACTAATATCATTCGTGGTGCTATGAATCAGCAAGAACTTGAAAACTTTGCTTATAGGATGAATGTAAAGGTTTTAGCAAGTGCGAAGGAAGGTAAATATGTCAATAAGCTACCTTTCGGTTATTTCAAAGATAAGGACAAACTGACACCACACCCTATTGAAAGCAAGACGTTTAGGTTTATTGTAGACAAAGTATTAGAAGGATATGTAATAGCTGAAATCATTGGGAAACTTAACCAACTAGGGTATACCACAAAATCTAATAAGAAATGGAAAGACGTAGGTACAATTACAAGGATGTTGGCTAATCGTGTTTACTTAGGTGAAAGCCACTATTACAGTAAGATGTTTGAGGAAGATGTTATAGTGCGTGATACACATCCAGCATTATTAACTATTGAAGAATTTCAAAAAATAAGTAACATGATTCGTTCACGTAGCAGGAACCCACAAGGTATCAGGTATACTAAAATCAATACAGTGCTGGATAGATTAGTTGTATGTGGAATATGCGGTAATAGGTTACCAATTCATAAATCATGGACTAATAAAGAAGGGGTTACATCTTATCAGGTGGGGAAATGCCAAAAGGTTATGGGTGAATACAATGAGAAGAAATGTCCTAATAAATCGATTTCATTGAAGGAACTACTTCCACACTTTTATATTGCTATTGAAAGCTATAAGGATTCATTAAGAGAAGAAATAGAAAGTGTAGAAATAGATACAACCAGTGATATGAAAATTAAAGTCATGGAACAAATAAAGGATATATCAAAACGTATAGCTGAAATACAAATTGAAATACAAAACGCTAAAAGCTATTTAATCAAAGGAGTTTTATCTGAAGCAGATTATGTAGGATTAGTACCACCCTTAGCGAAGGATTTAAAGGATTTAAATGTGGCACTAGAAGATAATGAACGACTACTTGCTAGTTTGACTGACTATGATAGAAGTGCAGTTATTCAAAACGCTGTTGATTCGCTAATTAACATTGAAAACGAAAGCATTGAAAATCAAAATAGGGTATACAGACTACTGTTTGAACATCTAGAACTTGTAAATACAGTGGATGAATTTGAAATAAGGCTAAAAGAAAAAGACGTCTCCAATTAGGAAACGTCTTTCTTTGTTTCTATGTTAGGCTGAGATAATTTCACGATTGTTTCAGCTACTTGTTTATAGTTAGGATTAGTGGCTTTAATTATGGTTACTTTAGGTATACGTTTATTTTTCATAAACACATCACCCCATGTAAGCCATGGTATTCAGATTGATTTTTTTTGTTACTTAATAATCCATTATTTCCTTCCGTTTTTCTACTTCTATTTACATCTTTCATCTGTACTAGCACCTCACTGAATTTGTGTTGTCAGTTAGGTACTTGCAAATACGGAATGAATTAGGACATTGATTTGAAAATAAATTTAAAAAACTTGTTTTTATCACCAGTAATGTCCCTAGTCGTCAAGAACAAGTAAGTGTGGAAGTCTTGTTGAGGATTTCCTACGTGAATAATTTCCCTATGTGAAGGCGTGTCTTATGACGCGTCATTTTTAATTTGTCATGACTTCCTAAAATAGGAACTTTAAAGAAACTGAGGTGAGATAAATGATTGGTGTAAATGTGAACAGCTTACCGCACGAACGAAAGGTAAATTATCAAATGATTAAATACGTTCGTTTAAGTAGAAATATGACTCAGGGAAAGTTCGGTGAGGTATGCAAAATAGACCAAAGTGTACTAGCAAAGCTGGAACGTGGTGAGTTACCACTTTCGCCACACTATGAAGCTAAAATCATGGACGGTATTCATGCTTTGAATATCAGTCAACTAGAACTGGTATCAGTGAAAAGAATTGTAGAACTAAAGGAACAAAGAATTAAATAACTAAATGGAGGTATGGAGAAATGGAAGTTAAAGATTTGTTTGTTGAAACTAAGAAAATTGTAGCTGAATACAAGGAATATGCTGAGGGACTGGACAAAGAAGAACAGGAACTACAAATGGAATTGGCAGCAATGCAAGAGGAAATGACAGCAATTCTGTTAGACCAGGAGAATGCAAACTTGTCAGAACGTATTTATTTAAAGGCACAGGCAAAGGGAATCAACTCTAAAGTAGAAATCATTCATTCTATGTTAGAAGAATTAAATGAGAAAAGATCAGCTTTAAAGATTGCGTATGTTCCAGTATTTCAAGAGGTACTGAGAAGAGACCGTACTAGTGCTAATGAGTATAACGTGACAGAACTTGCCATCCGCCACCGTTATGAATTACTTACTGAGGTAGCTGAAATGGGTAAACAGTTCCAAAAACAATACCATTCGATTGCACCTGATATTCATGAAATATTTGAAGATACAAAGGTAAAAGAAGTGTTTCCACGACTAGAATATTCTTTCGAACAAGACCAGTATCAACCACACTTTAGTTGGTTTGATAAGTCAGTGATTTCCAAGAACGATATGTTTTCAGCTACTCGTGGGAATTTACCAGAACACTTAAAGCAACCTAAGGAGGCAAAATAAATATGAATACACCTAACTTAACTAGCATTGTAAAGCAGGACGTACTAGCGGAACTGAGAAGGGGAAATACAGACGTATTGAAGGGACTACCACCAGTGTTAGCTATGCAATATGGATTAGCTTTGCAAAATGAGGGCTTGGTATAAGGCATTTCTAATCCAAAAAATGAAGGTCAGGTATATTCGGTGTGTGTGTAGCAATGGAACAAAATCACGCAACAAGGATTAGCGGACATTAGGAATCTGTTCTATAAAGAACCGGATTCCTTTTCTGTCTTCATTTGGGGTTCAGCCGAGATATGTGTAAAGATAGGTCATACCCTTACTTTTATTTCCAGTAAAATAGGGGTGGAAGTATCAAACTCTACTACTCCAACAAACCCAACACATCTAAAAAGATAAACACAGGTATCATCGTAATGACATATATAAGAATTTTACAAATAAAATGAATCTTAATACCTAACTTATCCGGAAGAAGCCATATCGACAATCCCAACAGCGTACGCCCTACAGCCAAATATAATTGAGGTAAAAGAACATTATCTATTCTTACCTCCATATACTCTTTACCAGACTCAAACAATACAGCATATAGGATCAATATAATGAAATAAAGAATAAACACTTTCACATAAATTTTCGATTTGTTTTTTCTCGACTTATAAAAACTCCTTTTATTTTCCATTCCCGGCGATGCCCTCAACGATTTCCCTTGCTGTCTTTCGATGCTTATTTATTTCAATGATTTCATTTAATCCTTTATGCACGTCAGCAAAGCCCTGTTCGAATGTGGCTTGTAGTCCTTTAAAACTACCTTCCAAACTATCCATTTTCCCCTCCAACCTATCTAACTTATTATCTAAATTATCTAACCTACCATCTAACTTATCCATTTTCTTCTCCATTTCACATAACTTTGCATATATCTGTTCCATTAGTTTCTTCTCATTTTCTGTCATGCAGCTAGACCCCCTAAAAAGTTTTCAAAATCCGTCGCAAAATTATTTATTATTAACAAATGGCAAGGTAAACCCTCTTAAAGTAAAGCACCCGTTAGTTAAAGTGTATTGTTTCACAAACTTCTTTTTTCCTGCGTTCCATTGATTTAGAGTAACCAAAACAATCTCTAAATAACTTCCTACCAATATATTGTTGAAAATTATTGTATTTATATCTGTAATATTCGTTCCAATAGCTAATCATTCTATTATAGCTTTTGCAAAACGCCCCAATATTTTCAATACAAAATTTTTTAATCCGTTCTGTATCCTGTTCTTTTAAAATATCATAAGTCATTTCTAATATTTCTACGACATATTCATCACAGATTTTTACGATATAAGGAATAGCCCAATCTTCATAATCCATCTGAAGCAACGAATACATATGCTTTTGGCGAACAAGCCCGTCACAACTTCTTGAATATATGCAATGCAAAATCATCTTTTGTCGTTCACTTAAATTGTCTATAACTTCATCTGAACTATCAATGTAGTAGATACGATAAGGAAACCTAATTACGTTATTATCTTGAAAATATTGAATAATATCCTGAGACACACCAATAGTGACATTATTATAAGTTTTATTAGGTATCGATCCAACCGCTTTAGTAACATCGTCTCTCAAATAGTTTGGAAACCCCTCTTGAAACATACAATCACATCCTTGCTTTACATAATGTTAAAAATGTGTAGTTAAACTAAACTGCCCAATTAGTTTAATAATAAGGTAACTATCAATAAAGTAAAAGTTAATCTCCTTACAATAGCCCTCAGCAACGCACCTATTTGACATATTGTTTTATTTAGGTTGTGTATCCCTTTTGAACTTCCAGTTATTTCCACTCAGGAATTTGAAAATGGTGCGTATATTTTGCAGACACCAGACAGCCCATATACAGGGGGGCCCCCCCCATAGGGTGGGGTATCCCTATATAAAAATATAGTAGGCGTCGCAACTATTACCGCATGACGTTATCACCAATCCTCGTTCTTCTCATTTATCTCACTGATCTCATTCTCATTTGTTTCTTCTTCTTTCTTATCTCACCTCACTGAGTCCTTGCTACCATCGTTGCTACTGTCAGTGCTGGTACTGTTGCCATTCCCTGTCCCTCTATCCTCGCTACCCAGCACCGTCCCTCGTCCTACTACTACCCACACTACCATTCCAATAGGGGCTATATAGCCATGCCATAGCACCGCCCTTTTAATAGACGTACATAATAGTAAAAAGGATAACAACATAATGTTGCTACCCTTTAAATTATCTCTAAAAAAATCTGTGTATATTATTTCATAAATGAACCTTGATTATATAGGTCTATCAATGAGATCCCCCTTTTGATGGCTACTTGTTCAATTAGGTTTATTTCATGGTACATAGCATTAGATAAAATTCCATTCTCTATATTTTTGCTTATGTGGTAATAAAAACCTGCTAACATTTCTAACGGTAACCTATCGTATAAAGAACCCCCATCATTATCCATTAACAGCCCCCTCTTTGAACTAGTATACAATATTAAATCCATTACAAATAGAAGGGTCATAACTTAACAGTATTGACACCGAGAAGTCATTGCTGTATTATCAAGGTATCGGAAGGTGTCGTAACTTAGTGTCATAAATGAACCGTAAAAAAGGGGATAATACATAATGAAATACGGATACGCACGAGTAAGTACGGTGTCACAGGAATTAGAGGTACAATTAACAGCATTAGAAAATGAAGGCTGTGACAATATTTATTCTGAGAAGTTTACAGGAACTAAATCAGATAGACCGCAATTACAAGAAGTTCTTTCAATCCTAAAAGAAGGTGATACATTAGTTGTCACTAAACTAGATAGATTAGCAAGAAACACTGTTGAGGGAATCGAAATCGTAAAAGGACTATTTTCTAAAGGTGTAAGAGTTCATGTTTTAAATGTGGGACTATTAGAAGATACGACAATGGGTAGATTCTTCTTAACTACATTACTAGCAGTGGCAGAAATGGAGAGAAATTTAATTGTAGAACGTACTCAGGAAGGCAAAGCCATTGCTAAACAGCGTGACGACTTTAGAGAAGGGCGTCCAAATAAATACAGTAAAAAACAGATAGAACATGCTTTAAAGCTATTAGAAACCGAGTCTTACAAAGAAGTAGAAAATAAGACTGGCATTAGTAAAAGTACCTTAATACGTGCAAAACGAAAGGCTAACAGCTAATGCTGGTGGTCTTCTTTTATTTTGGCTGTTCAATTGTGCAGGAAAAACATTTCTGAGTCGGCTGTATAAAGAGGGCATGGAAGCGGAAAAACGTGAGGAATTGCACAAAAATGAACAAGCTAAATATGTCACAAACGTTGCTATCATGCGGATTCTCAGCAAAGACTCGTTGTGCACGGTTCAAATAATGAACGTTAATACTTTCTTTACTTCACTTCATTCTTTTAACAGATTTCTTTTATCCTTTTCATAGTATTCTTTTAGAGAATATATTTAAGTTTGATTATATAAGTTTGTTTAAAGTAAGTATGTATAACGTTCATAATCCGAACTATCTCAAGTACAATTATTGAACTACTGAGGTTCATTATTTGAACTACTTAATCCCTATTCTTGTGACTTTGAGGTACATAATTTGTACTATTACATTTCACCACGTTCTTTCAGTAACATTTTTAATTCTTTAAGTGAAAGATTTTCCATTTCATCATAAGGTATTGTTTTCTCTTTAGGAACAACTTGTTTTGCTTGAATTTGCTGTTCTTGTTGTTCCCTCATTTGCTTGTCTTGTAGATGCTGTTGAAAACGTTCCTTGTCATGAACTGATATTTTCATTAACTTACTTTCAAACTCTTTAAATTGTTCAACCTTATCAGGAACACATTTATATAATGCTGTCCTGTTTAATGGCTTGTAGACCACGTAAACATTATTTCCTTTGTTTGTCTTGCTTTTCTGTATTAGCCCAACTTCATCTAATCTTTTAAGGCTGTTATGAATAGTTGCTTTTCCACCTATACGAGTATCAATCATTAAATGTTCAATAGTTGGGAATGCATAACCATAATTTTCATTATATAGTTGCAATAGCTTCACATATACCACTAAATCAGTATGAGTAATCAATCCTAACTGAATATAATCGAATAATTGCATTGGTACTTGTTCAAAGTTACCTTCAACATTCCCTTTACAAATAATTTCCGTTCCTTTGATCTTTGTTACAATGTTTGTCATTTTAAATCATTCCTTTTCTACAAGTTTAGTGGTTTAATTTCTGAACCTTACAATTACCTACTTGCAAAATGAGAATGAAATAGGACAAAGTGAAGTTTCATCATACATCCTTTTAAAAATACTTTACATTAAGGGGTTTTATCTCCGGATAAAGCAATTCCGTGTCCAAATAAGTTCATAGCAATTGCAACCCCAATTGGTGGCAGGCCGACGCGTACAGCGACGGGTAATAAAATAGCCCCCATTAACGCGACAGCTGGGGAAGGCCAAAAGAAGAAAGAAATTGTCATCATTAAAAGGCCGATAATCCAGTAGGCAAGTGTAGGTGTACGAATCATCTTTGTAAATGGTAAAATCATCGTATCATTTATGCCAGTATGAACGAGTAGGTTACTCATCGATACGATAATGGAGATGATCAATATAGTTGGTAATAGTTCAGTTATGGCATAAATAAAACTTTGAAAAATACTGCTAACGGCAAGAGGGATAGAACTTGTAGCGGTTAATGCTAATAAAAAGGTGAAAATGATACAAATAATCGTTGTATCTTTTCTAAAAATAAAAAAGGTAATAATAGTGAGTAAACAAAGAATATAGAGAGCATGTAAAAGCGTTAATTCAACTCCCACAACATTCACATCCTTTAGGCGTTCGTGTAGTTCATTGTATGAAAGCGGTGAATGTATGTGAGTATAGGGAAAAAATAAAATTTCATGTACTGTAATGGTAAGGGTATAAAATGGATGTTACAATACAATTAATCCTAAAAATGGAATTAGAGGAGGGCGTATGCGCAAAAAAAGTTGGTTTTTGGGGATTTATCCCGCATTAACGGGCAGTAAGATTCCCACTTTAAAAGTTGGCGAATGCGAGGGAGTTAGGTAGGAAATCAACTGCCCGTAAAAGCCCGATTGGTTCAACTAATAATCCGTGGGGGACACCCCCATGGATTAAAGTTTCACTTTATCATTTCTTGTAGTCTATTAATCATTTTAGATCTATTTACAAACAATGAATGGATAAGTATTATGCCTGTTCTCGGGTTTGTGTTTTTGCTTTTATCTCGCTGGGATGACATGAAACAGCATAGTAAGAAAAGTATTGGAATTATGATAGATATCATTGTTGTTAGTTCATTTGTAGTAGGTTTTATTTTAATAGAAGGTCAGAAGCAAATGGAGCAAATGTCTATTTTTCAACAATGGATGTCGTCTGCGAAAGGTCTTTATTTTGTAATTGTAGTCGTTATTTTCCTAAGAGTCATGATAAGAATAGGGAGTTATATAGTAAAGAGCGAATAGAATGGGGGTAGTACGAATGAGAGAGAAAGTAGGGTATTATGGTGTGCTCGGTTGTTTAATGGTATCTATCATTTCAGCACAATTTTTAAAAAGTGAATGGACACCATTTATATTATGTATAGGCATATTCATTTTTGCTCCCTTGTACCGCTGGAAAGAGTGGAAAACGTATAGTCGGAAAAAGAAAATTATTTATAGCATTGAGTTTGTTATTATAATTAGTACAATTCCGTTCTTGCTAAAAAAAGGTTATGAACAAATGAATGACATAGCAATTTTTCAAGGGTGGTTACTTGTTGCAAAATGGTTATACTTACTATTCATTTTAATAGTGGTAACAGCTATTGCTAAAAAAGCAAACGGGAAAATATTTGTAAATGAATAAAAGAAAGTGCCACCGGATAAGGTGGCACTTTCTTATTTTACTGAATGAGCTTTTTGCATCTTTTTTATTAAACGAATTTGTCCACGATGGTTAATTTCATCTTCAAATACGTGAAGCCACTTAAAATAATTATTTGCTGGTTTGTCATGCCAAAAGTCTGTCGTTTTAAATAACCATTCCTCAGGTAAGGATTGAAAAGTTTCAATTGTTTTAGAGCGTACTTCTTGTAATGTATGGATGTAAAATTCGATGGAGTTTCCTTTTATTTTTTCTCGTCCAATAGCCCCTAACTCTACAGCAGGTAACCAACGTTCTAATTCGGCATCTGTCGGTTCACGATCCTCAAAGGTATGAATTTGGTAATAAAATTCAATAGCAGCCATGTGATATAATAGCATGCCAATTGAATTTGCTTCTTCGTCATATAAATAATCAAGTTCATCAATTGTTAAACCTTCCACTGCTTGCATCGTTGTGTAACGGGCGTAATTCATCATGGAAACAAGTTTTGAAAATTCAAGCTGTAAACCATCTATCTTATCGATTACAAAATTCAATTTAAATTCCCCCTCTTTAAACGAATACTCCAGAGAAGGAATTCTATGTGTAGAGAAAAACTCCTTTTAAAAAGGGCCATGATTTTAACAAGGGATAACAATTAGTTCTCTATTTGATTTTGTAATAACTTCATAGCCTTCTTTTGTAATGACGATATCGTCTTCAATTCTACAACCGCCCCAGTTTGGTATGTAAATGCCCGGCTCAACTGTAACAACCATACCTTCTTGTAAAGTTGCCTTACTTTCTTGGGATAGGCGAAGCGGTTCGTGTATTTCTAACCCAAGACCGTGCCCGGTAGAGTGGCCAAAGTATTGACCGTATCCATGTTCTGTAATGTAATCTCTCGTTACATCATCGATACTTTTCGCAGTTTCTCCAGGCTTAATTGCTTCAGTTCCACGTTTTAATGCTTCTCGTACAACATTGTATATTTTTTTGAATTCTTCTGACGGTTCTCCGATCGCTACAGTACGTGTTATATCGGAACAATATCCGTCGTAAAGTGCACCGAAGTCTAATGTAACGATATCGCCTCGTTCGATTATTTTATTTGATGCAACGCCATGAGGAAGAGAAGAACGAACGCCAGAAGCTACAATGATTTGGAATGATGAAGATGTAGCTCCTCTTTTTCGCATGAAAAATTCTAACTCATCTCGTACATCAGTTTCACTTATTCCTGGTTTTAGAAAGGTAAGGATGTGGTGAAATGCTTCGTCAGCAATAGTAGCTGCAATTTTCATTGTTTCTATTTCAGGCGTGTCTTTAATAATACGAATATTTTCGATGATTTCGCACACTTGAATCATTTCCGCATGTACGTATTTTTGTAAGTTTTTATATTGTTGCAATGTCATGTTATTTTCTTCAATTCCAAGTTTTTGAATGTTTAATCTGGATACTTGATTGGCAACTTCTTCTTCCAAATTCCCTTTATGCATAATGATTTCCGCGTCTTTTATTTGTACTTTGGCTTGATCTACATAGCGAAAATCAGTTATGAAAACAGCTTGATCTGCAGAGAGTAAGACGACACCAGCACTACCTGTAAAGCCTGTTGCATATTGGCGATTTTCTTTTTTTGTAATAAGTAATCCGTCAAGTCCATAATGATGTAGTTGATTTTGGATTTTATCAATTTTTAAAGTCATGTTAATTCCTCCTTTTCACAGTATTGAATAAAGCAAATAGCGTGCCAAAATATATATTAGGGAAAATAAACGATTATCCAGCTATTTTGTGGGAGGCGTGCCGTTAATAAAATTCAGATTGCAATTAGTAGGGGATAAAAACATTGACTTGAGTTGAACTTTATATACATACTGTAAAAAAATTTATACAAATGCGTAATGACACTGTCAATCTTTTTGACAATATATAAAATGACAAAAGAAAGATAGTGTGAATTAGTTAATGGATATAGGAACGAATGTGAATGAATATAAAAAATGCGTTGCTATCTAGCAACGCATTTTTTATATTTACGCTTTTAATTTCATTACGATGTCAGCATCTGGTGTTACATATACTGTTTGTTGGTTATCGTACGTAACGAATCCAAGCTTTGCACCACTCGGTTTTTTCACATGGCGTATTTTTGTAAAATCAACAGGTACAGAGCTAGACTCTTTTGCTTTACTGTAATAAGCGGCAATTTTTGCAGCTTCTAGTAAAGTTTCTTCAGCAGGTTCTAAAGAACGAATGACAACGTGAGAACCAGGTATGTCTTTCGTATGTAACCAAATTTCATCCCGACGGGCAAATTTCGTTGTTAAATAATCATTTTGCTTATTGTTTTTACCAACGAAAATCTCTGTACCGTCACTAGCTACATATTTATCTAATACTGGTTTTGTAGGCTTTTTCTTTGCATTTTTCGTCTTACGATTACGCACATATCCTTCTTCGGCTAATTCCTCACGAATTTCTTCAATATCTTTTGAAGAAGCAGCTTCCATTTGTTGAAGTAAGCTATCAAAATAAAGAATTTCTTCATTGGTTTTTTCGATTTGTTCTTCTACCACAACAACTGATTTTTTTGCTTTTTGGTATTTTTGGAAATAGCGTTGTGCATTGTCAGACGGTGTTTTTAAAGGATCTAATGTGATTTTTACAGTACCGCCATTTTCATCGTAATAATTAACGACCTCAATATCTTTATCGCCTTTTTTCAAAGCGTACATATTGGCTGTAAGTAGCTCTCCAAATAGTTGATATTTATCTGCTTTTCCAGCATCTTGTAATGTTTTTTCAAGTTTAATAAGTTTTTTCTCATTTTTGTTTTTTCGTTTTGCATAAAGCGTTCTAAATCATGAGCTTGTTGTTTTACACGGTCTCGCTCCGCTTTTCCGAAAAAGAAACGGTCTAACAATTCACTAACAGATGAGAATGTTTTTTCTTCTCCTTGCAAGTGTGTAAGAGGGAAAAGATAAAAGAATTCTTTTCCGTTTGCAGTAATCATTGTTGGTGAATATGTATGAGTTAGTAATGGTTTTTGTATGGAGAAAAACGCTTCAGATAATGCTTTTTCATTTGCCATACCTGCTTTTTTTACAACTTCTTTTGCGAATAATGGGGAAATTCCCATAAATGCTCCGACAAGTTGTTTGTCCATGTTTCCGGATAAAAAGTCTAGCGGTCTAATAAAATCAGCTGCTGTTTCGATAAGAAGCGGATTAACCTTATGTTGTGCTGGAGGGGCAACATATTCAGCTCCAGCATATACAGTACGATGGCGGTTTACCGCTAAAGATATGTGTTTTAAGCTATCTAAAATAACATTTGTTTTCGTATCTACTAAGATAATGTTACTGTGTCGTCCCATTATTTCGATTACTAATGTTTTTAATGATTCGTCTCCGATTTCATTCCGACTGCGAACTGTAATTTGAATAATACGTTCTAAGTCAATTTGTTCAATTTTTTCAATAAATCCGCCTTCTAAATGTTTACGAAGAAGCATACAAAACATCGGCGGTATTGCTGGTGAATCGTAGTTTTGATTCGTTAAGTGCATACGCGCATATGTAGGGTGAGACGAAAGAATTAGTTTTTGGTTCTTTCCGTTTGCTCGAATATGTAATAAAATCTCGTATTTTGAAGGTTGATATATTTTGGAAATTCTTCCTGTGTAAAGAGAATTTGCAATTTCATGTGTAATTGCTCTTGTAAATAATCCATCGAATGCCATAAATGAACACTCCTTTCTAACTAAAAGTTAATTATAGCATTTTTTTGGACGAGGCTGAATAAGCTTTCAATAGAGTATGTCTGGAATCAGGAGGTCGATGGCAGGATGAACTGGTATGGAATGCGGGCACATGAAGTGGAAGAAAGAACGAATACGAATGTAAAGGTTGGACTTACAGAGAAAGAAGCAGAAGGGCGAATTAAGAAATTTGGTACAAATGAATTAGAAGAAGCAAAAAGGCCTTCTGCACTAATGGTATTTTTAGCACAATTTAAAGATTTTATGGTACTTGTTTTATTTGGAGCAACAATTGTTTCTGCATTTTTAGGTGAATATATTGATTCTATAGCTATTGTTGCCATTGTCATTATCAATGGTATTCTAGGTTTTTTTCAAGAAAGAAAGGCTGAAAAATCATTGGAAGCTTTAAAAGAACTAGCCGCCCCGCAAGTTACGGTAATGAGGAATGGAAAGTGGGTAAAGGCACCATCTAAAGCACTTGTTTTAGGTGATGTTATTAAATTTTCCAGTGGTGATCGTATTGGGGCTGACGTCCGTCTCGTTGAGGCATCGAGTTTATATATCGAAGAGTCTGCCCTGACAGGAGAGTCAGTACCTGTACAAAAGAAGATAGAAGCATTGCAAGGGCAAGATGTTTCAATTGGTGATCAAAAAAATATGGCTTTTATGGGTACGATGATTACGCGAGGATCTGGAACAGGAGTCGTTGTAGCGACTGGTATGAATACCGCAATGGGCCAAATTGCAAATATGTTGCAAAATGCAGAGCAAATGGAAACACCACTGCAAAGAAGATTAGAGCAACTCGGGAAAATATTAATTATTGTAGCTCTTATTTTGACAGCACTCGTTGTATTAGCAGGTGTGTATCAAGGGAATGAAGTATACCATATGTTTTTAGCAGGTGTATCCTTAGCTGTTGCTGCTATTCCAGAAGGATTGCCCGCAATCGTTACAGTAGCTTTATCACTTGGTGTACAGCGTATGATAAAAAAGAGAGCAATTGTAAGAAAGTTACCAGCTGTAGAAACATTAGGTTGTGCTTCTGTAATTTGTTCTGATAAAACAGGAACAATGACACAAAACAAAATGATGGTAACACATATGTGGTCAGGTGGAGAGTTGTGGAAAGTGACTGGTCAAGGATATGAACCTAATGGATCTTTTATGAAAGGTGAAATAGAAGTTAATCCAGCTAAGACAAAAGCGCTTTATCAGCTACTTACATTCGGTTCACTATGTAACAATGCAAATATTATTCAAAAGAAAAAGGCGTATGTATTAGATGGGGATCCAACAGAGGGAGCACTTGTAGCTGCAGCAATGAAAGCGGGAATAACACGTGATGCACTGAAAGGGAAGTTCGAGATTATTCGTGAGTTCCCATTTGATTCGACTCGAAAGATGATGAGTGTTATTGTCCGTGATCGAGATGGGAAAAAGTTTGTTGTTACGAAAGGAGCTCCAGACGTCCTCCTGCAAATGAGCCAAACAATCTTATGGGGTGATAAGCAGCAACCGATGAGTGAGTTATATAGAAAAGAAGTACAGGCGGCTATTCATAGTTTAGGTAGCCAAGCGCTTCGAACAATTGCGGTTGCATTTAAGCCATTAAAAGTAACAGATTTCACTGAACATGAGAGAGATGTTGAAAAAGATTTTATGTTAATCGGGATACAAGGTATGATCGATCCGCCAAGACCAGAGGTAGCGCAGGCGGTAAAAGAGTGTAAAGAAGCTGGTATTCGAACAGTGATGATTACAGGAGATCATAAAGTAACAGCGATGGCGATTGCGGAACAATTAGGGGTTTTACCACCAGGAGGTCGTGTGGTGGAAGGTGTTGAGCTAGCAAATATGGATATAGAGGAACTAGAAAATGTTGTAGAAGATACTTACGTATTTGCTCGTGTATCACCAGAACATAAATTAAAAATTGTTAAATCATTGCAAAATAAAGGGCATATAGTAGCGATGACAGGAGATGGAGTAAACGATGCACCAGCTATAAAAACAGCGGATATTGGGATAGCGATGGGTATTACAGGAACAGACGTTGCGAAAGAAGCTTCTTCGCTTGTATTGTTAGATGATAACTTTGCGACGATTAAATCAGCGATTAAAGAAGGTAGAAACATATACGAAAATATTCGAAAGTTTATTCGATATTTGTTAGCATCAAACGTCGGCGAAATTTTAGTTATGTTATTTGCGATGTTACTGGCACTGCCATTGCCGATGGTTCCAATTCAAATATTATGGGTGAACTTAGTTACCGACGGTTTACCAGCGATGGCATTAGGTTTGGATAAGGCGGAAGGAGATGTGATGAAGAGAACGCCGCGGCATCCGAAAGAGGGAGTATTCGCCAGAGGGCTTGCCTGGAAAATTATAAGTCGAGGGTTCCTCATTGGAGCAGTGACGTTAGTAGCGTTTATTATCGCATATAATCAACATCCGAATGAACTGAAATATGCACAGACAGTAGCATTTGCGACTTTGGTACTTGCGCAACTTATTCATGTGTTTGATTGCCGAAGTGAACATTCTGTCTTTCATCGCAATCCATTTGGGAACGTGTATTTAGTAGGGGCTGTTATCATTTCATTGTTGTTAATGCTCGTTGTTATTTATTATCCACCGTTACAACCAATTTTTAGTACAATGCCAATACAAGCAAGAGATTGGTTGTTAATTGGAGGTTTGTCATCAATTCCGACTTTCTTATTAGTAGGTTCTTTATTAACAAGGAAAAAAGGTAAGGAGAAAAAGCCACTTTTATATAAGAAGGGATTAAACTTGAAATAGTCAATGATATGAAAATGTGATATAATTTACAGAAGGTAGTAGAGCCTTGTCTCTATTACCTTTTTCATTGAGTTATTTCATGGCTTGGATGTGATAAAAATGATTTCTAGTATGACAGGGTTTGGAAGGTCGAAAGTAGAAAGTGATACTTTTCAGATTACAGTAGAAATGAAATCGGTGAACCACCGTTTTCTTGAGATGAGTATTCGACTTCCGAAGCAAATGATGGTATTTGAAGACAAAATTCGTAAAATAATCGCACAGCAAGTTCGACGTGGGCGCATTGAAGTGTCTATTAGTATAACGGGTGAAGGGCTTGTTGAAAGAAAATTAAGTGTGAATTGGTCGCTTCTCAAGCAGTACCAATCGATGATGGAAGATATAAAAGGAAAATTTCAATTGCAAGATTCTATTACACTTGGGCAATTAATGGCAATGCCAGAAGTAACGGCAATTGAAGAAATAGAAAACGTAAATGAACAATTTGAGAATAGTTTATATGAGGCTGTTCGCCAAGCTGCTCAAATGTTGAAAACGATGAGAGATGGCGAAGGAGAACGATTACATAAAGATATGGCGTATCGTTTACAAGAGATTCACAATTGTGTAAATGCAATTATTCCACATGCACCGATTGTTACACAAAAATATCGTGAACGATTAGAAAATCGCTTAAAGGAATTACATAATCAAGATCTAGACGAACAAAGATTGCTAACAGAAGTCGCGATGTTTGCAGAGCGTTGTGATATTCATGAAGAGTTAGTTCGTTTACAAAGTCATTTAGAACAATTTCGTGAAACACTGCAGATTGAAGAGCCTGTTGGAAGAAAAATGGACTTCATCGTGCAAGAGATGCATCGAGAAATTAATACGATTGGTTCGAAGGCAAATGACTTAACAATTTCAAAATATGTTGTAGAAATGAAAAATAACCTTGAAAAAATTCGTGAACAAGTACAAAATATTGAGTAGCTTTCAAAAAATATATAAAGTTATACGTGGTGGAGAAATCGGATAGACTTACTAGGAGGCGCAAACTATGGCCATGCGGTTTTTAAATATTGGATACGGAAATATTGTATCTGCTCATCGAATTATTGCTATTGTAAGTCCGGAGTCAGCTCCTATTAAACGAACAGTACAGGAAGCACGTGAACATAATGCTTTACTAGATGCTACGTATGGGAGAAAAACAAGGGCGGTTATTGTTATGGATGATGGGCATGTTGTATTAAGTCCAATTCAGCCAGAGACGATTGCACATCGTTTGAATAATAAAGAAGATTTAAGTGAGGAAGGGTAGGTTTTACATATTTATGAGAAGTAGAAGAGGATTGCTCATCGTTCTTTCAGGACCTTCTGGGGTTGGTAAAGGAACGGTTCGAAAAGAGCTGTTTAGCCATGAGGATACACGTTTTCAATACTCTATTTCAGTAACGACACGTAAGCCGCGTGAAGGTGAAGTAGATGGTGTGGATTATTTCTTTAAAGAGAGAGAAGAATTTGAGGAAATGATTCGTAATGAAAAATTACTTGAGTGGGCTGAGTTCGTAGGTAATTATTACGGAACACCGATTGACTATGTTGAAAAAACATTACAAGAAGGAAAAGATGTATTCTTAGAAATTGAAGTGCAAGGAGCAATTCAAGTTAAGAAAGCTTTCCCAGAAGGTGTATTTATTTTCTTAGCACCCCCAAGTTTATCTGAGCTAAAAAACCGAATTGTCGGCCGTGGTACAGAAACTGAAGATGTTATTGAAAATCGCTTAACTGTAGCGAAAGAAGAAATCGAAATGATGGACGCTTACGACTATGTTGTAGAAAATGATCAAGTTGAATTAGCTTGTGATAGAATTAAAGCAATTGTGGTTGGTGAACATTGCCGCCGCGAAAGAGTAGCAAAATATTATAAAGAAATGACGGAGGGTCTATAATTATGTTAAATCCATCAATTGATTCATTACTAACAAAAATCGATTCTAAATATACACTTGTAACAGTAGCTGCAAAGCGTGCACGTGAAATGCAACTTGCTAACAACTGTGTTATTGAACAACCTGTTTCTCATAAATGTGTAGGTAAAGCATTAGAAGAAATCGATGTAGAAGTGTTAAAATATGTACCAAGCGAAGGCAAAATAATTGATTAAGATATTATTTTCGACAAATTAAAACATAGACTTTATAATTTTCTATGTAACGGTAACAACCTATTTACAAGTAGGTTGTTATTTTTTTACGATAGGATGAAATATTGGTACTGAAGAGCTGAGAAACCTGTTTCAGTATTATAAGTTTGAAAAAGAAAGAGGACGAGCCATATGCTAAAAGGGAAAAAGATACTCCTATGTGTAACAGGAGGCATTGCGGTCTTTAAAGCGGCTGCGTTAACTAGTAAATTGACACAAGCTGGTGCTATTGTAAAGGTGATCATGAGTGAGTCGGCAATAAAGTTTGTTACGCCTCTTACATTCCAAGCACTTTCTCGTCATGATGTATATACAGATACATTCGATGAGAAAGACTCAGCTGTTATTGCTCATATCGATTTAGCAGATTGGGCAGATGTAGTACTTGTTGCACCTGCTACAGCCAATTGTATCGGGAAGTTAGCTGGTGGTATTGCGGATGATATGATTACAACTACTTTGTTAGCTACTACAGCTCCAGTATGGATTGCACCTGCTATGAATGTGCATATGTACGAAAATAAAATTGTTCAAAAAAATATGATGACGTTAAAAACGTTAGGATATACATTTATTGAGCCTGGGGAAGGCTTTTTAGCGTGTGGTTATGTAGCGAAGGGAAGACTAGAGGAACCTGAAGCAATTATTGCGCGGTTAGAAGAAGCATTCACGGAACAAAAACCACTACAAGGTAAGAAAATGTTAATAACTGCTGGCCCGACGCGTGAAAAGATTGATCCAGTTCGTTTTATGACGAATTTTTCTTCTGGAAAAATGGGGTATGCGATTGCAGAAGTAGCAGCGAACTTAGGGGCTGATGTCATACTTGTTTCGGGGCCGACGGCATTAAATCCGCCACTACATGTAACAACGATACAAGTGGATTCAGCGCAGGATATGTTAGAAGCAGTCCTTCAACATTATCAAAATGTAGATGTTGTCATCAAAACAGCAGCTGTTGCAGATTATCGCCCGAAATATGTTCATGATAATAAAATGAAAAAGCAGAATGGTGATGCTGTAATTGAATTAGAGAGAACGGTAGATATTTTAAAAACGCTAGGTGAGAAGAAGGGTAAACAGTTACTTATCGGTTTTGCTGCTGAAACGACAAACGTAGAGGAATACGCAACGAAAAAGTTACGTGAGAAAAATGCGAATATGATTGTTGCGAATGATGTAAAAGCGCAAGGAGCTGGATTTGGCACAGATACGAACATTGTAACAATGTATAGAAAAGATGGAAAAGTTATTGAGTTGCCACTTTTAACAAAGAAAGAGGTAGCTCGCGAAATATTAAAGCAAATTGAAATGATGTTAGAAGATGATCGTTTATGAAATTTGCAAGTGTAATTGTTGATGTACCTGCCCGTCAGACAGATAGACCGTTTGATTACATTATCCCTAGAAAATGGGAAGATATTGTACAGACAGGAATGCGTGTAGTAGTTCCATTTGGTCCAAGAAAATTGCAAGGTTTTATTATTGAGATTAAAGATTCGGTTGACGTGGAAAGTAAGAAATTAAAGACAATCCATGAAATATTAGATGTAACACCGGTTTTAAATGATGAATTATTAAAGCTTGGATATTGGCTTACAAGTGAAACGTTATGTTATATGATTTCAGCATTTCAAGTCATGCTTCCGACAGCGATAAAAGCAACGTATAAAAAGCGTCTACAACTTCGTAAACAAGAAGAAGTAGCACCTGCAATACTGTATTTATTTCAGGATAAGGAAGCAATCGATTGGGAAGTTATTGAGGCGCAGCCACATTTATACCGCGCTATTCAACAAGAAATTAAAAATGGTACGATGGAAGTCGTATATCAAGTGAAAGATAAAGTGCAGAAGAAGAAACAAAGAGTCGTTCAGCCAGAGTTGCCGGAAGATAAATTAGAATTAGCTGCATTTGAATTGAAAAGTAAAAAACAACAAGATGTACTCTATTATTTTGTGGAAAATTATAAAAGTGTACCGTTGAAATTGTTAACAGAAGAGCTACAAATAACAGATGCTCCAATAAAATCACTTGTTAAAAAGGGGCTAATCTCAGAAAAATATGTGGAAGTATACCGGAATCCGTATGACGATGATGATTTTGAACAAACGAAACCATTTCCACTTACAGAGGAACAAAAGCAAGTTATTACACCTATTTTATCATCAATTACAAATGAAACTTACAATCCATTTTTACTATATGGTGTTACAGGAAGCGGAAAGACAGAAGTATATTTACAATCTATAGCAGCGGTGCTGAAGAAGGAAAAAGAAGCTATTGTACTCGTTCCTGAAATTGCGCTAACGCCTCAAATGGTAGATCGTTTTAAAGGTAGATTTGGCTCGCAAGTAGCGGTTCTTCATAGTGCACTGTCTGTTGGTGAAAAATATGATGAATGGCGTAAGATTTTAAGAAAAGAAGTGAAAGTGGTAGTTGGTGCCCGTTCAGCTATTTTTGCTCCTTTTGAAAATTTAGGGATTATTATTATTGATGAAGAGCATGAATCGAG
The DNA here is from genome assembly GCF_000496285.1 of Bacillus toyonensis BCT-7112. Lineage (GTDB taxonomy): Bacteria > Bacillota > Bacilli > Bacillales > Bacillaceae_G > Bacillus_A > Bacillus_A toyonensis. Next base: position 1,103,705 of record NC_022781.1, on the reverse strand, counting down.
TTATAAGCAAGAAGATAACCCGAAGTATCATGCAAGAGATGTAGCGGTGTGGAGAGGGCAATATCATAAATGTCCAATCGTTCTTGGAAGTGCAACGCCTACACTTGAATCATTTGCAAGAGCGACAAAAGGTGTTTATGAACTATTAACGATGGAAAAACGTATGAACGAACAAGCTTTACCAACAGTAGAAATTGTTGACATGCGTGAAGAACTTCGCGACGGGAATCGATCAATGTTTTCGAAGGCGTTGCATGAAAAAATAGCAGATCGACTAGAAAAGAAAGAACAAATGGTTCTCTTTTTAAATAGGAGAGGTCATTCAACATTTGTGATGTGTCGTGATTGCGGGTATGTTGTACAATGTCCACATTGTGATATTTCGCTGACGTATCATAAAATGAACCATCGTTTAAAATGTCATTATTGCAGTTATGAGGAGAATATGCCAACTGCGTGTCCAGCTTGTCAAAGTACATATATTCGTTTCTTTGGTACAGGCACACAAAAAGTAGAAGAAGAAATTACAAAACTATTTCCAGAAGCGCGAGTCATTCGAATGGACGTAGATACGACAAGTCGCAAAGGAATGCATGAGAAGTTATTAAAGGCATTTGGTGAAGAGAAAGCAGATATATTACTCGGGACACAAATGATCGCCAAAGGACTTGATTTTCCGAAAGTAACGCTCGTTGGTGTTTTAACTGCAGATACGATGCTTCACTTACCTGATTTTCGGGCGAGTGAAAAAACATATCAATTATTGACGCAAGTAAGTGGACGGGCAGGTAGACATGAATTGCCAGGGGAAGTTGTAATTCAAACGTATACGCCAGAACATTATAGTATAGAGTTAGCAAAGAACCAGCAATATGATGTGTTTTTTGACCAAGAAATGCAAATGAGACGAACAAGACAATATCCACCTTATTACTATGTTGTACTTGTAACGGTATCTCATCCAGAATTATTAAAGGCAGTGCAAGTGACGGAAAAAATTGTCGGTCATTTACGAATGCATTGTTCGCAGCAAACGATGGTGTTAGGGCCAGTTGCTTCAGCAATTCCAAGGATAAAAGATAGATATCGTTACCAATGCATGATAAAATACAAACGGGAACCAAACTTAAAGAACGTGCTCAAAATGGTAAATGAACATTATCAAGCAGAAATGCAAAAAGAGCTACAAATCTCAATTGATTTTAATCCAACAATGTTAATGTAGCGGAGGGAAATATGGCAGTTTTAGAAATAGTAAAGCATCCAAATGAAGTGTTAGAAACACCATGTGAAAGAGTAATTAACTTTGATAAAAAGTTAGTGAAATTGTTGAAAGATATGCATGAAACAATGTTAATGGCGGACGGAGTCGGTTTAGCTGCACCTCAAGTAGGGGTAAGCTTGCAAGTAGCAGTTGTTGATGTCGATGATGATACTGGGAAAATCGAGTTAATCAATCCATCAATATTAGAAAAACGTGGTGAACAAGTAGGTCCCGAAGGCTGTTTAAGCTTCCCGGGACTTTATGGTGAAGTGGAACGTGCAGATTATATTAAAGTAAGAGCACAGAATCGCCGAGGTAAAGTGTTTTTATTAGAAGCGGAAGGATTTTTAGCGCGTGCAATTCAACATGAAATCGATCATTTACACGGTGTTCTATTTACATCGAAAGTGACAAGATATTATGAAGAAAACGAATTAGAATAGGTGTTAAAAGGAGCGGTTTTTAAATGATTAAAGTAGTATTTATGGGAACACCGGACTTTTCAGTGCCGGTGCTTCGTCGTCTTATCGAAGATGGCTATGATGTAGTAGGTGTTGTGACGCAACCAGATCGTCCGGTAGGTAGAAAAAAAGTATTAACACCTACACCTGTTAAAGTTGAAGCGGAGAAACATGGTATTCCGGTGTTACAACCACTGAAAATTCGTGAAAAAGACGAATATGAAAAAGTATTAGCATTAGAGGCGGATTTAATTGTAACAGCTGCGTTCGGTCAGATTGTACCAAACGAAATTTTAGAAGCGCCAAAGTACGGATGTATTAATGTCCATGCCTCTTTACTTCCAGAACTACGCGGTGGTGCACCGATTCATTATGCAATTATGGAAGGTAAAGAAAAAACAGGAATTACAATTATGTATATGGTAGAAAAATTAGACGCTGGTGATATTTTAACGCAAGTAGAAGTGGAAATTGAAGAGCGTGAAACGACGGGCTCGTTATTTGATAAGTTAAGTGAAGCCGGTGCACATCTTCTATCTAAAACAGTACCTTTATTAATTCAAGGTAAGTTAGAACCGATTAAACAAAATGAAGATGAAGTGACATTCGCATATAATATAAAACGTGAGCAAGAGAAAATTGATTGGACAAAAACAGGTGAAGAAGTATACAATCACATTCGCGGATTGAACCCATGGCCAGTTGCATATACGACTTTAGCAGAACAAGTTGTTAAAGTATGGTGGGGAGAGAAAGTTTCTCTAGAAGCGAAAGCTGAACCAGGTACAATAGTTGGTCTTGAAGAAGATGGATTTGTTGTTGCAACAGGGAATGAAATAGGTGTTAAAATTACTGAATTGCAACCGTCGGGTAAAAAGCGTATGAGTTGTTCACAATTTTTACGTGGGACAAAACCTGAAATTGGCACGAAGTTAGGAGAAAATGCATGAGACAAAATGTTCGTGAATTAGCTCTTGATGGTTTAATTCAAGTAGAAAAAAGTGGTGCATATAGTAACTTACTTTTAAATAATCTAATTGAAAAAAATGCAATTGATAGAAAAGATATTGGTTTATTAACTGAAATTGTATATGGAACGATTCAACGTCGTGACACATTAGATTATTATTTACAGCCTTTTTTAAAAAAGAAGGTTGAGGCGTGGGTAAGAGTATTGCTTCGCTTATCTTTATATCAAATGATATATTTGGACCGAGTGCCAGAAAGAGCGGCTATTCATGAAGCGGTTGAAATAGCAAAGCGTCGTGGGCATAAAGGGATTTCAGGCATGGTGAACGGAGTATTGCGTTCAATTCAGCGAGAAGGTGTACCTTCATTAGATGAAATCAAAGATCCAGTGGAACGTCTTGCAATTGCAACGAGTCACCCAGTTTGGTTAGTACAAGATTGGGCATCTGAATATGGTTTAGAGACAGCAGAGAAAATGTGTGAAGTAAACATGTTACCACCAGTACCTACAGCACGTGTGAACGTTGATAAAGTAACGGTAGAAGAAGCAATTGAGTTGTTGGCAAGTGAAGGAATAGAAGCAAAGTCTGGCGATTTGTCAGATGATGCAATTCAAATTGAAAGAGGGAATGTAGCGCATACAGAAGCGTTTAAAAAAGGGTTCCTTTCTATTCAAGATGAAAGCTCTATGCTTGTTGCACGTGCTTTAGACCCGAATGAGGGAGAGACAGTTCTTGATAGTTGTGCTGCTCCTGGTGGTAAAACTACGCATATAGCTGAGCGTTTAAAGGGAACTGGTAAAGTAATGTCTCTTGATTTACACGCGCATAAAGTGCGTTTAATTAAACAACAAGCAGAGCGACTTGGTCTAGAAAATATAGAAACAAAAGCGTTAGATGCTAGAAAAGTGCAAGAGCACTTTGCAAATGAAACTTTTGATAAAATATTAGTAGATGCACCATGTTCTGGATTTGGGGTAATTAGACGTAAACCTGATATTAAGTTAGGAAAAGATAAAGGCGATAGTGAAAGATTATCGACGATTCAACTTGCGATATTAGAAAAGATAGCACCATTATTAAAACAAGGCGGTCGTCTTGTTTATAGTACGTGCACAATTGAGAAAATAGAAAATGAACAAGTAATAGATAAATTTTTAAAAGAACATCCTGAATTTGAATGGGATACTACGATAAAAGAACGTATGCCAGAAAAATTAAGTCCGTATATTAATGAAGGTCAAGTACAAATTTTACCGCATTATTTTGCAACGGATGGCTTTTATATTGCTTGTTTAAGGAAGAAGGTGTAGCATCATGGAAACGACTGTAAAAAAACAAAAGAAAAATGTAGAAACGAAAAAACCATCAATTTACTCTTTACAACTTCATGAAATGCAAGATTGGTTAAAGGAACAAGGAGAACCGAAGTTCCGTGCTGGACAAATTTTTGACTGGCTATATAAAAAACGTGTAAAAAATTATGAGGATATGTCAAACCTTTCTAAAGGATTGCGTGATAAATTGTCGAATTCCTTTGATATTACTACTTTAAACACGTTAGTAAAACAAACGTCTTCGGATGGAACGATTAAATTCTTATTCCAGTTATATGATGGATACTCTATTGAAACGGTATTAATGCGACATGAATACGGAAATTCTATTTGTGTAACAACACAAGTTGGTTGTCGTATTGGCTGTACGTTCTGTGCTTCTACACTTGGCGGGTTAAAACGAAACCTAGAAGCTGGAGAAATTGTAGCGCAAGTAGTAGAAGTGCAACGCGCGCTTGATGAAACGGAAGAACGTGTAAGTTCTCTTGTTGTTATGGGAATTGGAGAACCATTTGATAACTATGATAATTTAATGGGATTTTTACGCATCACTAACCATGAAAAAGGACTTCATATTGGTGCAAGACATATGACAGTTTCGACGAGTGGTATTATTCCGAAAATTTACAAGTTTGCTGAAGAAGAGTTACAAATTAATTTTGCGATTTCATTGCATGCTCCAAATTCAGAATTACGTTCAAAATTAATGCCGATTAACCGTGCTTATAAGCTACCTGATTTAATGGAAGCTATTAAATACTATGTAAATAGAACAGGGCGTCGTATTACATTTGAATATGGACTATTTGGAGGAGAAAATGACCAAGTTGAGCACGCTGAAGAACTTGCTGCGCTCTTAAAAGGTGTAAAGTGTCATGTGAACTTAATTCCGGTTAACTACGTACCAGAACGTGATTACGTACGAACACCACGTGAGCAAATTTTCTTATTTGAAAAAACGCTTAAAGATCGTGGAGTGAATGTAACAATTCGCCGTGAACAAGGTCACGATATTGATGCTGCCTGCGGTCAGTTGCGTGCGAAGGAGCGCAAAGAAGAGACGAGGTGACGAGATGAAAGCCGTGTTTCTATCGGATAAAGGGAAAGTTCGTCAACATAATGAAGATAGTGCAGGAGTTTTTCACAATTTAGATGGAAATATTTTAGCGGTAGTAGCAGATGGAATGGGAGGTCATCGAGCTGGCGATGTAGCTAGTTCGATGGCCATTCAATTATTCCATGATTATTGGAAGCAAACGCATAATATGAATGAGCCTAAAAAAGTAGAAGAGTGGTTACATACTAGTGTTGGAATTATTAATGAACGCATTTTTGAATATTCTAAACAACACGTAGAGTGTGATGGTATGGGAACAACGATTATCATAGCAATTTGTACGCCTAATTTTGTAACAATAGGTCATATAGGAGATAGTCGTTGTTATATGGTATCAGAGGGAGTAATGTCGCTCGTAACGGAAGATCATTCACTTGTAAATGAACTTGTGAGACATGGTGAAATTTCAAAGGAAGATGCAGAATACCACCCGAAAAAAAATGTTTTGTTAAGAGCGCTAGGAACAGAAGAAAAAGTCGGATTAGATGTTAAAACATTGGTACTTGAAGAAGATGATCAATTGCTTCTTTGCTCTGATGGATTGTCTAATAAAGTCCCTATGACTGATATGCAACAAATTTTACAGTTAAATGAACAGCTCGAAGCTAAGGTGCAAAGTCTCATTCAATTGGCGAATGATCGTGGTGGAGAGGATAATATTACTCTTGTTCTTATTGATTATGCGGATTCGACAAACGAAAGTAGGTGAAGTGCAACGTGCTGATTGGAAAACGCTTAAATGACCGTTATAAGCTGCTAAAAATGATTGGCGGTGGAGGGATGGCCAATGTATATTTAGCTCATGATGACATACTCGGCCGAGATGTAGCGGTGAAAATATTAAGACTCGACTATTCCAATAACGAAGAGTTTATTAAACGTTTCCATCGAGAAGCGCAATCTGTTACAACGTTGTCGCATCCAAATATTGTGAATATGTATGATGTTGGAGAAGAAGATGGTATATATTATCTTGTAATGGAGTATGTACCTGGACAAACATTAAAGCAATACATAATTGAGCAAGGGATGTTACCTATAGGGGAAGCTCTTGATATTATGGAGCAATTAACATCCGCCATGGCACACGCTCATCATTTTGAAATTGTGCATCGTGATATAAAACCGCACAATATTTTAATTCGAGCTGATGGAGTAGTAAAAGTAACAGATTTTGGAATTGCGACAGCTACAAGTGCAACAACTATTACACATACAAATTCAGTACTTGGTTCGGTGCATTATTTATCACCAGAACAAGCGCGCGGCGGGATAGCAAATAAACAATCAGATATTTATTCGCTTGGTATTGTTATGTTCGAATTGTTAACAGGAAGACAACCGTTTTCTGGTGAATCTGCTGTTGCAATAGCTTTAAAACATTTACAAAGTGAAATACCGTCTCCAAGAAGATGGAATGAAAATATTCCGCAAAGTGTTGAGAATATTATATTAAAGGCAACTGCTAAAGATCCGTTCCATCGATACCAATCTGCTAATGCGATGAAACGAGATATTGAAACGGCTTTATATCCAGAACGAATTAATGAACAGCCATTTTACATACCAGAAGATATGGAAGCGACGAAAGCGATTCCAATTATCCAACAAGAACAATTATTTGAAAATGTAACTGATGAAACGATTGTTTTAAGTGGAAGTAAAGTGGATGAACCAAAAAGAAAAGAACATACTGAATTAGATAAGAAGAAAAAACGAAGTAATAAATGGATTAAGGTTTTAATTACGACATTTTTACTTTTAGCAATTGGAATAACATTAGCTCTTACTGTTATTCCGGGATTCTTTATTCCGAAAGATGTAAAAGTTCCTGATGTGGCTGGTATGAAATATACGACAGCTGTAAATAAGTTGGTAGAAAAAGGTTTTGAAGTGACAGAACCTAATATTGTATATACAGATGATGTGGAAGCTGGAGATGTAATAAAAACTGATCCTGTAGCAGGAAGAGTAGTGAAGGAAAGTTCTAAAATTACTATCTATCAATCAGGTGGAAAAAAGAAAAGTAAGATGAAGGATTTTACAGGTCAAAACTTTGAGAGTGTAAAACCCGAGTTAGAAGAAAGATATAAACAGGTTACTGAAAATTATATTGAAAATGATAAACCAAAAGGTGAAATTGTAGAACAAATACCGACACCTGATCAAATGGTTGTAGAGGCGGAGCAAGAACTGAAAGTTTGGATAAGTAAAGGTCCTTATCAAAATAGACCAGGTGATTTTTCAAGATGGACTGAAAATAGTGCAACTGGTGATTTGAATGAGAGAAAATTAACTCCAGATATAAAACGAGAGTATTCAGATACGGTTGATAAAGGTCTTGTAATTTCGCAATCGCCAAAACCAGGAACTCCGTTAAAAGAAGGAGATAAAGTGACACTTATCATCTCGAATGGCCCTAAGCCGAAAGTAACAAAAACAGTGAAGGTGGATAACATTTCTATCCCATATGAGTCTTCTATAATAGGTGAGAAAAAACCGCAAACAATAGAAATTTATAAAGAAGATATGCAACAAAAGATGGATAGACCAATTGAAACTAGAACGATTTCAGAGTCGGCAACAATTTCTTTAGAATTTGTAATTCAAGAAGGCTCAAAGGGTCACTATAAAATCGTACGGGATGGAGTAACGATTATCGATAAGGAAGTACCATATCCAACTCAATAATAGTGAATTCCATTTTCTTTTTATAGAGAATGGAATGCATTACCCTTGCCTGTTATGCTGTCTACAAGGTGGACTGTATAACAGGCAAAAATATATGATTCAAAAAGCTATACAAGTGATATTGTTGTAAAAAATATTTCGAATTGATGGTAGAGATTAAATATATGAACCTGGTTATATATTGGTGGGTTTTAAAATAATTGTTTAAAGAACTCTAGTCTATTCGTTTTAATTACAGCTTCACTTTATACAAAATAAAGGAGAATTATATGCCAGAAGGAAAAATTGTAAAAGCTTTAAGTGGATTTTATTATGTACAACATGAAGAAGGGGTTACACAATGTCGTGGGCGTGGTGTATTTAGAAAAAATAAAATTACACCACTTGTAGGAGACCAAGTCGTTTTTCAAGCAGATAACCCAACGGAAGGCTACGTGCTTGAAGTATTTGATCGAAAAAATGAACTTGTTAGGCCTCCTATTGCTAATGTGGATCAAGCAATCCTTGTTTTCTCTGCAGTAGAACCAGATTTTAATCCTGGACTGTTAGATCGATTTTTAGTGCTGATTGAATATCATAACATTAAGCCGATTATTTGTATTAGTAAGATGGATTTAGTGGATGAAAAGATGCGAGAAACCGTTGAAGCTTATGCAAATGATTATCGTGAAATGGGTTATGATGTATTATTTACTTCTATAAATACATCGGAAAGTATTGCTATTTTAAAACCATTTTTAGAAGGTTGTGTTTCTGTCGTTGCTGGCCAATCAGGTGTTGGGAAATCTTCGATGCTTAACGTATTACGTCCGGATTTAGAACTAAAAACAAATGATATTTCCTCACATTTAGGACGCGGAAAACATACGACAAGACACGTGGAATTAATTGCAGTTGGAAGTGGACTTGTTGCGGATACACCTGGTTTTAGTTCACTTGATTTCATAGATATAGAGGTAGAAGATCTTACATATTGTTTTCCTGAGTTGAAAGAAGCGAGCCAATACTGTAAATTTAGAGGGTGTACACATCTTTCTGAACCGAAATGTGCGGTGAAAGCTGCGGTTGAAGAAGGAAAGATTACAGAATATCGTTATAAGAATTACCAACAATTCGTAGAAGAAATTAGAGAGAGAAAGCCGAGGTATTAGTTATGATTAAAATTGCACCATCGATCTTATCAGCAGATTTTTCAAAATTAGGGGAAGAAATTAAAGATGTAGAAAAAGGCGGAGCTGATTACATTCATGTCGATGTAATGGACGGGCATTTTGTACCGAATATTACGATTGGGCCATTAATTGTAGAAGCGATCCGTCCGATTACATCATTACCGTTAGATGTGCATTTAATGATTGAAAATCCTGATAACTATATCCCAACTTTCGCGAAAGCGGGAGCGGATATTATTACTGTTCATGTAGAGGCGTGTCCTCATTTACATCGTACAATTCAGTTAATTAAATCTCATGGCATTAAAGCAGGGGTTGTATTAAATCCACATACGCCAGTTTCGGTGATTGAGCATGTGTTAGAAGATATAGATATGGTATTACTTATGACGGTGAATCCTGGATTTGGTGGACAGAAATTTATCCATTCTGTATTACCGAAAATTAAACAAGTTGCAGAAATGGTTAAAGAGCGAAATCTAGAAGTCGAAATTGAAGTTGATGGTGGTGTCAACGCTGAAACGGCAAGACTTTGTGTTGAAGCAGGAGCAAATGTACTTGTAGCTGGATCAGCGGTATACAATCAAAAAGACCGCGGTGAAGCGATCCGTATCATTCGTGGATAATGAATGAACAGATCCCTATCCTAGTGAAGTTTCGGGTTTAGTAAGACTTCACTATTTAGAAAGGATAGAGCGAAAAATATGTAAAAAGGCAATCTACCGAATGGCAGATTGCCTTTTTACAATAGAAGGGGAAGGAAAAATGATTATTCATATTTTAGCAGGAGGCCCTGCAGAATATTGCGCAGATTTTTCTCGATATGAAAATGAAGAAGTAGTGTGGGCGGCGGTTGATAGAGGAGTGTACCATTTACTAAAAAGAGGGATTACTCCATCTGTTGCGTTCGGAGATTACGATTCAGTAACTGAAGAAGAATTAGTATGGATGGGACAGCAAACAGATGAATTACATATTGTTCCACGAGAAAAAGATCAAACGGATTTAGAGATTGCAATTAGTTGGGCTTTAGAACAGAAACCCAAATTAATTCGTATTTTTGGTGCAACTGGTGGGCGGTTGGATCATGGTTTAGCAAATATACAGATGCTTTTAAAGGGTTTAGAAGCAAAAGTGGAAATGTGTATTGTGGATAATAAAAATGAAATAATGGTGAAAAAAGTTGGTACATATACAATTGGAATAAATAAAAATTTCCCCTATGTATCATTTGTGCCAGTTACTGAAAGTGTAGAAGGTATTACACTACAAGGATTTAAGTACCCTCTTACTAATAAAACGATAGAGTGGGGATCGACACTTTGTATTAGTAATGAACTCATTGAGGAAAAAGGTACTTTTTCATTCGCATCTGGCATATTAATGATGATAAGAAGCACTGATTGAAGAAACAATTTTGCTCCTTGCATCATATAGTGGGCAAGTGGAGTAAAGGGGATTAGGAGGGAAACCATGAGATTTTATACAATTAAGTTACCTAAATTTCTTGGTGGAATTGTTCGTGCGATGTTAAACACCTTCAAAAAAGACTAAAAAAAGCACCGATAATAGGTGCTTTTTCCATTGGTATAGTAAAAAAAGAGCCTAGCGGCTCTTTTTTTTATTATTAAACACGTTCGATTTTGCCAGATTTTAATGCTCTAGCAGAAACGTAAACACGTTGAACTTTACCGTCGATGCGTACGCGAACTTTTTGAAGGTTAGCGCCCCATTTACGTTTTGTAGCGTTCATTGCGTGAGAACGAGAGTTACCAGAACGAGCTTTTCTTCCAGTGATAGCACAAACACGAGCCATTTATATTTCCCTCCCTTGACACCTTACCATACGTAATTTTTCAATGTTAGTCTTTTTTGCGATGCTAAAAACACTACTATAATTTAACACAACTAAAAAGAGAATGCAACACTGTAGAAAAAAGAAATCAAGAAAAATTACTTGACACTATATGTAAGTGAAGAAAAGTTGAAATCAAGAAAATTTGCTTGACATATTATAGTGGTACATGTTGTATAATAACAATGGACTATTTTGCTCATCATAGAAAAGTGTAGTATAAAACATAAAATATGAGAGTGAAAAGAAAGAACGATGGAATTTTCTTTGAAAAGATTATATGATAGTAACTAAAGTAGTCTAGCTCACTTTCACCATTTATGAAGGGGGAAACGAGATGTCAATTGAAATTAAAACGAAGTACGGACAAATTGATATTAGTACAGATGTAATTGCAACAATTGCTGGAGGTGCCGCGGTAGATTGCTACGGTATCGTAGGTATGGCATCAAAAAATCAGTTAAAAGATGGATTAACAGACATTTTACGAAAAGAAAATTTTACTAGAGGTGTTATTGTTCGTAAAGATGAAGATGAAGTACATATTGATATGTATATTATTGTGAGCTATGGTACGAAAATTTCAGAAGTAGCACATAACGTGCAGACGAAAGTGAAATATACATTAGATCAAACTGTAGGACTAGCAGTAGATTCTGTAAACATCTACGTACAAGGAGTTAAAGTAATAAACTTGTAATGTGCATTAAGGAGGAAAATCTGTGTCAATTCAAAAAATTGATGGGAAACGTTTATCACAAATGATCATGCAAGGAGCGAATAATTTAACAAATAATGTTCAGCTTGTTGATGCATTAAACGTATTTCCAGTTCCAGATGGCGATACCGGTACAAACATGAACTTATCAATGACTTCAGGCGCACGTGAAGTGAAAGCAAATCCTTCACAGCACGCTGGTAAAGTCGGTGTAAGTTTAGCCAAAGGATTATTAATGGGAGCTCGTGGTAACTCTGGTGTTATTTTATCTCAGTTATTCCGTGGTTTTTCAAAATCCATTGAACAAAAAGAAGAATTAACAACAGTTGATTTTGCTGCAGCTTTAGATGCTGGGGTAGAAGCGGCTTACAAAGCGGTTATGAAACCGATTGAAGGAACGATTTTAACGGTTGCAAGAGAAACGGGTAAATATGCAGTGACAGTTGCGAAAAAACAGCGCGACTTTGTTTTGTTTATGGAAGACGTTGTGAAAGAAGCCAATGCATCGTTAAATCGTACGCCAGATTTATTACCTGTATTAAAGCAAGTTGGCGTTGTAGATAGCGGTGGTAAAGGTCTTGTTGTTGTATATGAAGGATTTTTAGCTGACTTAAAAGGAGAAACAATTTCTTCTGATGTGTCTGCCCAACCATCTATGAATGACATGGTACGCGCAGAACATCACCGTAGTGTACAAAGCCAATTGAGTACAGAAGATATAAAGTATGGATATTGCACGGAATTCATGGTGAAATTAGAGCCTGAAAAAATGAAGGAACATAATTTCTCTGAACAAAAATTCCGTGAAGATATTAGTGTATACGGAGATTCACTACTTGTTGTATCAGATGATGAGGTTGTTAAGGTTCATATTCATGCGGAACATCCTGGAGATCCTATGAATTATGGGCAACGCTATGGTAGTTTAATTAAGATTAAAGTAGAAAATATGCGTGAACAGCATACCGCTTTATTAGATGAACCTACTATGGTTCCTGAGCAAACAACTCAATCGAAAGAAAAACAACCATATGGTATCGTAACTGTAGCTATGGGATCTGGTATTAAAACTTTATTTGAGAGCATTGGTGCAACGAAAGTAATCGAAGGTGGCCAAACGATGAATCCGAGTACGGAGGATATTGTGAAGGCGATTGAAGAGGCGAATGCTGAAAAAATCATCATCTTACCAAATAACGGAAACATCGTGATGGCAGCAGAACAAGCAGCGTCAGTTGTTGATCAAGAAGTTATTGTTATTCGTTCAAAAACAGTTCCTCAAGGTATGGCTGCAATGTTAGCATTTAATCCAGTTGGAACGTTAGAAGAAAATGAAGAAAACATGAAAGAAGCTTTATCTCATGTGAAAACGGGTCAAATTACGTATGCTGTTCGTGATACGGAAATTGACGGTGTAGCAATTCAAAAAGACGATTTCATGTGCATTGCGGATGGAAAAATCGTATCAACAAATGCTGAAAAAGTAGGAGCTGCAAAGCAATTATTAGAAGCATTGATTGATGAAGAGTCTGAAATCGTAACGATTCTACAAGGTGAAGATGCAACTGATGAAGAAGTAGCTGAGTTAGTTGCATTTGTAGAAGAGAAATTTGAAGATGCTGAAGTAGAAGTGCATGCTGGGAATCAACCAGTGTATTCTTTCATCTTCTCTGTAGAATAAAAAAGATTCGTTTTGAAAATAAATGGATCACTTACTTGCTAATGGATCAGAAGTAGTAATGTGAACGTTATTACTAGTTTTTATTCAAAAGGCTAGCATATGGAATAAAGAAAAGAGCCTTGCTGCTAATAGTGAGGCTCTTTTTTACTTGTTGTGTATAAGGGATTTGAGTAGTTTCTCTTAGAATGCCTATGATAGAATATATAAGGTGAAAGATAGCGATTGCAGATGTTAATTGATACTCAAATAGAGTGTAACAAAGAAAATAATGTGACGGAGTGTGAGAATCTTGAATGACGTTGTACAAGTTCCTGTTACAGATGTAAAGGGAATCGGAGGAGAAACATCTGAATTACTACACGAGATGGGAATTTATACAGTTTCTCATCTATTAGAGCATTTTCCGTACCGTTATGAAGATTATGCAATGAAAGATCTTGCTGAAGTAAAGCATGATGAGCGTGTAACAGTTGAAGGGAAAGTTCATAGTGCTCCGTTACTACAATACTATGGTAAGAAAAAATCACGTCTTACAGTTCGTGTTCTCGTCGGTCGTTATTTAATTACGGCTGTATGTTTTAATAGACCTTACTATAAGCAAAAGTTAAATTTGGATGAAACGGTAACGATTACTGGTAAATGGGATCAACATCGTCAAACAATTGCTGTATCAGAGCTTCATTTTGGATCGGTTGTTCGTCAACAAGAAGTAGAGCCTGTATATTCAGTGAAAGGAAAGCTTACAGTAAAACAGATGCGCCGTTTTATTGCACAAGCGCTAAAGGAGTATGGAGATTCTATGGTCGAAGTGCTACCAGATGGTTTGTTAAATCGGTATAAATTATTACCACGTTATGAAGCACTCAGGGCGTTGCATTTTCCGGTAGGGCAAGAAGATTTAAAGCAAGCTCGTCGCCGTTTTGTATATGAGGAGTTTTTCTTATTTCAGCTAAAAATGCAAACACTAAGGAAAATGGAGAGAGAAAATTCAAAAGGTACGAAGAAGGAAATCCCGTCAACAGAATTACAAGAATTTATCGATGCACTTCCGTTTCCGTTAACTGGTGCACAGCACCGGGTTGTAGATGAAATTTTAAAGGATATGACATCTCCTTATCGGATGAACAGGCTGTTGCAAGGTGACGTTGGTTCTGGGAAAACAGTTGTTGCTGCGATTGGTCTCTATGCCGCAAAATTAGCTCATTATCAAGGTGCTTTAATGGTTCCTACAGAAATTTTAGCCGAACAACATTATCAGTCGCTTGCGGAGACGTTTTCTCGTTTCGGTATGACGGTTGAACTGTTAACGAGTTCTGTTAAGGGTGCGAGACGTCGGGAAATTTTGGCGAGATTAGAGCAGGGAGAAGTAGATATCCTTGTTGGGACGCACGCTTTAATTCAAGATGAAGTTATATTTCATAGGTTAGGTCTCGTTATTACCGATGAACAGCATCGATTTGGTGTAGCGCAGCGCCGGGTTTTACGTGAGAAAGGTGAAAGTCCAGATGTATTGTTTATGACGGCAACCCCAATTCCGCGAACGTTAGCTATTACGGCATTTGGAGAGATGGACGTTTCTATTATCGATGAAATGCCAGCTGGTAGAAAGGTAATCGAAACGTATTGGGCAAAACATGATATGTTAGACCGTGTTCTCGGCTTTGTGGAGAAAGAGATAAAAAAAGGAAGACAGGCATATGTTATTTGTCCTCTTATTGAAGAGTCTGAGAAACTTGATGTACAAAATGCTATCGATTTACATAGTATGCTGACTCATCATTATCAAGGTAAGTGCCAAGTTGGATTAATGCATGGGAGACTATCATCTCAAGAAAAAGAAGAGATAATGGGACAGTTTAGTGAAAATAAAGTGCAAATTCTTGTTTCGACAACAGTTGTTGAAGTAGGTGTGAATGTACCAAATGCGACTGTTATGGTTATTTATGACGCGGAGCGTTTCGGTTTATCGCAGCTTCATCAGCTCAGGGGGCGTGTTGGGCGTGGTAGTGAACAATCATATTGCTTATTAATTGCAGACCCGAAATCAGAAACAGGAAAAGAAAGAATGCGTATTATGACTGAAACAAATGATGGATTTGTATTGTCAGAAAAAGATTTAGAGTTACGAGGTCCTGGGGATTTCTTTGGAAGTAAGCAAAGTGGTCTACCAGAATTTAAGGTTGCTGATATGGTACATGATTATCGGGCGTTAGAAACAGCGAGACAAGATGCGGCGATACTAGTTGATTCAGAAGCGTTTTGGCATAATGATCAGTATGCTTCGTTGCGTACTTATCTTGACGGAACAGGTGTGTTCCAGGGAGAGAAGCTCGATTAAAAGTAGTCTGCAAAAGTTTTTGTTGCATTCTACTTTTAATGATTATATACTACTGTTAGTACCTAGTCATAAAAATGGATGGTGCGGTATGAAAAAGAGAAGAAGTAAAAAAGAAAGACAAGAATTATTACAACAAACAATAGAAACGAATCCTTTTATAACGGATGAAGATTTAGCAGAAAAATTTCAAGTGAGCATACAGACTGTTCGTCTGGATCGTATGGAGTTATCTATTCCTGAATTGAGAGAACGAATTAAGCATGTGGCTACAAAACAACATGAAGAAGATGTGAAATCTTTACCGTTAGAAGAGGTTGTCGGAGAAATTATCGATATAGAATTAGATAGACATGCGATATCTATCTTTGAAGTAAAGGTAGAACATGTATTTAAAAGAAATCAAATTGCTCGTGGGCATCATTTGTTTGCGCAAGCAAACTCACTAGCTGTTGCAGTTATTGATGAAGAATTAGCTTTAACTGCAAAGTCTACCATTCGATACATTCGTCCTGTAAAATTAGGAGAACGTGTAGTTGCAAAAGCGCGCGTTGAAGATGTAGAGAATGATAAAGGACGGACGGTTGTCAAAGTGCGTAGCTTTGTTGGAGAAGAACTTGTTTTTACAGGCACTTTTGAAATGTATCGATCTAGTAATAATAGTGAGGAAGGTAACAACTTATGAAAATCGCAATAGATGCAATGGGCGGAGATCACGCTCCAAAGGCTGTAGTATTAGGAGCAATGAAAGCTATTAAGGAATATTCAGATTTACATATTACGTTAGTAGGGAAAGAAGCAGAAATCCGTCAATACTTAACGAGTGAAGAGCGAATTACTATCCTTCATACAGACGAAAAAATTGAATCGACAGATGAGCCAGTAAGGGCGGTTCGTCGAAAAAAACAAGCTTCAATGGTACTAGCAGCGCAGCAAGTGAAAGATGGTATTGCAGATGCTTGTATATCAGCAGGTAGTACAGGGGCTTTAATGGCAGCAGGATTATTTGTTGTCGGTCGTATGGAAGGAATTGAACGACCAGCTTTATCACCGACAATGCCAACTGTTGATGGAGAAGGTTTTGTTATGTTAGATGTTGGAGCAAACGTTGATGCAAAACCAGTTCATTTATATCAATATGCAGTGATGGGTTCTGTTTACGCAGAGAAGGTAAGAGGAATTAAAAACCCTCGTGTTGGACTTTTAAATGTTGGAACAGAGGATGGAAAAGGAAACGAGCTTTCAAAACAGGTCTTTGCTATGCTCAAAGATGCACCAATTAATTTTGTTGGAAACGTTGAATCAAGAGATTTATTGCAAGGTGTAGCAGATGTTGTTGTGTGTGATGGTTTTACAGGGAACGTAGCTCTAAAATCACTAGAAGGAACCGCGCTTGCGCTATTCTCTATGTTAAAAGAGCAATTAATGAGTTCGTTTACGAGCAAATTAGCAGCAGCGGTATTAAAACCAAAACTTATGGTATTAAAAGATAAAATGGATTATTCGGAGTATGGAGGAGCGGCATTGTTTGGATTGAAAGCTCCTGTCATTAAGGCTCACGGTTCTTCAAATGACCAATCGATATTTAGTGCGATTCGTCAAACGAGAGAAATGGTAGCGAAAGAAGTAATTCCTACAATTTCAAGTGTAATGGAGAAGGAGCCGCTTCAATAAGAGGAGGATTTGAAATGGGAAAAATAGCATTTCTTTTTCCGGGCCAAGGTTCACAGGCAGTTGGAATGGGTAGACAGTTAGCGGAGAATAATAACGAGGTTGCGAAAGTGTTTGCGAAAGCAGATGAGGTGTTGCACGATTCACTTTCAGAGGTGATTTTTGAAGGGCCGCAGGAAAAGCTTACATTAACGACAAATGCACAACCTGCATTATTAACAACGAGTTTTGCTATTTTGACAGCTTTGAAAGAGTATGACATTACACCTGATTTTGTAGCAGGACATAGTTTAGGTGAATATAGCGCTCTTGTGGCAGCTGGTGCTATAACTTTTGAAGATGCTGTATATGCTGTAAGAAAACGTGGCGAATATATGGAAGAAGCCGTTCCTGGTGGGGAAGGGGCAATGGCAGCTATTTTAGGTGCTGATCCAGATATGCTGAAACGAGTTACAGAAGAAGTAACAAGTGAAGGGTATGCAGTACAGATTGCAAACATGAATAGTACGAAGCAAATTGTAATTTCTGGAACAATTCAAGGGGTAGAACTTGCTTCTCAAAGAGCGAAAGAAAATGGTGCTAAAAGAGCAATTTCGCTTAAAGTAAGTGGACCATTTCATTCCTCTCTTATGAAGCCAGCTGCTGAGAAGTTTCAAAGTGTGTTAGATGAAATTACAATTCAGGATACGAATATTCCTGTTATAGCAAATGTTACAGCAGATGTTATTACACGTGGTGCAGATATTCAAGAGAAGCTAATTGAACAACTGTATTCACCTGTATTATGGTACCCATCTATTGAAACTATGGTGAAACAAGGTGTGGATATATTTATTGAAATTGGACCTGGAAAAGTACTTGCTGGGCTTATGAAGTCGATTGATTCATCAGTGAAAGCATATGCCATATATGATGAAGCGACATTAAAAGATACCATTTCAAATTTGAGAGGAGAAAACTGATGTTAAAAGGGAAAGTAGCATTAGTAACTGGTGCTTCACGTGGAATTGGTCGCGCGATTGCAATCGATTTAGCGAAACAAGGGGCAAATGTAGTAGTAAATTATGCTGGTAATGAACAAAAGGCGAATGAAGTAGTAGATGAAATCAAGAAATTAGGTTCAGATGCAATTGCGGTAAGAGCAGATGTTGCAAATGCTGAAGATGTTACAAATATGGTGAAACAAACAGTAGATACATTTGGACAAGTCGATATTCTTGTAAATAACGCTGGCGTAACAAAAGATAATTTATTAATGCGTATGAAAGAAGAAGAATGGGATACAGTTATTAATACAAACTTAAAAGGTGTATTCTTATGTACAAAAGCAGTATCTCGTTATATGATGCGCCAACGTCATGGTAGAATAATAAATATTGCTTCTGTTGTTGGTGTTGTAGGAAATCCAGGGCAGGCTAATTATGTTGCTGCTAAAGCTGGTGTAATTGGATTAACAAAAACATCAGCAAAAGAATTAGCAAGTCGAAATATAACTGTTAATGCAATTGCTCCTGGATTTATTGCAACTGATATGACGGACGTATTAGATGAAAATATAAAAGGTGAAATGTTAAAAGTTATTCCGGCTGCACAGTTTGGTGAAGCGCAAGATATCGCGAATGCTGTAACGTTTTTTGCTTCGGATCAAAGCAAATATGTTACAGGACAAACGTTAAATGTTGATGGCGGAATGGTAATGTAATAAAAGAATCGATTTCATCTAGTTTTTTTGGACAATATTTAATATAATATTTGAGGGGAGGTGAATGGAATGGCAGATGTTTTAGAGCGTGTAACAAAAATCATCGTTGATCGTTTAGGTGTAGAAGAAACTGAAGTAGTACCAGCTGCAAGCTTTAAAGAAGATTTAGGCGCAGACTCCCTAGATGTAGTAGAACTTGTAATGCAATTAGAAGATGAATTCGAAATGGAAATTTCTGATGAAGATGCTGAAAAGATTGCTACTGTTGGCGATGCTGTGACTTACATAGAGAGTCATCTATAATGCTTAAGTGAAGTCCCGTTATTTAGCGGGGCTTTCTCGGCTTATATCTGGAGGGACCTATGCCGTACCGAAAATATAGAGAAAAAAAATACGAAACAAAATATCGTGAAGCGTTTAAAGTGTTTCAAGAAAAGATAGGTATTACGTTTACAGATGAAAAATTATTGACTCAAGCATTTACGCATTCATCGTATGTGAATGAGCATCGAAAAAAACCGCATGAAGACAATGAGCGTCTCGAATTTCTTGGAGATGCAGTATTGGAACTTACTGTATCGCAGTATCTGTTTCAAAAATATCCGACAATGAGCGAAGGAGAGTTAACAAAACTACGTGCAGCTATTGTATGTGAGCCATCTCTTGTTCGTTTTGCAAATGAGCTGTCATTTGGAAGCCTTGTTTTATTAGGGAAAGGTGAAGAAATGACAGGTGGACGTGAACGACCAGCTTTATTAGCGGATGTCTTTGAAGCGTTTATTGGTGCCCTTTATCTTGATCAAGGGCTAGAAACAGTTTGGGGATTCTTAAAAGAAATTGTGTATCCGAAAATTAATGAAGGTGCTTTTTCTCATGTGATGGATTATAAGAGTCAATTGCAAGAATTGATCCAGCGTGATGGTAGTGGCAACATTGAGTATCAAATTTTGCAAGAAAAAGGACCAGCCCATAATCGAGAATTTGTGTCACGTGTTACATTAAATAATGTAGCGTTAGGTCTTGGTAGTGGTAAGTCGAAAAAAGAAGCAGAGCAACAAGCTGCTGCAGAAGCATTGAAAAAATTAAAAGAACAACTATAAGGAATCCCCCTTTGAATAGGGGGATTCCTTATGCATAGAATGAAACTTTTCTTTTGTAGATAAATGAAAGGAAAGTAAATCCGTATTATAGCTTGGTTTCGTACAGACAACGTATATAACAACGGAGAATAGGAGGAAGACCTTTCGTGTTTTTAAAAAGATTAGAAATAGCAGGATTTAAATCTTTTGCTGAGCGTGTATCTGTCGATTTTGTTCCAGGTGTTACGTCTGTAGTAGGGCCTAATGGGAGCGGGAAAAGTAATATTACTGATGCAATTCGCTGGGTACTTGGTGAACAATCTGCAAAATCATTACGTGGTGCAAAGATGGAGGATGTTATTTTTGCCGGTAGTGAAACGAGGAGAGCGGTTAATGTAGCTGAAGTAACATTAACTTTAAATAATGAAGATCAACGTTTACCGATTGAATATAACGAGGTGAGTGTAACGCGCCGTGTATCTCGTTCAGGTGATAGTGACTTTTATATAAATAAACAATCTTGTAGATTGAAAGACATTATCGATTTATTTATGGACTCTGGCATGGGAAGAGAAGCCTTTTCAATTATTAGTCAGGGGAAAGTGGAAGAGATTTTAAGTAGTAAATCAGAAGAACGTCGCGGTGTATTTGAAGAAGCGGCAGGTGTGCTGAAATACAAACTTCGCAAAAAGAAAGCTGAAGGGAAATTAGCGGATACACAAGAAAACTTAAATCGTGTACAAGATATTATTCATGAATTGAGTATTCAAGTAGAACCGTTAGAGAGACAAGCTTCTATTGCGAAAGATTATCTCGAGAAAAAAGAAGAGTTAGAGAAAGTAGAAGCTGCGCTTATTGTACATGAAATTGAAGAATTGCATGAGAAATGGGAAGCGCTTCGAAGTCAGTTTGGGCATAATAAAAACGAAGAAGCTAAAATGTCAACGCATTTACAAAAAAGTGAAGAAGAGCTTGAGGAGTTACGTGGACAATTACAAGCGGTAGATGAGTCTGTAGATTCCTTGCAAGAAGTTCTTCTTCTTTCTAGCAAAGAGCTAGAAAAATTAGAAGGACAACGTGAGCTGTTAAAAGAGAGGAAGCAAAATGCTACGACGCATTGTGCACAACTTGAACAGTTAATTGTTGAATTGACAGAAAAAGCTAAAAGTTATGATGGTGAAATTGAATCAAGTACAGAAGTGTTAATGCAATTTGTAGATCAAGTAAAAGAATTGGAGAGAAATTTGCTTGATAATGAACAACTGCTTGCAACTTTTGCGGATAATTTAGAGGAACAGATTGAGAATTTAAAAGGGGATTATATTGAACTTTTAAATCAACAAGCTAGTCAGCGTAATGAATTATCTATGATTGAAGAACAGTCTAAACAGCAAAACTCTAAAAATGAACGTCTTGATGAAGAGAATGCGAAATATGTAGAAATGCGTATGGAAATCACAGCGAAAAAGACGAAACTTGTTGAAAGTTATGAACAAGTGAAAGAAAAAATAGCTGGTATCATTTCGAACATACAGAAAACAGAAGCGGCGCTCGGGAAATGTAAGGCGCAGTATAGTGAAAATGAAACAAAACTGTATCAAGCATATCAATTTGTACAACAGGCGCGCTCACGAAAAGAAATGCTAGAAGAGATGCAAGAGGACTATTCTGGTTTCTACCAAGGTGTACGTGAAGTATTGAAAGCTAGAGAAAATAGGTTGCAAGGTATCGAGGGTGCTGTTGCGGAACTGTTAACGGTACCGAAAGAATATGAAGTTGCAATGGAAATTGCTCTAGGTGCAGCAATGCAGCATATCGTTGTACAAACAGAGGAACATGCTCGTAATGCAATTGCATTTTTAAAGCAGAATAAACATGGACGTGCAACGTTTTTACCGCAAGCTGTTATTAAAAGTAGATCGTTATCATTTGAACAGTTACGTGTTGTGAATCAACATCCATCGTTTGTAGGAGTAGCGGCAGAACTTGTGCAGTACAATAATAAATACGAGAATGTCGTTTCGAGCCTATTAGGTACAGTTGTTGTTGCGAAAGATTTACGCGGTGCAAATGAATTAGCGAAACAATTACAATATCGCTATCGTATTGTAACACTTGAAGGTGACGTAGTGAATCCTGGGGGTTCAATGACTGGTGGAGCTGTAAAACAGGCGAAATCTTCTTTATTAGGACGTCAGCGTGAACTTGAAGAATGGACTAAAAAGCTCACTGATATGGAAGAAAAAACAACGAAGCTAGAAAACTTTGTTAAAGCAGTAAAGCAAGAGATTCAAGAAAAAGAAGTACAAATACGCGAACTACGCCAAGGTGTAGAAACTGAGCGTGCAGATGAACAAAAATTAAGAGAAGAAATTAATCAATTAGAATTAGAAGAACATCGAATTAATGATCGCTTATCTATATACGACTTAGAGATAGAAGGATTTTTACAAGATCAAGTGAAAATGCAAGGACGTAAAGGAGAGTTAGAAAAGATTTTAGCAACTCTTCAAGCAGAGATTTCGGAATTAGATAGCAAAATCGTCGCGTTAACGAAACAAAAAAGTGAGCAACATTCTTCAAAAGAAAAAGTTCAGAAGGAAATGACTGAGCTGAAAGTACAAGCGGCTGAACAACAACAACGTTTGTCTAATCAAAAAGAAAAAGTTGAACGATTAACGAAGGAAAAAGAAGAAACTGATACAACACTTGTAAAAACAAAAGAAGATTTAGCATTCTTAAAGCAAGAAATGACATCTAATTCAAGTGGTGAAGAACAAATTACGAATATGATTGAGAAAAAAGCATATGATCGTAATCAAACTTCAGAATTAATTCGCTCTCGCCGTGAACAACGTGTATCATTACAAGAGAGAGTGGAGCATTTAGAACGTAATGTGAAGGAAACGTTAGGCAAGCATAAATATATTCTTGAGTTGTTGAAAGATCAAGAAGTGAAAATTAACCGACTTGATGTTGAGTTGGAAAATAGATTGCAACATTTACGTGAAACATATACGATTTCATTTGAAGCAGCAAAACTGAAGTATACAATGATGATGCCTGCAGAAGATGCGCGTAAAAAGGTGAAATTAATAAAACTATCCATAGAAGAGTTAGGTACAGTAAACTTGGGTGCAATTGATGAATACGAGCGAGTAGCGGAACGTCATACGTTCTTACTAGAGCAACGAGATGATTTAGAAGAAGCGAAAGCGACATTGCACCAACTTATTACTGAGATGGATGAAGAAATGAAAAAACGTTTTTCCACTACTTTTGAAGGGATTCGAACGGAGTTTCAATCTGTATTTACTGAATTATTCGGAGGCGGTAGAGCGGATTTAGTAATGACGGATCCTGGAGACATATTAAATACTGGTATTGATATTGTTGCACAACCACCAGGAAAGAAATTGCAGAACTTAGGTTTACTGTCAGGTGGAGAACGTGCTTTAACGGCAATAGCGCTTTTATTTGGTATTTTAAAAGTACGCCCAGTACCATTCTGTGTACTAGACGAAGTAGAAGCGGCTCTAGACGAAGCGAATGTTGCTCGTTTTGCGCAATATTTAAAGAAATTTAGTGATGAGACGCAGTTTATTGTAATTACACACAGGAAAGGTACAATGGAAGAGTCTGATGTATTGTATGGTGTAACGATGCAAGAATCAGGTGTATCTAAGCTTGTTTCTGTTCGTTTAGATGACGGGGAAGAACTTGTGGCGAGTAAATAGGAAGGATGGGAAGCATGAGCTTTTTTAAAAAACTTAAAGAAAAAATTTCAAAACAAACCGATACAGTAACAGAGAAATTTAAACACGGATTGGAAAAAACGAGAAATTCATTTGCGGATAAAGTAAATGATTTAGTCTATCGTTACCGTAAAGTGGATGAAGATTTCTTTGAAGAGTTAGAAGAGATTTTAATCGGCGCAGACGTAGGGGTTTCGACTGTAATGGAATTAATTGATCAGTTGAAAGAAGAAGTGCAGCGCCGAAATATTCAGGACCCAAAAGAAGTACAAGCTGTTATTTCGGAAAAGTTAGTTGGCATTTATAAAGGTGACAGCGACTTTAGTAATGAAATCAATATGCAAGAAGATCAATTAACAGTTGTTTTATTTGTAGGTGTTAACGGTGTAGGGAAAACGACGACAATTGGTAAACTGGCACATAGATTTAAATCAGA
The DNA here is from genome assembly GCF_000496285.1 of Bacillus toyonensis BCT-7112. GTDB lineage: Bacteria > Bacillota > Bacilli > Bacillales > Bacillaceae_G > Bacillus_A > Bacillus_A toyonensis. The sequence goes on along the minus strand of NC_022781.1, from coordinate 1,079,463 downwards.
AGGTAAGTCAGTCCTATTGGCAGCAGGAGATACGTTCCGTGCTGGCGCGATTGAACAATTAGAAGTATGGGGCGATCGCGTTGGTGTAGAAGTCATTAAACAAGGGTCTGGTTCTGACCCTGCAGCGGTAATGTATGACGCTGTACAAGCTGCAAAAGCGCGTAAAGTAGATGTATTACTATGTGATACAGCAGGACGTTTGCAAAATAAGGTGAACTTAATGAAAGAGTTAGAGAAAGTGAAGCGTGTAATTGAGCGTGAAGTACCAGGAGCTCCTCATGAAGTGTTACTAGTTATTGATGCAACAACAGGTCAAAACGGTTTAAGTCAAGCGAAAACATTCCGTGAAGCAACGAATGTTACTGGTATTGTTTTAACGAAGTTAGATGGAACTGCTAAAGGTGGTATCGTATTAGCAATTCGTAACGAAATGGATGTACCGGTGAAATTTGTTGGCTTAGGAGAGCAAATGGATGATCTGCAGCAGTTTGATCCAGAACAATATGTGTATGGTTTATTTGCAAATTTAGTGGAAACAGAAGAAGTATAAATGAAAGAAGCGGTATTACCGCTTCTTTTTCTATAAAAAATAAGTGATGTTAAGAAAAAAACTTGACACTCTTTTATACTCCATGTAAACTAATTGATGTAAAGGGAAATCACTTAACAAAGGATGATCCAACATGCTCGAGAAAACAACGAGAATGAACTATTTATTTGATTTTTATCAATCGTTGTTAACGCAAAAACAAAGAAGTTATATGTCGCTTTATTATCTAGATGATTTATCTCTTGGTGAAATTGCGGAAGAATTTGATGTAAGTCGCCAAGCCGTGTATGATAACATTAAACGGACTGAAGCGATGCTTGAAGAATATGAAGATAAATTAGTATTACTTCAAAAGTTTCAAGAGCGACAGCGACTTGTTGCAAAGCTAAAACAGCTAATCAGCGAAGAAGAGCATGTGAATGAAGAAATGAAACAAGTTGTTGAAGCTATCGAAAAATTAGATTAGGAGGGCGGCAATATGGCATTTGAAGGATTAGCCGACCGACTTCAACAGACAATGCAAAAAATCCGCGGCAAAGGAAAAGTTTCTGAAGCCGATGTGAAAGAAATGATGAGAGAAGTTCGTCTAGCTCTTTTAGAAGCGGATGTTAACTTTAAAGTAGTAAAAGATTTTGTAAAGCGTGTGTCTGAGCGTGCTGTCGGACAAGATGTAATGAAAAGTTTGACACCTGGACAACAAGTAATTAAAGTTGTACAGGAAGAACTTACAGAACTTATGGGCGGAGAGCAAAGCAAAATTGCTGTTGCTAATAAGCCACCGACTGTTATAATGATGGTTGGTCTGCAAGGTGCGGGTAAAACGACGACAACAGGTAAGCTTGCGAATTTGCTTCGTAAAAAGCATAATCGTAAACCGATGCTTGTTGCAGCGGATATTTACCGTCCAGCAGCGATTAAACAGCTTGAAACATTAGGGAAGCAATTGGACATGCCTGTTTTCTCTTTAGGAGATCAAGTAAGTCCTGTTGAAATTGCGAAACAAGCGATTGCAAAGGCAAAAGAAGATCATCACGATTATGTTTTAATCGATACAGCAGGTCGCCTGCATATTGATGAAGAACTAATGGATGAATTAGCGAAAGTGAAAGAAGTTGCGAATCCGGATGAAATTTTCCTTGTTGTCGATGCGATGACAGGACAAGACGCGGTAAATGTTGCACAAAGTTTCCATGATCAGTTAGGGTTAACGGGTGTTGTATTAACGAAACTAGATGGTGATACGCGCGGTGGTGCGGCATTATCTATTAAGGCTGTAACAAATACACCAATTAAATTTGCTGGTATGGGTGAAAAACTAGATGCGATTGAAGCGTTCCATCCAGAACGTATGGCATCCCGCATTTTAGGGATGGGCGACGTCTTAACATTAATTGAAAAAGCGCAAGCTACAGTTGATGAAGAGAAAGCAAAAGAACTTGAGCAAAAAATGCGTACGCTTTCGTTTACACTTGACGATTTCCTAGAACAACTTGGACAAGTGCGTCAACTTGGACCACTTGACGAATTGTTAGGGATGCTTCCTGGTGCAAATAAAATTAAAGGGCTGAAAAATGCGCAAGTTGATGAAAAGCAAATTGGGCATATTGAGGCAATTATTCGTTCTATGACTAAATTAGAACGTGAACAACCGGAAATAATTAACGCTAGTCGAAAAAAACGCATTGCCAAAGGTAGCGGTACAACCGTACAAGAAATCAATCGTCTAATCAAGCAATTCGATGATATGAAGAAAATGATGAAAACGATGACTGGAATGCAAAAAGGTAAGAAAAAAGGACTAGGTGGAATGAAGTTTCCATTCATGTAAGAAAAAAAGATGGCTCTGTTAAGAAAAAATACTTTACAAAGCAATAGTCTTTTTGCTAATATAATTATCTGTGTGAAATAAATTCGGAGGTGCTTTATAAAATGGCAGTTAAAATTCGTTTAAAACGTATGGGAGCTAAAAAAACTCCTTTCTATCGTGTAGTTGTTGCAGATTCTCGTTCTCCTCGTGACGGACGTTTCATTGAGGAAATCGGTACTTATAATCCGGTTGCTCAACCAGCTGAAGTTAAGATCAACGAAGAAGCAGCATTAAAATGGTTAGGAAACGGTGCTAAACCATCTGATACAGTTCGTAACTTATTCTCTAACCAAGGTATCATGGAGAAATTCCACTTATCTAAACAAGGTAAGTAATTGAGGCAATGACTATGAAGAAGTTAGTCGAGACGATTGTCAAGCCTCTTGTCGATCATCCTGAAGATGTAAAAGTTACACAGGAACTTTACAACGGAGAGATAAAGTATCGATTAACTGTACATCCTGAGGATGTTGGAAAAGTCATTGGTAAGCAAGGGAGAGTTGCGAAAGCGATTCGAATGCTCTTGTATTCAGTGGGACATCATAATGATGAAAAAGTAACACTGGAAATTCAATAAACGTAAAAAGGGCGAGGAGTTATATCCTCTCCCTTTTTTAACATTTAAAGAGAAGTTGCATGTTCCATATGTGAAATGGAGATGCTTAATTTATATAGAAACCAGGGGTGACATACTATTTATGACAAAATGGTTTAATGTAGGGAAAATTGTAAATACTCATGGCGTAAGAGGAGAAATTCGTGTTATTTCTCGTACTGATTTTCCGGAAGAGCGATATAAAGTAGGAAACACTCTATACATATCGAATGAGAAAAGTACAGACTTCCTTCCGGTGAAGGTAACTTCTCATCGTCAACATAAGACATTTGATTTATTAACATTTGAAGGATACAACAATGTAGATGAAGCAGAAAAGTTTAAAGGTTCTTTAATAAAAGTACCAGAAGAGCAGTTAGGCGAACTTGCTGAAGGTGAATACTACTACCATGAAATTATTGGTTGTAGTGTTGTAACGGAAGAAGGAGAAGCGTTAGGAACGATTAAAGAGATTCTATCTCCTGGTGCAAATGATGTTTGGGTAATTAAACGTCCAAAGGGCCAAGATCTTTTAATTCCTTACATTGATGATGTTGTACTTCAAGTTAATATTGAAAATAAATTAGTAACCATTCATGTAATGGAAGGGCTACTATAATGAAAATTGATATTTTAACGTTGTTTCCAGACATGTTTACCGGTGTATTTGGGTCTTCCATCTTAAAGAAGGCGCAAGAAAAAGAAGCGGTAAGCCTTCGTGTTGTTAACTTTCGTGATTATACAACGAGTAAGCATAATAGTGTAGACGATTACCCTTACGGCGGAGGTGCTGGTATGGTGCTTACTCCTCAGCCTATTTTTGATGCGGTGGAAGATTTAACGAAAGAAACAGAGCGTAAGCCGAGAGTTGTCTTAATGTGTCCGCAAGGGGAAAGATTTACTCAGAAGAAAGCGGAAGAGCTTGCAGAGGAAGAACATTTAATCTTTGTATGTGGGCATTATGAAGGGTATGATGAACGGATTCGTGAGCATCTCGTAACTGATGAGATTTCTATTGGTGACTACGTATTAACAGGTGGAGAATTAGCCTCTATGGTTATTACTGATAGTGTAGTACGTCTCCTGCCAGGAGTACTAGGAAATCATGCTTCACAAGTGGAAGATTCGTTTAGTACAGGGTTATTGGAACATCCACATTATACACGTCCTGCTGATTTTCGTGGTATGAAGGTACCAGATGTTTTAATGTCAGGAAATCATAAAAATATTGATGAATGGCGCCATAAAGAATCTTTGCGTCGTACGTACACACGTAGACCGGATTTATTGGAAGAAAGAGAATTATCTAAGCAAGAAAAGAAATGGTTGGAACAGATTAAAGAAGAACAATAAGGGCTTCATATATTTTCTATTGCAACAGTCCTAGCAATATGCTATTATAACATTTGTGCTACTGAAATCAGTAGCCGTATTAACGATGTTCCGCTGTAATTTAATAAGACTTTATAAGAGCATCTGTTTAAAGGAGAGAATTTAATATGCAACAATTAATCGCAGAAATTACAAAAGGCCAATTAAAAACTGACCTTCCTTCATTCCGTCCTGGAGACACTTTACGTGTACACGTAAAAGTAGTTGAGGGAACTCGTGAAAGAATTCAGCTTTTCGAAGGTGTTGTAATCAAACGTCGTGGTGGCGGAATCAGTGAAACATTCACAGTTCGTAAGATTTCTTACGGTGTAGGTGTTGAGCGTACATTCCCAGTTCACACGCCAAGAATCGCGAACATCGAAGTACTTCGCCGTGGTAAAGTACGTCGTGCTAAGTTATACTACTTACGTAACCTTCGCGGTAAAAAAGCACGTATTAAAGAAATTCGATAAGACATGTATGGGAGCTTGTAAATGCGCAAGCTCCCTTTTTCCAATCTATATAAAATTTTGGTATAATACGAGCAGCTTACATAACCGTGGAGGGGAAATACATGAAAAAAGAGACGAGTTCACTTTGGGAATGGATCAAAGCAATTTTGATTGCTGTTGTATTAGCTGGTGTTATTAGACAGTTTTTCTTTGCACCAATTCTCGTAGATGGGGTATCAATGGCGCCAACTTTACATGATCGAGATCGAATGATTGTAAATAAAATTGGTTATCACATAGGAGACCCAAAACGCTTCGATATTATCGTATTCCGCGCAACGGAAGATAAAGATTATATTAAGCGTATTATTGGCCTGCCAGGCGATGAAATAGAGTATCGGAATGACAAACTATATGTTAACGGAAAGGTTTATGAGGAGCCGTATTTAGATAAGCAGAAAAAACAGCTTGCTGATGGACCGCTTACATATGATTTTACTCTTGAAGAAATGACGGGAAAGAAAACTGTTCCAAAAGATCAATTATTTGTTTTAGGGGATAATCGTCGTTTTAGTAAAGATAGCCGTTCGATTGGTACGATTTCAATGGATCAAGTACTTGGTAAAGCCAATATGCTATATTGGCCGTTAAAAGATGCACGTATTGTGAAATAAATGAAAAAGAAGGTGGCAACATGGTAATTCAATGGTTTCCAGGGCATATGGCTAAGGCTAGACGCCAAGTAACAGAAAAATTAAAATTAATTGATGTTGTAATTGAACTTGTAGATGCTCGATTACCATTATCATCTCGAAACCCGATGATTGATGAGATTATTACACATAAGCCAAGGCTTGTTGTTTTAAATAAAGCGGATATGGCAGATGATCGTCTAACGAAAGAATGGATTGCATATTTTAAAGAAAAAGGGCATATGGCAATTTCAATTAATGCGCAAGCTGGACAAGGTATGAAGGAAATTACTGCGGCTTGTAAAGTGCTTGTTAAAGAGAAGTTTGATAAGATGGTTGCGAAAGGGATTAGACCGAGAGCAATTCGTGCTTTAATTGTCGGTATACCGAATGTTGGTAAATCTACGTTAATTAATAAATTGGCGAAGAAAAACATTGCTAAAACAGGAGATCGTCCAGGTGTGACAACAGCTCAACAATGGATTAAAGTTGGGAAAGAAATGGAACTGTTAGATACACCAGGTATTTTGTGGCCTAAATTTGAAGATCAATTAGTGGGTCTTCGTTTAGCGACAACGGGTGCAATTAAAGATTCAATTTTAAATTTACAAGATGTAGCTGTTTATGCATTACGTTTTATGGAGAAACACTATCCAGAACGTTTAAAAGAGCGATATAATTTAGATGAAATTCCAGAAGATATTGTAGAGTTATTTGATGCAATTGGAAAATACAGAGGCTGTTTAATGGGCGGCGGAATGATTGATTATGATAAAACATCTGAACTGGTACTTCGTGAACTTCGCGGTGGAAAACTTGGTAAAATGACGTTTGAAACACCAGAAGAGTTTGTGGAGCAAGTAGAAGAGGTAGAGAAAATAGAAGAAGTATAAGACGTGCGTTTGTACGTCTTTTCTTTTTGTATACGTTTATAAAGGAGTGTACTTATATGCAAAAAATGACAATACAAGAAGCGGAGAATTTACTGCAAGAAATTATGAGTGAAGAAGATGATCGCTTTCAAATGTTAATGAAAGATGAACGAAAGGGCATTCAAAAACTTATTTTGAAGTGGTACAAACAAAAAGAGTTAGCACAAAAGGAAAAAGAAAAATTTCTAGAAATGTCTAAGTATGAAAATGCGTTACGTGAAAAAGGAATCACATATATTGCTGGCATTGATGAAGTAGGGCGTGGACCATTAGCTGGGCCCGTTGTGACGGCAGCTGTCGTTCTTCCAGATGATTTTTATATTCCAGGGTTAGATGACTCAAAAAAGCTGAGTGAAGCGAAGCGAGAGCGTTTTTATGATGAAATAAAAGCACAAGCAATTGCGATTGGAGTTGGAATTGTATCACCGCAAGTCATAGATGAGATAAATATTTATCAAGCGACGAAACAAGCGATGTTAGATGCTGTTGCGAATTTATCTTGTACACCACAATATTTATTAATTGATGCGATGAAGCTTCCTACATCAATTCCACAAACATCCATTATTAAAGGTGATGCGAAAAGTGTTTCTATTTCAGCTGCATCTATTATTGCGAAGGTGACGAGAGATCGTATGATGAAAGAGCTTGGGGAAAAGTATCCTGCATATGGATTTGGACAACATATGGGGTATGGAACGAAACAGCATTTAGAAGCGATTGAAGCGCATGGAGTATTAGAGGAACACCGGAAATCATTTGCGCCAATTAAAGATATGATTCAAAAATAAGCTGTGAATATACAGCTTATTTTTTTATTTTGGTATATGAACATTATTATTTTCGAAAAAGAATAAAGCGATTTCAGTTTTCTGACACTTTATTGTAGACAGCGTGCCAATCATCTTATACAATGGCAATGTAATGTTTTTTAAACATTAAAAAACTTTTCGAGTAAAACAGGAAAACAGGGGAGGATGGGACCATGAATATCCATGAGTACCAAGGTAAGGCAGTCCTTAAAAGCTATGGGGTTAGCGTTCCGAACGGGAAAGTTGCATTTACAGTAGAAGAAGCTGTAGAAGCAGCGAAAGAATTAGGAACGGATGTATGTGTAGTTAAAGCGCAAATTCACGCTGGTGGACGCGGCAAAGCTGGCGGTGTAAAAGTTGCGAAAAATTTAGAAGAAGTTCGTACATATGCAGAAAGCATTTTAGGGACTACACTTGTAACGCATCAAACAGGTCCTGAAGGTAAGGAAGTAAAACGCTTACTTATCGAAGAAGGTTGCGATATTAAGAAAGAATATTATGTAGGTCTAGTGTTAGATCGTGCAACTTCTCAAGTTGTTTTAATGGCATCTGAAGAAGGTGGAACAGAAATTGAAGAAGTAGCAGAAAAAACACCTGAAAAAATCTTTAAAGAATATATTGATCCAGCAGTAGGTTTACAAGGTTTCCAAGCGCGTCGAATCGCATTTAACATCAATATTCCAAAAGAGCTTGTAGGACAAGCTGTGAAGTTTATGATGGGCTTATATCGTGCGTTTATTGAAAAAGATTGCTCTATCGCTGAAATTAATCCACTTGTTACAACAGGTGACGGTAAAGTAATGGCGTTAGATGCAAAATTAAACTTTGATTCTAATGCATTATATCGTCATAAAGACATTTTAGAGCTTCGTGATCTTGATGAAGAAGATTCAAAAGAAGTTGAAGCATCTAAATATGACTTAAACTACATTCCTTTAGATGGAAATATCGGTTGTATGGTAAATGGTGCAGGTTTAGCGATGGCTACAATGGATATCATTAAACATTACCATGGTGACCCAGCTAACTTCTTAGATGTTGGTGGCGGTGCAACGGCTGAAAAAGTAACAGAAGCATTCAAAATTATCCTTTCTGACAAAAATGTAAAAGGTATCTTCGTTAACATTTTTGGTGGCATTATGAAGTGTGATGTTATCGCAGAAGGTGTTATTGAAGCAACGAAGCAAGTAGGTCTTGAATTACCTTTAGTTGTGCGTCTTGAAGGTACAAACGTAGAATTAGGTAAGAAAATTTTAAATGAGTCTGGCTTAAATATTGTTGCAGCAGAATCTATGGCAGACGGTGCACAGAAAATTGTTTCACTAGTGGGCTAATAGAAAGCGGGGGAGAAAAATGAGCGTATTAGTTAATAAAGATACAAAAGTTATTGTTCAAGGTATTACTGGTTCTCAAGGATTATTCCATACAAAACAAATGATTGAATACGGTACGAAAATTGTCGGTGGTGTAACACCTGGTAAAGGCGGCACTGATATTGAAGGTGTACCAGTATTTGATACAGTAGAAGATGCTGTGAAAGCAACAGGCGCAAACGCTTCAGTTGTATACGTTCCACCCGCTTTTGCTGCTGATGCAATTATGGAAGCAGTTGATGCGAAGATTGATTTAGTAGTATGTATTACTGAAGGAATTCCTGTATTAGATATGGTTAACGTAAAGAGATATATGGCTGGTAAACATACACGTTTACTTGGACCAAACTGCCCAGGTGTCATTACACCTGATGAATGTAAAATCGGTATTATGCCAGGATACATTCACAAAAAAGGTCATGTAGGTATCGTATCTCGTTCTGGTACATTAACATATGAAGCTGTACACCAGTTAACACAAGAAGGTATTGGCCAATCTACTGCTGTAGGTATCGGTGGGGACCCTGTTAACGGTACAGACTTTATTGATGCGTTAAAAGCATTTAATGAAGATGAAGAAACACATGCTGTAATTATGATTGGTGAAATCGGAGGTACGGCAGAAGAAGAAGCAGCTGAATGGGTAAAAGCTAATATGACAAAACCAGTTGTAGGCTTCATTGGTGGCCAAACAGCGCCTGAAGGCAAACGTATGGGTCATGCGGGGGCAATCATTTCTGGCGGCAAAGGAACTGCTGCTGAAAAGATTAAAACAATGGAAGCTTGTGGTATTAAAGTGGCTGAAACACCAGCTGTTATGGGTGAAACGTTAATCTCTGTTTTAAAAGAAAAGGGATTATTTGAAACTTGTAAAAACTATTAATCTTTTTGAAAGGCACCTTCTTATTTGAGGGTGTCTTTTTACAATTTTTCTGTTTACATAATAAAAATTATGGGTAAGGAGAATTAGGATGAAAAGAGAGCGATTATTACATCTTCATTACGTGTTAGCGGATCATTGGAAGGCGATGGAGAGGCTGCTATATGTCGATCCAGAATTGAAGGTAATATACAATTTTAACCAAAAACAAATGGAAAACTACACTGGAATATCCCCGAAAAAATCTGCAGAACTAGTACATTTCCTCCAAAATTCAAACCTTTTGCAATATATATCTTATTTAGAGAGAAATCAAATCTTTTATGTGACTATATGGGATGAAAATTACCCGCAATTATTACGTGAAATACAAGACCCTCCTTTTGTTTTATATGGAAAAGGAGAGAAGAATTTTCTAAATAAAGTAAATAAATTAGCGGTTGTTGGAACGAGAGAACCGTCGTTATACAGTCGTGAGAGTATGGAGTTTATTTTACATCCTTTATTAGAAAGAGAATGGCTTATTGTGAGCGGATTTGCAAAAGGGATAGATACAATATCTCATGAAGTTACAGTAAAGAAACATCGTCCGACTATTGCGATATTGGGACACGGATTATCTTATATGTATCCGAAAGAGAATAGACGTTTATATGAAAAGTGGGAGGAATATATATTGCTATTAACAGAGTATCCTCCGCACTATGCACCGAAAAAATGGTATTTTCCAAAAAGAAATCGAATTATTAGCGGGATAAGTAAAGGGGTTTTAGTTGTAGAAGCAAAATCAAGAAGTGGGTCACTTATTACGGCAGACCTTGCATTAGAGCAAAATAGAGAGGTATTTGCGCTTCCTGGACCAATATTTATTGATAGTGCATCGGGAACGAATCAGCTTATTCAACAAGGTGCAAAACTAGTACGAAATGCAGAGGATATCTTTGAAGAAATAATAAATTAACCTTATATTTTTATGTTTTTATTAAACAATTATTGACAAATGGTAGATTGGCACTGTATGGTATATTCATTCTTGATTGACAAAAACAAGAGAAATCAATAAGATTAATGAAGACTTGAATCCACCTCTTAAGGAGGCACTAGCATGTCAGATTACCTCGTAATCGTGGAGTCGCCTTCTAAGGCGAAGACCATTGAGAAATATTTAGGGAAAAAATACAAAGTCGTTGCGTCCATGGGACATGTTCGCGATTTACCTAAAAGCCAAATGGGGATAGAAGTAAAGAACAACTTCACCCCGAAGTATATTACCATTCGTGGTAAAGGTCCCGTTTTAAAAGATTTAAAATCAGCGGCAAAAAAAGCAAAGAAAGTCTATCTCGCGGCCGATCCAGACCGTGAAGGAGAAGCAATTGCTTGGCATTTAGCGAATACGTTAAATGTGGATGTTGAATCAGATTGTCGAGTTGTCTTCAATGAAATTACAAAAGATGCAATAAAAGAATCATTTAAACATCCTCGTGCAATTAATATGGATTTAGTAGATGCACAACAAGCAAGACGTATACTTGATCGTCTAGTTGGTTACAATATTAGTCCTTTATTATGGAAGAAAGTAAAAAAAGGATTAAGTGCAGGTCGTGTACAATCTGTAGCAGTTCGTTTAATTATCGAACGTGAAAGGGAGATTCAAAACTTTGAGCCTGAAGAATTCTGGACAATTAAAACAGAGTTTGTAAAAGGGAAAGATACATTTGAAGCAAGCTTTTACGGTGTAGATGGTGAAAAGGTTCAATTAACGAATGAAACGCAAGTGAATGAAATAATTGAACAGATGAAAGATAATGCGTTTTCAGTTGAAAATGTAACGAGAAAAGAGCGAAAACGTAATCCCGCTTTACCGTTTACAACATCTTCCTTGCAACAAGAAGCAGCACGTAAGTTAAATATGCGAGCAAAGAAAACAATGATGCTTGCACAGCAACTGTATGAAGGGATAGATCTTGGGAAACAAGGGACTGTGGGTCTTATAACGTATATGAGAACTGACTCAACGCGTATCTCAGAAACAGCTCAAACAGAGGCTCGTACTTACATTACTGAGGCGTATGGTGCGGAATACATAGGAACAGAGAAGAAGAAAGAAACGAAAAAATCAAATGCACAAGATGCGCATGAGGCAATTCGTCCTACTTCGGTAATGAGAAAGCCAGAGGAACTAAAAAGTTTCTTAGGTCGTGACCAACTTCGGTTGTATAAATTGATTTGGGAGCGATTTGTTGCAAGTCAAATGGCGTCTGCTATAATGGATACTGTTACAGCGAAACTCATTAATAACAATGTTCAGTTCCGTGCAAGTGGCTCGGTTGTAAAGTTCCCGGGGTTTATGAAAGTGTATGTTGAGTCAAAAGATGATGGTGCGGAAGAAAAGGATAAGATGTTGCCACCGTTAGAAGTGGGAGAAACGGTATTTTCAAAAGATATAGAGCCGAAACAACACTATACCCAACCACCGCCACGTTATACAGAGGCTCGTTTAGTAAGAACACTTGAAGAACTTGGGATTGGAAGACCATCCACTTATGTGCCGACACTTGAAACAATTCAAAAACGCGGTTATGTTGCTTTAGATAATAAACGTTTCGTTCCAACTGAATTGGGTGGAATAGTAATCGAACTTATTTTAGAGTTTTTCCCAGAAATTATTAACATTGAATTCACAGCTAACATGGAGCAAAGCCTTGATGAAGTGGAAGAAGGAAATGCGAATTGGGTGAAAATTGTTGATGATTTCTACGTAGGATTTGAACCGCGCTTAGAAAAAGCGGAAAAAGAAATGCGTGAAGTGGAAATTAAAGATGAACCAGCTGGGGAAGACTGTGAATTATGTGGTCATCCAATGGTCTTTAAAATGGGGAAATATGGGAAGTTTATGGCTTGCTCGAATTTCCCTGATTGTCGTAATACAAAACCGATTGTGAAAGAAATCGGTGTAATTTGTCCGAAGTGTGAAGAAGGACAAATTATTGAACGTCGTAGTAACAAAAAGAAACGTCTTTTCTACGGATGCGGTACGTATCCAGAATGCGACTTTGTATCTTGGGATAAGCCGATTGGCCGTAAATGTCCGAAGTGTGAAGGGATGCTTGTAGAGAAGAAGTTGAAAAAAGGCGTGCAAGTACAATGTATTTCGTGTGATTATGAAGAAGAACAACAAATGTGAGCGTAACTGCTCACATTTTTTTCGGGAAGAAAAGGAAAGGTGATATATATGACAACACAAGTAGTAAACGTCATTGGCGCAGGTCTTGCAGGAAGTGAAGCAGCTTACCAAATTGCAAAACGTGGTGTCCAAGTAAAATTATATGAAATGAGACCAGTAAGGCAAACGCCAGCTCATCACACAGATAAGTTTGCTGAATTAGTGTGCAGTAACTCATTACGTGCAAACACATTAACAAATGCCGTTGGAGTTATTAAAGAAGAAATGCGTTTAATGGATTCTGTCATTATTCGTGCAGCTGATGAGTGCTCTGTGCCAGCTGGAGGAGCTTTAGCAGTTGACCGTCATGAGTTTGCAGCTAAAGTGACTGAATACGTAAAGAATCATCCGAATGTAACTGTAGTGAATGAAGAGCTTACTGAAATTCCAGAAGGACCAACAATTATTGCAACAGGTCCACTTACATCTCCTGATCTTGCTGCACAATTAAAAGAACTAACAGGTGAAGATTATTTCTATTTCTACGATGCAGCAGCACCAATCGTTGAAAAAGACAGCATTGATATGAACAAAGTATATTTAAAGTCTCGTTATGATAAAGGAGAAGCGGCATATTTAAACTGTCCTATGACAGAAGAAGAATTTGATCGTTTTTATGAGGCTTTAATTGCTGCTGAGACAGTACCTTTAAAAGAATTTGAAAAGGAAATTTTCTTTGAAGGTTGTATGCCAGTGGAAGTTATGGCAAGCAGAGGAAGACAGACGCTAGTATTTGGACCAATGAAACCTGTTGGATTAGAAGATCCGAAAACAGGGAAAACGCCATATGCTGTTGTTCAGTTACGTCAAGATGATGCAGCGGGAACGTTATACAATATCGTAGGTTTCCAAACGCATTTAAAGTGGGGACCACAAAAAGAAGTGTTACAGTTAATTCCAGGACTGGAGAACGCAGAAATTGTACGCTACGGTGTAATGCATCGTAATACGTTTATTAATTCGCCTAATTTACTTCGTCCGACGTATCAATATAAACAACGTGATGATTTATTCTTTGCTGGTCAAATGACTGGAGTAGAGGGATATGTTGAATCGGCGGCATCAGGGTTATTAGCAGGTATTAACGCTGCTCGACTTGTAAAAGGCGAAGAGCCAGTTGTATTACCACCTGTAACTGCAATGGGAAGTATGGCAAATTATATTACTGCGACAAATGCGAAAAACTTCCAGCCTATGAATGCAAACTTCGGTCTATTTGCACCGTTAGAGAAGAAGATCAAAAAGAAGGCAGAACGAAATGAAGCGTATGCTACACGTGCTTTAGAAACAATTCAAAATTTTGTAAATATTTAGTTAAATTTCTTGCAAAGGCTACTAAGTTGTGATACGATTTAGTAGCCTTTATTGAGGTGAGTTATGTGAATGTGAAGAAATTGTTACAATTATTCGTTGGATATTTACAAATTGAAAGAAATTATTCAAAATATACAATTGCAAGTTATCAAAATGATTTAGAACATTTTGTGCAATTTATGGAGCGAGAAGGCATATCCTCTTTTTTAGATGTTACATACGCGGATGTTCGTTTGTACTTAACGACGTTGCACGATGAAAAGTTAGCCCGTAAATCTGTCGCAAGAAAAGTGTCAAGCTTACGAAGTTTATATCGTTTTTTAATGCGTGAAGGTTATCGGAAAGATAACCCGTTTGCACTTGCGTCACTCCCCAAAAAAGAATTGTCAATCCCAAAGTTTTTATATGCTGAAGAATTAGAGGAATTATTTGAAGTTTCTGATATGGAAACGCCGCTAGGTCAAAGGAATCAAGCTTTATTAGAGTTGATGTATGCGACGGGGATCCGTGTGAGTGAATGTGTCAACCTACAACTTACCGATATTGACTTTGCAGTGGGAACAATTTTAGTGATGGGAAAAGGAAAAAACAAAGGTATATTCCGTTCGGAAGTTATGCACAAGATGCTTTAATTACTTATATGGAGAACGGGAGAAAACAGTTAGCTAACAAGACTGAAGAACAATCTCATATGGTATTTTTAAATGCGAAAGGTACGCCGCTAACAAGTCGTGGTGTGCGCTATGTATTAAACGAACTCATTAAGAAGGCTTCATTGACAATGCGGATAAGTCCCCATATGTTAAGGCATACATTTGCTACACACATGTTAGATGAAGGGGCAGATTTACGTACTGTACAGGAGCTGTTAGGTCATGAAAATTTGTCGACGACACAAATTTATACGCATGTCTCTAAAGAAAGATTGCGTTCTGTTTACATGAAGCATCACCCGCGGGCATAAATTGCTTTTAAAGCTATAAAAACATATAAAGGAGTTTTTTCTATGGGAAATTTCCACGCTACAACGATATTTGCAGTTCATCATAATGGAGAATGTGCAATGGCTGGAGATGGCCAGGTAACGATGGGGAATGCTGTTGTAATGAAACATACAGCTCGTAAAGTTCGTAGACTTTTCCAAGGGAAAGTTTTAGCTGGTTTTGCAGGTTCAGTTGCGGACGCATTTACTCTTTTTGAAATGTTTGAAGGGAAATTAGAAGAGTATAACGGGAACTTGCAGCGTGCTGCAGTTGAAATGGCGAAACAATGGCGTGGGGATAAAATGCTGCGTCAGTTAGAAGCGATGCTCATTGTCATGGATAAAACAACTATGCTCCTTGTTTCGGGCACAGGAGAAGTAATTGAACCGGATGATGGTATTTTAGCAATTGGATCTGGTGGAAATTATGCACTTTCTGCAGGTCGTGCTTTAAAACAATATGCAAGTGAACATTTAACTGCGAAGCAGATTGCGAAAGCGAGTCTAGAAATTGCAGGCGATATTTGTGTTTATACGAACCACAACATAATTGTTGAAGAATTGTAGAATCGTAAGGGAGGCATTTTATATGCATTTACATTTTACTCCGCGCCAAATTGTGGAAAAATTAGATCAATACATCATCGGTCAAAAAGATGCAAAGAAAGCGGTTGCTGTAGCTTTAAGAAATCGATATCGTCGCAGTAAACTAGCTGAAAATTTACGTGATGAAATTGCACCTAAAAATATTTTAATGATTGGACCGACAGGTGTTGGTAAAACAGAGGTAGCACGACGAATGGCGAAACTCGTTGGAGCACCTTTTATTAAGGTTGAAGCTACTAAATTCACAGAAGTTGGATATGTAGGTAGAGATGTAGAGTCGATGGTACGTGACCTTGTGGAAACGTCAGTACGCATCGTGAAAGAAGAAATGGTAGTTAAAGTTCAAGATAAAGCAGAAGAGCAAGCGAACCAACGTCTTGTTGAAATTTTAGTGCCAAGTCCGGAGAAGCAATCTGGATTTAAAAATCCATTAGAAATGCTTTTTGGCGGTGCTCAAAATTCGAATCAAACATCCGATGAGCAAGAAGATGTTGAAATCGAAAAGAAACGTCAAGACGTGGAAAGAAAGCTTGCTGCAGGACTTCTTGAAGATGAAATTGTATCGATTGAAGTGACTGAGCAACAGTCTTCAATGTTTGATATGTTACAAGGAACTGGTATGGAACAAATGGGAATGAATTTCCAAGATGCATTAGGAAGTTTTATGCCGAAAAAAACGAAAAACGTAAACTTTCTGTAAAAGAAGCAAGAAAACTCTTGACAAATGAGGAAGCACAGCGCTTAATTGATATGGATGAAGTTACACAAGAGGCTGTTTATCGTGCTGAACAGCTCGGGATTATTTTTATCGATGAAATTGACAAAATTGCTGGTAAGCAGTCGAATAGCGTAGATGTATCACGTGAAGGTGTGCAACGTGACATTTTACCAATTGTAGAAGGATCGAATGTTGCGACAAAATACGGATCAGTAAAAACGGATTATATTTTATTCGTTGCAGCTGGAGCGTTTCATATGTCTAAACCGTCGGATTTAATTCCGGAATTGCAAGGGAGATTTCCGATTCGAGTAGAATTAACAAAATTATCGACAGATGATTTTGTTAAAATATTAATCGAGCCTGACAATGCGTTAATTAAACAGTATATGGCATTATTAGCGACTGAAGGTATAGAAATTGAATTTTCAGACGAAGCTATTCGTAAGATTGCTGAGATTGCTTATCAAGTTAATCAGGATACAGATAATATTGGAGCCAGAAGACTCCATACGATTATGGAGAAGCTCCTTGAAGATTTATCGTTTGAAGCATCTGAAATTACGTTAGAGAAAATAACGATAACACCTCAATACGTTGAGGAGAAATTAGCAACAATTGCTAAAAATAAAGATGTGAGCCAGTTTATTTTGTAATAGTGTCATCAGGTGACTCGCCCTAGTTTCCAAGTGATGAAAAAATATGTGAGTAACATGTAGGAGGAACTTTTGAAATGGAATTATTAGCAAAAACAAGAAAATTAAATGCGTTATTACAGAGCGCAGCAGGAAAGCCTGTAAACTTTAGAGAAATGTCTGATACAATGTGTGAAGTAATCGAAGCGAACGTATTCGTAGTAAGTCGTCGTGGTAAATTACTAGGTTATGCAATTCACCAACAAATCGAGAACGAGCGTATGAAACAAATGCTTGCAGAGCGTCAATTCCCAGAAGAATATACGCAAAGCTTATTCAATGTAACGGAAACATCTTCAAACTTAGATGTAAACAGTGCTTACACAGCATTCCCAGTAGAAAATAGAGAATTATTCGGTCAAGGTTTAACTACAATCGTACCAATCGTTGGTGGCGGTGAGCGTCTAGGTACATTAGTGTTAGCTCGTCTTGGTCAAGAGTTCTTAGATGATGATTTAATCCTTGCTGAATACAGTTCAACTGTAGTAGGTATGGAAATCTTACGTGAAAAAGCAGAAGAAATCGAAGAGGAAGCACGTAGTAAAGCTGTTGTTCAAATGGCGATTAGCTCATTATCTTACAGTGAGTTAGAAGCAATTGAGCACATTTTCGAAGAGTTAAACGGAACAGAAGGTCTACTTGTTGCAAGTAAAATTGCTGATCGTGTAGGAATCACTCGTTCTGTGATTGTAAATGCACTACGTAAATTAGAAAGTGCTGGTGTAATCGAGTCTCGTTCTTTAGGTATGAAAGGAACATACATTAAAGTATTAAACGACAAATTTTTACATGAACTTGCTAAATTAAAAACAAACTAATTTATAAAAACTCTCCTCAAATGAGGAGAGTTTTTTTGTATATAAGAGATTGATGTTGTTTGTGAAAAGCGCCATAATCGTGTTCTTTGGAAAACTATGAATTGAATTTTATTTTTTCGCTTAAAAGAAATACAGGTTGGTAATACTAGAATTCGAGTGTGAATAAAGAAAGTTTTACATTGTTCGCATTTTCGACTTGATTGTAATATTTCAGTATGATATAGTAAGCAGTGGTGTCAGTACAAAGTACACACGTTTACTGATTTAAGTGTTGGTGCTACGGTTGTAGTTTCGCTTAGAGATGAAGTAAACGGAGGATATCAAAAACCATTTAGGAGGAACTATATTATGTCAGTAATTTCTATGAAGCAATTGCTTGAAGCTGGTGTTCATTTCGGACATCAAACACGTCGTTGGAACCCAAAAATGAAGCGTTACATTTTCACAGAGCGTAACGGTATCTACATCATCGACTTACAAAAAACTGTGAAAAAAGTTGAGGAAGCTTACAGAACGATGCGCGACATCGCTGCTGAAGGCGGAGACATTTTATTCGTAGGTACTAAAAAACAAGCACAAGAAGCTATTAAAGAAGAAGCAACTCGTGCTGGTATGTACTTCGTTAACCAACGTTGGTTAGGTGGAACTTTAACAAACTTCCAAACAATCCAAAAGCGTATCAAGCGCCTTAAAGACATCGAAAGAATGCAAGAAGATGGTACTTTCGAAGTACTTCCTAAGAAAGAAGTTGTTCAACTTAAAAAAGAGTTAGAGCGTCTTGAGAAATTCTTAGGCGGTATTAAAGATATGAAAGGTCTTCCAAGTGCATTATTCGTAGTAGACCCTCGTAAAGAGCGTATTGCAGTTGCTGAAGCACGCAAATTACACATTCCAATCATCGGTATCGTTGATACAAACTGTGATCCAGACGAAATCGATCACGTTATCCCAGCAAACGATGATGCAATTCGTGCTGTAAAACTTCTTACATCTAAAATGGCAGACGCGATCCTTGAAGCAAAACAAGGTGAAGAAACTGTTACTGCGTAACAAATTTGGAAAGGTGATAAGGGGTTCGGCCTTTTATCACCTTTTTTAAGGTATAAAAACCTTTTTAAAAGGTATAAATACATATTTTAGGAGGATGAAAAACATGGCAATCACTGCACAAATGGTAAAAGAACTTCGTGAAAAAACAGGCGCAGGTATGATGGACTGCAAAAAGGCTTTAACTGAAACAAACGGCGACATGGAGAAAGCAATTGACTTCTTACGTGAAAAAGGTATTGCGAAAGCTGCTAAAAAAGCTGACCGCATCGCTGCTGAAGGTTTAACTTTCATCGAAACAAACGGTAACGACGGTTTAATCTTAGAATTAAACTCTGAAACTGATTTTGTTGCGAAAAACGAAGGTTTCCAAGCTTTAATTAAAGAATTAGCTGCTCACTTATTAGCTAACAAACCAGCTAACGTTGAAGAAGCTATGGCTCAAACAATTGAAGGCGGTAAAACAGTAGAAGAGCACATCAATGAAGCAATTGCTAAAATTGGTGAAAAACTTACACTTCGTCGTTTCGAAATCGTATCAAAAACGGATGCTGATGCATTCGGCGCTTACCTACACATGGGTGGACGTATTGGTGTATTAACAGTTCTTGAAGGTTCTACTGACGAAGCAGCTGCTAAAGATGTAGCAATGCACATTGCAGCAGTTAACCCTAAATACATTGACCGTGATGCTGTAACAGCTGAAGAAGTTGAGCATGAGCGTCAAGTATTAACACAACAAGCTTTAAACGAAGGCAAGCCTGAAAAAATCGTTGCAAAAATGGTAGAAGGCCGTCTTGGCAAATTCTTCGAAGAAATTTGCTTACTTGACCAAGCATTCGTTAAAAACCCTGATATGAAAGTTCGTCAATTCGTTGAGTCTAAAGGCGGAACATTAAAAGGATTCGTTCGCTACGCTGTTGGTGAAGGTATCGAAAAACGCGAAGACAACTTTGCTGAAGAAGTAATGAACCAAGTAAAAGGTAACAACTAATACAGATTAGGGAACACATTGTGTTCCCTTTTTTAAAATAAAGATGTAAGCAATTGGAGGTTCATTATGAGTAAACCGAAATATAATCGTGTCGTTTTAAAGCTGAGCGGAGAAGCTTTAGCTGGCGAGCAAGGATTTGGAATTAACCCAGCTGTTATCAAGTCAGTTGCGGAACAAGTGAAAGAAATTGCAGAACTTGATGTAGAGGTTGCTGTTGTTGTTGGTGGCGGTAACATTTGGCGTGGGAAAATTGGAAGCGAAATGGGCATGGATCGTGCAGGAGCAGATTACATGGGCATGTTAGCGACAGTTATGAATTCACTAGCTCTTCAAGATAGTTTAGAGAATATTGGAATTCAAACTCGCGTTCAAACTTCAATTGAGATGCGTCAAGTGGCAGAGCCTTACATTCGTCGTAAAGCAATTCGTCACTTAGAGAAAAAACGTGTTGTTATCTTTGCCGCAGGTACTGGTAACCCATACTTCTCTACAGATACGACAGCAGCATTACGTGCAGCGGAAATCGAAGCGGACGTTATTTTAATGGCGAAAAATAATGTGGATGGCGTATATAGTGCAGATCCATCTATTGATCCAACTGCTACGAAGTACGAAACGCTTACTTACTTAGATGTATTAAAAGAAGGTTTAGGTGTAATGGATTCTACAGCTTCTTCTCTATGTATGGATAATGATATTCCATTAATTGTATTCTCGGTTATGGAAAAAGGTAATATTAAACGTGCCGTTTTAGGCGAAAATATCGGAACAGTCGTAAGGGGGAAATAATTATGGGACAACAAGTATTGAAGTCTTCAAATGAAAAAATGGAAAAAGCAGTTGCTGCTTATTCTCGTGAATTAGCAACAGTTCGCGCTGGTCGTGCAAGCTCGTCTGTATTAGATAAGGTACAAGTTGATTACTATGGTGCACCAACACCAGTTGTGCAATTAGCGAACATTACAGTTCCAGAAGCACGTTTGCTTGTAATTCAACCGTATGATAAAACTTCTATCGGTGATATTGAAAAAGCAATTTTAAAAGCAGATTTAGGCTTAAACCCTTCTAATGACGGAACTGTAATTCGTATTGCATTCCCTGCATTAACAGAAGAGCGTCGTCGTGATCTTGTAAAAGTTGTGAAAAAATATGCTGAAGAAGCAAAAGTTGCGGTTCGTAACGTACGTCGTGACGGTAACGATGATCTTAAGAAGCTTGAAAAAGCTGGCGAGATTACGGAAGATGATTTAAGAGGATATACTGAAGATATCCAAAAAGAAACAGATAAATATATTGCAAAAGTTGACGAAATCGCAAAAAACAAAGAAAAAGAAATCATGGAAGTGTAATAGCGATAACTTCGCAAATATGACCCTCTTCTTAAGGGGGTCTTTTTACACTTTTAGGCATATGTCTGCTTGCTGGAGGGTATGAATGATGTTTAAAAACTTTCCTTTTTTTAAAAGTAAAAAGGACGCATCGTTTGATCATCTCGTTGAAGAAGTGAAAAAAGGGTATATACCAGAACATATTGCCATCATTATGGATGGTAATGGAAGATGGGCAAAGAGGAGAGCTATGCCTCGTATTGCGGGACATCATGAAGGTATGCAAGTTGTAAAGAAAATCACAAAATTTGCAAGTAAGCTTAATGTGAAAGTGTTAACTCTTTATGCTTTTTCAACTGAGAACTGGAAAAGACCGAAAAAGGAAGTTGACTATTTAATGAGGCTTCCAGAAGAATTTCTAGGTACATTTTTACCAGAATTGATTGAAGAAAACGTACAAGTCCGAGTAATAGGGCAAAAAGATCGTCTTCCTACGCATACACGCAGAGCGATGGAAAAAGCCATGGAAGATACGCAAGAGAATACGGGATTAATTCTCAATTTCGCGTTAAACTATGGAAGTCGAGATGAAATCGTTTCTGCTGTGCAACATATGATGAAAGATAGTGAGGAAGGAAAAATTCGTGCTGAAGAGATAAGTGAAGAAATGATTTCTTCCTACTTAATGACGGGTTCTTTACCTGATCCAGAGTTGTTAATTCGTACAAGCGGAGAGCTACGTATTAGTAATTTCATGTTATGGCAAATTGCATATTCGGAATTTTGGTTTACGGATGTGTATTGGCCAGACTTTACGGAAGAACATTTGCTTAGTGCGATTACAGACTTTCAACATAGAGGGCGCAGATTCGGAGGCGTGTAGAAAGAGAGGGTTTGGTAGTGAAACAGAGAATTATTACTGGAGTGGTTGCTGCCGCGCTATTCATTCCCATCGTAATTTACGGTGGCGTGCCTTTTACGGTTTTAGTGTATGCACTTGCTTCTATAGGTTTATATGAGTTAATTCGAATGAATAAGCTTACGCTTATTTCAGTACCAACAGTTTTAGCTGCGGTATTATTATGGACTATTTTAGTTCCAAGTAGTGCATCAGAACTATTTAGGTGGATTGGATTAGGTAAATTAGAAATTACGTTTGTGATTGTTTTATTACTTTTATCATATACAGTCCTTTCTAAGAATACATTTACTTTTGATAATGCTTCATTTTTACTTATGGCAACAACATATGTTGCAATGGGATTCTTATATCTGAATGAAACGAGAATATTAGGAATTAAATATGTGTTTTGCGCATTATTTGTTATATGGGCTACTGATTCAGGTGCATATTTCGTAGGAAAAGCATTAGGAAAAAGAAAATTATGGCCAGAAATTAGTCCAAATAAAACGATTGAAGGTTCAGTAGGTGGCATCGTTTGTGGAATTATTGTGGCACTTGTATACAACGTGTTCTTCCCAGTTGAATCGAATGTAGTAATTTTAATTGTGCTGACAATTATCATTTCTATTTTTGGACAAATTGGTGATTTAGTACAATCTGCATTTAAACGTCATTATGGCGTAAAAGATTCAGGTACAATTTTACCTGGACATGGTGGTATATTAGATCGAACAGATAGTTGGTTATTTGTGTTACCAATTCTCTACTTCTTATTGCAATACAATTAATAAATGAACGAGGGGTTGGAGTCATGAAAAACATTAGTTTATTAGGTGCAAGCGGATCAATTGGTACACAAACTTTAGATGTGTTACGCTCGCACCCAGACCAATTCCGTCTCGTTGCTTTTTCTGTAGGGAAAAATATTGACTACGCAGTAAAAGTAATTCAAGAATTTTCTCCGCAAATCGTTTCTGTGCAAAGAGCAGAAGATGTTATAAAATTACAAGCTGTTTCTGGTAATACAAAAGTTGTGTATGGTAGTGAAGGTCTTTTAGAAGTAGCATTACATCCAGATGCGGAGATTTTAGTAAATGCCGTTGTAGGTAGCGTAGGGTTGTTACCAACACTTCGTGCAATTGAGGCGAAAAAAACAATTGGAATTGCAAATAAAGAAACGTTAGTAACTGCAGGGCATCTAGTAATGGAAGCGGCGCGAAAACATAATGTTTCGTTACTTCCGGTAGATAGTGAACATTCAGCTATTTTTCAATGCTTGAATGGTGAAAATGAAAAAAGAATTTCTCGACTCATTATAACGGCTTCTGGTGGAAGTTTCCGTGATAAAACGAGAGATGAATTGCATCATGTGACCGTAGAAGATGCGCTTCGACATCCAAACTGGTCAATGGGTTCGAAAATTACAATTGATTCTGCTACAATGATGAATAAGGGACTAGAAGTAATTGAAGCACATTGGCTTTTTGGTATCCCTTATGAGCAAATTGATGTTGTTTTACATAAAGAAAGTATTATTCATTCTATGGTTGAATTTGAAGATCGTAGTGTAATGGCGCAGCTTGGCTCACCTGATATGCGAGTACCAATTCAATACGCGCTTACATATCCTGATAGATTACCTCTTTCAGATACAAAACAGTTAAACTTATGGGAAATGGGAACATTGCATTTTGAAAAAATGAACCAAGAACGTTTCCGTTGTCTACGTTTTGCGTATGAGGCTGGGAAAACAGGTGGAAGTATGCCAGCTGTAATGAACGCTGCAAATGAAGTAGCTGTTGAAGCTTTTTTACAAAAGAGAATTGGTTTCTTAACAGTGGAAGACCTCATTGAAAAAGCAATGAACCATCACAATGTCATTGCACGTCCGAGCTTAGAGGAAATTCTGGAAATTGATGCAGCCACAAGACGGTTTGTGATGGAACAAATTTAGCAAAGGTGGTTATGGAATTGAATACAGCGATTGCCTTTATATTAATTTTCGGTGCACTCGTATTTTTCCATGAGCTAGGGCATCTATATTTCGCGAAAAGAGCAGGCATTTTATGCCGCGAGTTTGCGATTGGTTTTGGTCCGAAAATATTCTCATTTGAAAAGAATGAAACGGTGTATACGATTCGATTACTGCCCCTTGGTGGCTATGTAAGAATGGCTGGCGAGGATGCGGACACAGTTGAGTTAAAGCCAGGGAAAAAGGTTGGCCTTGTGCTAAATGAAAAAGACGAAGCTGTGAAATTAGTTTTTGATGGATATGAAAAATATCCAAATGTTCGTGTTATTGAAGTCGAACAAGCCGATTTAGAGCATAATCTAACGATTTCAGGCTATGAAGAGTATGAGGAAGAGCTTCAAACATTCCGAGTGAATGAAAAGGCTCGTATCATTACTGCTGGAGAAGAAATTCAAATTGCTCCGTATAACAGGCAATTTGGCTCTAAAAAATTGGGTCAACGTGCTTTAACAATCTTTGCGGGTCCTGCAATGAACTTCATTTTAGCATTTGTTATTTTTGTGATTCTTGGATTTGTACAAGGGGTTCCCATTGACAAACCAATGGTCGGAAAAATAATGGAAAATAGTGCAGCGCAGCAAGCTGGATTAAAAGAAAACGATACAATTCAAGCAATTGATGGGAAAAGTACAAGTACATGGAAAGATGTTGTTGCCATTGTACGTGAAAACCCGAATAAAGAAATTACGTTACAAGTAAAGCGTGATAATGAACAGCTTAATGTAAAAGTAACTCCAACACTCGATAAAGAAGGTAAAGAAGAAGTTGGTAGAATTGGTGTTTACTCTCCTGTAGAGAAAACAGTGATGGGTTCGATTAAATCAGGATTTGAACAAACGTACGAATGGACGAAACTAATTTTTGAGTCTCTTGTGAAATTAGTAACTGGTCAATTTTCTATTAATGAGTTGTCAGGTCCAGTAGGAATTTACAATCTAACAGATCAAGTCGTAGATTATGGATTTACGCGTGTGCTAAGTTTAGCGGCAGTTTTAAGTATAAACCTTGGTTTATTTAATCTATTACCAGTCCCTGCTTTAGACGGTGGACGTTTATTCTTCTTCTTAATCGAAGCGTTACGAGGAAAACCGATTGACCGTCAAAAAGAAGGAATGGTCCACTTTATTGGTTTTGCATTATTAATGTTACTAATGTTAGTTGTAACATGGAATGACATTCGTAAGTTTTTCTTGTAAAATAAAGTGAAACTTATAATGAAATAGAGCTCGTAGAATAAAATCCCTCACCTAACCCGAGGTGAGGGGTTTTACTGCGTGTAAGAGTAAAATGAAGAGGTGCGAATAAATGAAACAAAGTATGGTATTCAGTCCTACATTACGTGAAGTTCCAGCTGATGCTGAAATTAAGAGTCATCAATTATTACTTCGCGCAGGTTTTATGCGTCAAAATGCTTCTGGTATTTATAGTTTTCTACCATTTGGTTTAAAAGTACTACACAAAGTAGAACGTATCGTTCGAGAAGAAATGGAACGCGCAGGAGCTGTAGAATTATTAATGCCAGCGATGCAAGCTGCAGAATTATGGCAAGAATCAGGCCGTTGGTATTCTTACGGATCTGAATTAATGCGTATGAAAGATCGTAACGCTCGTGAATTTGCTTTAGGGGCGACACATGAAGAAGTAATTACTGATCTTGTACGTGATGAAGTAAAATCATATAAAAAATTACCGTTAACGCTATACCAAATTCAAACAAAGTTCCGTGACGAACAAAGACCTCGTTTCGGTTTATTACGTGGAAGAGAGTTTCTAATGAAAGATGCCTATTCTTTCCACGCTACGCAGGAGAGCTTAGATGAAGTGTATGATCGCTTATATAAAGCATACTCTAACATTTTTGCTCGTTGTGGCTTAAATTTCCGTGCGGTTATTGCTGACTCTGGAGCAATGGGCGGAAAAGATACACATGAATTTATGGTATTATCTGATGTTGGTGAAGATACTATTGCATACTCGGATACATCCAATTATGCAGCGAACATCGAAATGGCTCCTGTTGTAGCTACGTATACGAAGAGTGACGAAGCAGAAAAGGCACTTGAAAAAGTAGCAACGCCAGATCAAAAAGCAATTGAAGAAGTATCTGCATTCTTAAACATTGAAGCAGAACAGTGTATTAAGTCTATGGTATTTAAAGTAGACGAGAAATTAGTAGTTGTACTTGTTCGTGGTGATCATGAAGTAAACGATGTAAAAGTGAAAAATGTATACGGCGCTTCAGTTGTTGAGCTTGCTTCTCATGAAGAAGTAAAAGAATTATTAAATTGTGAAGTTGGTTCATTAGGACCGATTGGTGTAACAGGTGATATCGAAATTATTGCTGACCATGCTGTAGCATCAATTGTAAACGGATGTTCAGGAGCGAATGAAGAAGGGTTCCATTATGTAAATGTAAATCCAGAACGTGACTTTAAAGTAAGTCAATATACAGATTTACGCTTCATCCAAGAAGGAGACCAATCTCCAGATGGAAACGGAACAATTCTTTTCGCACGCGGAATTGAAGTTGGTCATGTATTTAAATTAGGAACTCGCTATAGTGAAGCGATGAACGCAACATTCCTAGATGAAAACGGGAAAACACAAGCACTTATTATGGGTTGTTACGGTATCGGTGTATCTCGTACAGTGGCAGCAATTGCAGAGCAGTTTAATGATGAGAACGGCTTAGTTTGGCCAAAAGCTGTAGCACCGTTCCATGTGCATGTAATTCCAGTAAATATGAAATCTGATGCACAACGTGAAATGGGTAAAAATATTTACAACTCATTACAAGAGCAAGGATATGAAGTATTACTAGATGATCGTGCAGAACGTGCAGGTGTTAAATTTGCAGATGCAGATTTATTTGGCCTTCCAGTTCGCGTTACGGTTGGTAAAAAAGCAGATGAAGGTATTGTAGAAGTGAAAGTACGTGCTACAGGCGAGTCTGAAGAAGTGAAAGTAGAAGAACTTCAAACATATATTGCTA
Source organism: Bacillus toyonensis BCT-7112 (assembly GCF_000496285.1). GTDB lineage: Bacteria > Bacillota > Bacilli > Bacillales > Bacillaceae_G > Bacillus_A > Bacillus_A toyonensis. The sequence goes on along the minus strand of NC_022781.1, from coordinate 1,052,286 downwards.
ATATTTTAAAATAAGAAGAGGTACCTCGTAATGAGGTACCTTCTCTTTCTTTGTAAACGTATTTTGTAAAAGAAGAAGGGAGACATCTTTCTTTGTAGTACGTTTCAATTTATAATAGCAAATGGAAGGAGAGTGCTTATGTCATTAACAAATGAACAACAAGAGCGATTTCAAATTTTGCTCCAGCAGTTGCAAATACCAGAAGACCTTATAAATCAATATTTACAGGGCGGTGGTATTGAAAAGCTAGTTATTGATAAAGCGAATAAAGGTTGGCATTTTGACTTACAAGTGCCACGTATTTTGCCGACAGAATTATATGAATTGCTAGAAGTGAAGCTTAAGCAATCATTTTCTCATATTGCAAGAACAACATTTGCATTACAAGCAGAGAATAAACAATTTACAGAAGAAGAAGTGAAGGCATATTGGCCGCTTTGTACGGAGCGAATTACATTTTCACCTATGTTTGCTTACTTAAAGAAGCAACTACCTCAGGTAAATGGAGTGAAGTTGTTAATAAATGTGAATAACGAGTTAGAATCTACTGCTTTAAAGAAAAATGTTACGAAACCAGTAGGTGATCAATACGAAGCTTTTGGATTCCCACGTTTTCAGTTAGACACACATATAAAGCAAAATGCAGAAGAAATGCAAAAGTTTCGTGAGCAAACTCAGCAAGAAGACCGTGAGCGTGTAATACAAGCTATGGAAGAAATGGCGAAGAAGCAAGCTGAAGAAAGTAGCGTTGTGCATGAAGGACCGGTTGTACTCGGATATCTTATTAAGCCAGATGAAGAGATTACACCGATGCGAGAAATTCAAGATGAAGAACGAAGAAAAACGGTTCAAGGGTATGTATTCCATGTAGAAACAAAAGAGCTTCGTAGTGGGCGTACGTTATTAACTTTAAAAATAACGGACTATACGGATTCTATTATGATCAAAATGTTTTCGCGTGACAAAGAAGATATTCCAATGCTGCAATCCTTGAGAAAAGGAATGTGGGTGAAAGCACGTGGTTCTGTTCAAAATGATACATTCGTTCGAGATTTAGTAATGATTGCAAACGATATTAATGAAATAACAGGACCATCTCGTAAAGATAAGGCGCCAGAAGGTGAAAAACGTGTAGAGCTTCACCTTCATACCCCAATGAGTCAAATGGACGCTGTTACGCCTGTCTCTAGGCTTGTTGCTCAAGCTGGTAAATGGGGACATGAGGCTATTGCAGTTACAGACCATGCTGTTGCTCAGTCTTTCCCAGAAGCATACTCTGCGGGTAAAAAGGCTGGGGTTAAAGTTATATACGGTGTAGAGGCAAATTTAGTTAATGATGGTGTACCGATCGCATATAACGAAGCGCATCGTTTACTTGCAGAGGAAACGTATGTTGTTTTCGACGTTGAGACGACAGGTTTATCAGCTGTATACGATACAGTCATTGAGTTAGCTGCCGTAAAGATAAAAGGTGGCGAAATCATTGATCGTTTTGAATCTTTCGCAAATCCGCATCAACCATTATCTGCGACGATTATTGAATTAACAGGTATTACAGATGATATGTTAACTGATGCACCAGAAGTGGACGAAGTGTTTAAAAAGTTTGAGGAATGGATGGGTGACCATACACTTGTTGCTCATAACGCAAGCTTTGATATGGGCTTTATTAACGTAGGTTTTAAAAAGGCAGGGCTAGCAAAAACGAATAACCCTGTTATTGATACGTTAGAACTTGCGCGGTTCTTATTCCCGGAAATGAAAAACCATCGATTAAATACGATGTGTAAAAAGCTTGATATTGAATTAACGCAACATCACCGTGCGATTTATGATACTGAAGCAACGGGATACTTACTTGTGAAAATGCTAAAAGATGTAATTGAAAAGGGATTTGAATATCATAATCAATTAAATGATAGTATGGGACAAGGGGATGCGTATAAACGTGGGCGTCCAAGTCATATGACATTACTTGCTACATCAGATGTTGGATTGAAAAATTTATATAAACTTGTTTCATATTCTCACCTGAATTATTTTTACCGTGTGCCACGTGTACCAAGGTCACTATTAAAAAAATATCGTGAAGGAATTTTAGTAGGAACGGCTTGTGATAAAGGTGAAGTGTTTGAGGCAATGATGCAAAAAGCACCTGAAGAAGTAGAAGAAATTGCGCAATTCTATGATTACATTGAAGTAATGCCTCCAGAGGTGTTACGTCATTTAGTAGAACGTGAACTTGTTCGAGATGAAGGACAATTAAAAACAATTATTTCTAACTTAGTAAAACTGGGTGAGACGTTGGATAAACCGGTTGTCGCTACAGGGAACGTGCATTATTTAGATCAAGAGGATGCTATGTATCGTAAAATTTTAGTGAGTTCGCAGGGCGGAGCAAATCCGTTAAATCGACATTCATTACCGCCGGTACATTTCCGTACAACAGATGAGATGTTAGAGTGTTTTTCATTTTTAGGTGAAGACAAAGCGAAAGAAATTGTAGTAACGAATACACAAAAGGTTGCGTCATTAATTGGTGATGTTCATCCAGTAAAAGATGATTTATACACACCGAAAATTGAAGGTGCTGATGATGAAACGCGTGATATGAGTTATAAAATGGCGCGTAGCATTTATGGGGAAGAGCTACCAGAAATCGTAGAAGCCCGATTGGAAAAAGAATTAAAAAGTATTATCGGACATGGATTTGCTGTAATTTATTTAATTTCACATAAGCTGGTGAAAAAATCGTTAGTAGACGGATATTTAGTAGGTTCGCGTGGATCTGTAGGTTCATCATTCGTTGCAACGATGATGGAAATTACAGAAGTAAATCCATTACCACCACATTATGTATGTCCGAAGTGTAAGCAATCAGAATTCTTTAATGACGGCTCGGTAGGTTCTGGTTTTGATTTACCAGATAAAGAATGTCCAACATGTAATGTTTCATATGTAAAAGATGGACATGATATTCCGTTCGAAACGTTCCTTGGATTTAAAGGAGATAAGGTACCCGATATCGATTTGAACTTCTCCGGCGAATACCAACCACGTGCCCATAACTATACGAAAATACTGTTCGGTGAAGATTATGTATATCGTGCAGGAACGATTGGTACAGTTGCAGAAAAAACGGCTTATGGATATGTAAAAGGTTATGCAAATGATCATAATTTAACGATACGAAATGCAGAAATTGACCGCTTAGTAGCAGGGTGTACCGGTGTAAAACGTACAACTGGACAGCATCCAGGTGGTATTATCGTTGTGCCAGATTACATGGACATCTTTGATTTCTCACCAATACAGTATCCGGCAGATTCAATAGGGGCTGAGTGGAGAACGACACACTTTGATTTCCACTCAATTCATGATAATTTATTGAAACTTGATATACTAGGACACGATGATCCGACAGTTATTCGTATGTTACAAGATTTAAGTGGTATTGATCCGAAAACAATCCCAACAGATGATCCGGAAGTAATGAAAATTTTCTCAGGTCCGGAATCATTAGGAGTAACGGAAGAACAAATTAACTGTAAAACAGGTACACTTGGTATACCGGAATTCGGTACGAAATTCGTAAGACAAATGTTAGAAGAGACAAAACCAACGACATTCTCAGAGTTAGTCCAAATTTCTGGACTATCACATGGTACGGACGTATGGCTCGGTAATGCAAACGAGTTAATTTATAACGGTACATGTACGCTGAGTGAAGTTATCGGTTGTCGTGATGACATCATGGTATATTTAATCTATCAAGGTTTAGATCCATCATTAGCCTTCAAAATTATGGAGTCGGTTCGTAAAGGTAAAGGTGTACCGGAAGAATGGGAAGAGGACATGAAAAGTAATAATGTACCAGGTTGGTATATTGATTCATGTAAGAAGATTAAATACATGTTCCCTAAAGCCCATGCGGCTGCTTACGTACTTATGGCTGTACGTATCGCATATTTTAAAGTACATTTTGCACTTTTATTCTATGCGGCATACTTTACGGTTCGTGCAGATGACTTTGATGTAGAGGCGATGGCAAAAGGTTCAGCATCTATACGTGTAAAGATTGATGAAATTGCGCAAAAAGGATTAGATGCAGCGCCGAAAGAGAAGAGTTTATTAACGGTACTAGAAATGACACTTGAAATGTGTGAGCGTGGATACTCATTCCAAAAGGTTGATTTATATCGCTCGCATGCAACAGAATTCATTATTGATGGAGACTCATTAATTCCTCCATTTAATGCGGTGCCTGGTCTTGGTACAAACGCAGCTTTAAGTATCGTAGAAGCTCGTAAAAATGGAGATTTCTTATCAAAAGAAGATTTACAGCAGCGCAGTAAGGTTTCTAAAACGATTATTGAGTATTTAGATAGTCAAGGTTGCTTAGATGATCTACCTGATCAAAACCAATTATCACTGTTCTAGCAGGTAGGAAAAGTCTTTGCAAATCAGTATTTGCTATGGTATACTATTAACCGAGATAACCATGTCATGTATATTGTGTGAAAAAAAGAGTGGGGAAACCCACTCTTTCGTGTTACTATCTACGTTTTATTGATGTAGAGAGGTAAGAAATTTCTGTCGTATATACATATTTTGTTACAAGTTTTACTTCTTAAATTTGGTAATACTAAGACAGATATTCCCTGCTTAACGGCAGGGGCTTTTGTTAGCTAACGAGAAAGAATAAGATAGACCGTTTTTATGGACGGAATCTTTTCTTGTAAATGGTACATGGCGGCAGGAAGGAGGCTGTTTATGGATAAGAAAGTCACAGAAGTTGTAGAAGCATTTGCGCAGCCGATCGTTGAAGAGTTAAATCTTGAACTTGTAGATGTAGAGTATGTGAAAGAAGGACAGGACTGGTTCTTACGCGTATTCATCGATTCTGAAAAGGGAGTCGACATTGAAGAATGCGGTGCGGTAAGTGAACGTTTAAGCGAAGCTTTAGATAAAGAGGATCCAATTCCTCATCTTTACTTTTTGGATGTATCATCTCCTGGAGCAGAACGCCCATTAAAGAAAGAGAAAGACTTCCAGCAAGCGGTAGGAAAACAAGTGGCAATTAAAACATATGAGCCGATTGATGGTGAAAAAATGTTTGAAGGAAAGCTACTTTCCTACGATGGTACTACAATTACACTATTATTAACAATTAAAACACGTAAAAAAGAAATCCAAATTCCAATGGATAAAGTTGCAAATGCGCGACTTGCTGTTACGTTTTAGTTAGAAGGGGGATCTTCATGAGCACTGAGTTGTTAGATGCCTTGCTCGTATTAGAGTCAGAAAAAGGAATTAGCAAAGATATTATTATTGATGCGATTGAAGCAGCATTAATCTCTGCTTATAAACGCAATTTTAACCAAGCACAAAACGTTCGTGTGAGCTTTAACCCAGAAGTGGGAACAATTCAAGTTTTAGCACGTAAAGACGTTGTTGATAATGTGTTTGATCCACGTCTTGAAATTTCTGTTGAAGAAGCAAGACAAATTAATCCAAACTATCAAGATGGTGACGTACTAGAAATTGAAGTAACACCAAAAGATTTCGGCCGCATTGCAGCACAAACTGCAAAACAGGTTGTAACACAACGAGTGCGTGAAGCAGAGCGTGGTGTTATTTACTCGGAGTTTAGTGACCGTGAAGAAGACATCATGGTTGGTATTGTACAACGTCAAGATGCTCGTTTCATCTATGTAAGCTTAGGGAAAGTAGAAGCTTTATTACCTGTAAGTGAGCAAATGCCAAACGAACAATACAAACCACATGATCGCATTCGCGTATTCATTACGAAAGTAGAAAAAACAACGAAGGGACCACAAATTTACGTATCACGTACACATCCTGGTCTTTTAAAACGTTTATTCGAAATGGAAGTTCCTGAGATTTATGATGGAACTGTTGAAATTCGTTCTGTGGCACGTGAAGCAGGCGATCGTTCTAAAATTTCTGTACATGCAGAGAACATTGATGTTGATCCAGTAGGCTCTTGTGTAGGACCGAAAGGACAACGTGTACAACGCATTGTAGATGAATTAAAAGGTGAAAAGATTGACATCGTTCGCTGGTCAAATGATCCAGTAGAATATGTTGCAAATGCTTTAAGCCCATCACAAGTTGTTAAAGTACTTGTAGATGAAGAAGAAAAAGCAACAACTGTTGTTGTTCCAGACCACCAACTTTCATTAGCTATCGGTAAGCGTGGACAAAACGCGCGTCTTGCAGCTAAATTAACAGGTTGGAAAATTGATATTAAGAGTGAGTCTGATGCGAAACAACTAGGTATTGTAACAGAAGAAGATAGCGTAATCGCATTCGGATTCGATTCAGTTGAAGACGAAATCGAATAGAGGTGATGAGTATGAGCAATCGAAAAGTTCCGTTACGAAAATGTGTTGCAACGCAAGAAATGAAATCAAAACGAGAGCTCGTTCGCATTGTTCGTTCCAAAGAGGGAGAAGTGTCCATTGATTTAACTGGAAAGAAATCAGGACGAGGTGCTTATTTATCGAAAGATAAAGAAAGTATTCTTCAAGCTCAAAAGAAAAATGTTTTGGAACATCATCTAAAAGCGAAAATCGACGGTTCTCTATACGAAGAGCTTCTTGAGCTTGTTGAGAAGGAGTCGAAATAAGTGTCCGATTGGAAATCGTTTTTAGGACTAGCAAACCGGGCTCGGAAAATTATTTCGGGTGAAGAACTTGTTTTAAAAGAAGTACGAAGTGGCAAAGCAAAGCTTGTGTTGCTATCTGAAGATGCGTCAGTGAATACAACAAAACGCATGACGGATAAAACGACGTATTACAACGTACCAATGAGAAAGGTCGAAAATCGACAACAATTAGGGCATGCGATTGGGAGAGATGAGCGAGTCGTTGTAGCTGTGTTAGATGAAGGCTTTGCGAAAAAGCTGCGTAGCATGCTCGATACAAATTACCGGGGGTGAAGGTATGAGTAAAATTCGAGTGCATGAATATGCAAAACAACATAATATCTCAAGTAAAGATCTTATGACAAAACTAAAAGAAATGAATATCGAGGTTTCGAATCATATGACAATGTTAGACGATGAAGTAGTAAACAAATTAGATAATGAGTACCAAGAAGAAAAACCTTCTGTTGCAGATGAGTTTGAAGTAGAAGAGAAAGTTGTTCGCAGTAAAAAGAACAGTAATAAGAAGAAGAAAAAAGGCAAAGATAACGAAGACAAGCGTCAAGATAACTTTGCTGGAAGACAACAAACGCAAATTGTAGAAACACCAGATAAAATTACTTTCTCTGGAAGCCTTACAGTGGGTGAGCTTGCTAAAAAATTAAGCAAAGAGCCGTCTGAAATTATTAAGAAGCTCTTCATGCTAGGAATTATGGCAACAATTAACCAAGACTTAGATAAAGATACAATTGAGTTAATTGCTACTGATTACGGTATTGAAGTAGAAGAAGAAGTAGTTGTAAGTGAAACTGAATTCGAAACATTCATCGATGAGCAAGATGATGAAGAAAACTTAAAAGAGCGTCCAGCTGTTGTTACAATTATGGGACACGTTGACCATGGTAAAACAACTTTACTTGACTCTATTCGTAATTCAAAAGTAACTGCTGGCGAAGCTGGTGGGATTACTCAGCATATTGGTGCATACCAAGTTGAAGTAAACGATAAGAAAATTACATTCTTAGATACGCCTGGTCACGCAGCATTTACAACGATGCGTGCTCGTGGGGCACAAGTAACGGATATTACAATTCTTGTTGTTGCAGCTGATGACGGTGTTATGCCACAAACAGTGGAAGCAATTAGCCATGCGAAAGCAGCTGGAGTACCAATTATTGTTGCTGTGAATAAAATGGATAAACCAGCGGCAAATCCTGATCGCGTAATGCAAGAATTAACAGAATATGAATTGGTTCCAGAAGCATGGGGCGGAGACACAATTTTCGTACCAATCTCTGCAATTCAAGGCGAGGGAATTGACAACTTGCTAGAAATGATTCTTCTTGTGAGTGAAGTAGAAGAATATAAAGCAAATCCAAATCGCTATGCAACTGGTACTGTAATTGAAGCGCAGCTTGATAAAGGTAAAGGAACTATCGCGACATTACTTGTTCAAAACGGTACACTTCGAGTTGGAGATCCAATTGTTGTTGGAACATCATTCGGTCGTGTTCGTGCAATGGTAAGTGATATTGGTCGTCGAGTAAAAGTTGCTGGTCCATCAACTCCTGTTGAAATTACAGGTTTAAATGAAGTACCACAAGCGGGAGATCGTTTCATGGCATTCGCTGATGAGAAGAAAGCTCGTCAAATCGGTGAATCACGTGCACAAGAAGCGTTAGTTGCTCAACGTGGTGAAAAATCTAAATTAAGCCTTGAAGATTTATTCCAACAAATCCAAGAGGGCGATGTAAAAGAAATTAACTTAATTGTGAAAGCAGACGTACAAGGTTCTGTTGAAGCAATGGCTGCATCACTTCGTAAGATCGATGTTGAAGGCGTAAAAGTAAAAATCATTCACACTGGTGTAGGTGCGATTACAGAATCTGATATTATTTTAGCTTCTGCATCTAATGCAATTGTAATTGGATTTAACGTACGCCCTGATGTGAATGCGAAGCGTACAGCTGAATTAGAGAACGTTGATGTTCGTTTACACCGTATTATCTATAAAGTAATCGAAGAAATCGAATCAGCAATGCAAGGGATGCTGGATCCAGAATTCGAAGAAAAAGTAATCGGTCAAGCGGAAGTACGCCAAACGTTCAAAGTAACAAAAGTTGGAACAATTGCAGGTTGTTACGTAATAGACGGTAAAATCACACGTGATAGTGGCGTTCGTATTATCCGTGATGGCGTAGTAATCTTCGAAGGACAACTTGATACGTTAAAACGTTTCAAAGACGACGTAAAAGAAGTTGCACAAAACTATGAGTGTGGTATTACAATTGAGAGATATAATGATCTTAAAGAAGGGGACATCATTGAAGCATACATTATGGAAGAAGTGAAGCGATGATTATCGCTTCACTCTCATTCGAGTGTATGATTTACGATGTGCATTCTTTAAAAGAGAAACGAGCAATTTTGCAAAGGGTGCTCACTCGTGTGAAGCAGCGTTATAACGTAGCTGTTTCAGAAGTAGGGCATCAAGATGTATGGCAACGTACAGAAATTGCAATTGTTTCCGTATCCTCAAATCGTGTTATCTGTGAAAAAGAAATGAATCGTGTACTTGAGTACATCGATTCATTTCCTGAAATTGAACGTACGATAACACAATTGGAATGGTACTGAATGAGGTGAAGAGTTATGAAATTACGTGCAAACCGTGTAGGCGAGCAAATGAAAAAAGAATTAGGCGACATTATCAGTCGTAAAATTAAAGATCCACGTGTCGGATTTGTTACAGTAACAGATGTGCAAGTGAGTGGAGATTTACAAATCGCTAAAGTGTATATTTCTGTTTTAGGTGACGATGAACAGAAAGAAAGTACATTAAAAGGTTTAGCGAAGGCAAAAGGCTTCATTCGTTCAGAAATCGGCCAACGTATTCGTCTTCGTAAAACACCGGAAATTTCTTTCGAATTTGATGAGTCTATTGGATATGGTCATCGAATTGATACACTTTTACATGAAATTAATAAAGACGGTAAACGTGAAGAATAATGGATAGACATTTGTCTATCCATTTTTTCAATGAAAAATAAGTTTGGATAATTATTATGAAAGAATTATGATGAGGTGAACATATATGGAAGGTGTAGTATTATTACATAAGCCAAAAGGCATGACATCACATGATTGTGTATTTAAATTAAGAAAGATATTACGTGAGAAACGAATTGGTCATACGGGAACATTAGATCCAGATGTAACAGGGGTATTACCGATTTGTGTTGGACGAGCAACGAAGATTGCACAGTTTTTAACGAGTGAAATAAAAACATATGAAGGTGAAGTAACATTAGGATTTTCAACAACAACTGAAGATGCTTCTGGTGAAGTTGTTGAAACGACAAATGTAGATCGTAGTATTACTCGTAAGGAAGTAGAAGGAGTTCTCGCAGCATTAACAGGTACGATTGAACAAACGCCTCCAATGTTTTCAGCTGTAAAAGTTAACGGAAAAAAATTATATGAATATGCAAGAGCGGGACAAGAAGTTGAACGTCCAGTTCGTACCATTACAATTCATGAATTCGTATTACTTGATGACCGTGAAATGTTTGAAGGGGAAAACATTTCATTCCGTTTCCGTGTAACGTGTAGTAAAGGGACATATGTAAGAACGCTAGCAGTAATGATTGGTGAAAAACTAGGTTTTCCATCACACATGTCCCATCTTGTAAGAACGGCATCTGGTGAATTTTTACTAGAAGATTGCATATCATTTGAAGAAATTGAAGAAAACGTGCAAAATGGAACAGTAGAGTCTATCTTCATTTCAATTGATGAAGCGTTAAGTAAATTCCCAAAAATGGTTGTAGATGAAAAGCAAGCAGAAAAAATAAAAAATGGTATGTTCTTAAAGAATGAATTAGAAATAACAGCACCATTCATTACAGTATTTGATAAAAATGACCGTTGCTTAGCAATTTATGAGCATCATCCAAAACACCCTGGTATGCTAAAGCCAATGAAAGTACTTGTGAATAATCAAGAACTAAAGCTATAATGAATTATTGGAAGGATTATTACAGAAAAAGGTGAATTCAAGCGTGAAACTTATTCATTTAACTCATCCACATGAACAAAATAAATTAGAATTACCACCTACTGTAATGGCATTAGGATTTTTTGATGGCATTCATTTAGGGCATCAGTGTGTGATTCGAACTGCGAAACAAATAGCGGATGAACGCGGATATAAAAGTGCAGTTATGACATTTCATCCCCATCCATCTGTTGTTTTAGGGAAAAAGGAAGCGCATGTGGAGTATATTACACCGATGCGTGATAAAGAAAAAATAGTCGAAAACTTAGGAATCGATATATTATATGTTATTAAATTTGATGAATCGTTTGCAGGTTTATTGCCACAGCAATTTGTAGATGATTATATTATTGGTTTAAATGTAAAGCATGTAGTAGCAGGGTTTGATTATTCATATGGACGTTTAGGAAAAGGGAAGATGGAGACTTTACCATTTCATGCAAGAGGGGAGTTTACACAAACTGTGATTGAAAAAGTTGAATTTCAAGAAGAGAAGGTAAGTTCTACAGCATTACGAAAGTTAATTCGAAATGGTGAAATGGAACAAATTCCATCTATTTTAGGTAGAGCCTATACAGTGGGAGGAACGGTTGTACATGGCGATAAACGTGGACGACAAATTGGTTTTCCAACCGCTAATGTAGGTTTAAGTGATGAGTATTTATTGCCACCTGTAGGTGTTTATGCAGTGAGATTAAAAGTTCACGATGAATGGTACGATGGTGTATGTAATATTGGATATAAACCAACTTTTAAAGAAAATGAGCGTCAATTATCTATTGAAGTACACTTATTTGAGTTCAACAAAGACATATATGATCAAAGTGTTACAGTTGAGTGGCATATGCGTATAAGAGAAGAGAAGAAATTCAATGGTATTGATGAGCTAGTTGAACAAATCGCAAAAGATAAGAAAACAGCACAAGAATATTTTGCGAGTGAAAAGAATATACTTGCTTTTTCAAATGAAAAGTAGTATTCTATGTTATGTACTTTATGACAACCATTGCTTGGCATTGCGACTCACCGACGCTTGCTCGGTAATTGGGGGTTTAATTAATAGGAGGTGAAATAGGATGGCTTTAACACAAGAACGTAAAAATGAAATCATTGCACAATTTAGAACTCATGAGACTGATACTGGTTCTCCAGAGGTTCAAATTGCTGTCCTAACGGAGCAAATTAACACTCTAAACGAGCACTTACGTACTCACAAGAAAGATCATCATTCACGTCGTGGTCTATTAAAGATGGTTGGTAAACGTCGTAACTTACTAACTTACCTTCGTAATAGCGATATCACACGTTACCGTGAATTAATCACAAAGCTTGGCTTACGTCGATAGTCAAAGAAGCGGGAATATTCCCGCTTTTTTGTTAGGTAAAAATATATCTTCTACGCTTTATAGCTTACTTAATTTTCGGCAATACTAGAGGTAGAATATTGTGATATACTATCCATTTACATAGAAGAATTGAATACTTTAAATTGAGAGGGGTACTTAAATGAGTCAAGAAAAGCAAGTCTTCTCGATAGATTTAGCTGGTCGCCAGCTAACAGTTGAAACTGGTCAGCTTGCAAAACAAGCGAACGGGGCAGTATTAGTAAGATATGGCGATACAGCGGTTCTATCTACAGCAACTGCATCAAAAGAGGCTAAAAATGTAGATTTCTTCCCACTTACAGTAAACTATGAAGAGCGTTTATATGCAGTCGGAAAAATTCCAGGCGGTTTTATTAAACGTGAAGGTCGTCCAAGTGAAAAAGCAATTTTGGCAAGTCGTTTAATCGACCGTCCAATTCGTCCGCTTTTCGCAGATGGTTTCCGTAACGAAGTACAAGTTGTCAGCATTGTAATGAGTGTTGATCAAGATTGTTCTTCTGAAATGGCAGCTATGCTTGGTTCTTCATTAGCGTTATCGATTTCAGATATTCCATTTGAAGGTCCAATCGCTGGTGCAACAGTTGGTCGTATTAATGGCGAATTCGTTATTAATCCAACAGTAGAACAGCAAGAACAAAGTGATATTCACCTTGTTGTAGCTGGTACAAAAGATGCAATTAACATGGTTGAAGCAGGAGCAGATCAAGTACCTGAGGAAACAATGTTAGAAGCAATTATGTTTGGACATGACGAAATTAAACGTCTAATTGCATTCCAAGAAGAGATTGTACAAGCTGTAGGTAAAGCGAAATTAGAAATAAAACTATATGAAGTCGATGCTGATCTTAACCAAGCTGTACGTGAGATGGCTGAGAAGGATATGCATTCTGCAATTCAAGTACATGAGAAACATGCACGTGAAGATGCAATCAACGTAGTGAAAAAGCGTGTAATTGAGCATTACGAAGCTGAGGAAGCTGACGCTGACACATTAGGACAAGTAAATGAGATTTTATATAAAATTGTAAAAGAAGAAGTACGTCGTCTTATTACAGTTGAAAAAATCCGCCCAGATGGCCGTAAAGGTGATGAAATTCGTCCTTTAGCATCAGAGGTTGGTATTTTATCTCGTACACACGGTTCTGGTTTATTCACACGTGGACAAACACAAGCATTAAGTATTTGTACATTAGGCGCTTTAGGCGATGTGCAAATTTTAGATGGTCTTGGTGTAGAAGAATCAAAAAGATTCATGCACCATTACAATTTCCCATCGTTTAGTGTTGGTGAAACAAGACCGATGCGTGGACCAGGTCGTCGTGAAATTGGTCACGGTGCACTAGGAGAACGTGCTCTTGAGCCTGTAATTCCATCTGAAAAAGATTTCCCATATACAGTACGTCTTGTATCTGAAGTGTTAGAATCAAATGGTTCTACTTCACAGGCAAGTATTTGTGGTAGTACTTTAGCAATGATGGATGCTGGTGTTCCACTTAAAGCCCCAGTTGCTGGTATTGCAATGGGTCTAGTTAAATCTGGTGAGCATTACACAATTTTATCTGATATTCAAGGTATGGAAGATCATTTAGGTGATATGGACTTTAAAGTAGCAGGTACAGCACAAGGTGTAACTGCACTGCAAATGGACATTAAAATCGATGGTTTATCTCGTGAAATTTTAGAAGAGGCATTACAACAAGCGAAAGTTGGTCGTGTGCACATTCTAAATCATATGCTATCTGTTATTGCAGAGCCACGTACTGAATTATCAGCTTACGCTCCAAAGATTATTACAATGACAATTAATCCAGATAAAATCCGTGACGTTATTGGACCGAGCGGTAAACAAATTAATAAAATTATTGAAGAAACTGGAGTTAAAATTGACATCGAGCAAGATGGTACAGTATTTATTTCTTCAATAAATCAAGAAATGAATGACAAAGCTAAGAAAATTATCGAAGATATTGTTCGCGAAGTACAAGTAGGTGAAATCTACGAAGGAAAAGTGAAACGTGTTGAGAAATTCGGTGCTTTCGTTGAATTATTCAGCGGTAAAGATGGATTAGTTCACATTTCTGAACTTGCACTTGAGCGTGTAGGTAAAGTAGAAGACGTTGTGAAAATCGGTGATGTAATTACAGTTAAAGTTATCGAGATTGACAAGCAAGGTCGCGTAAATCTATCTAGAAAAGTATTGCTAAAAGAAGAGCAAGAAAAAGAAGCTGCTAAAGAAGAAAACAAACAAGAGCAGCAATAAGTAAAAGCCAGTTCAACTGGCTTTTTTGTTATGTAAAAAACATGATGTACACATATTTTTATGTCAGTATAGGTATAGTTTTCATTATAACGCTCAAATTAACAAAGATAAGAAGAAAAATATTTTTTATTTAGTTAATGGGAGGGTTTATATGAAAGTTCGTATATTGGCATACATATGTGTATTTTTTTTATATGTCAGTTTAGGCTCTTATTCCGTTTTTGCACAGGATAACTTGTATGAAGAAATTCAAAAACATGCAAAACAATATGAGATTGCACCTCAAAATGCGATCATTGATAAGATATGGAAAGCAACACCTGGATATAATGGAAGACAAGTCGATATTGAAGCATCCTATAACAATATGAAGAAGCTAAAGAAATTTGATCAAAAACATCTTGAATTCAAGGAAGTATCACCGAGTGTCCATTTAGCAGATTTATCACCAGCCCCAATTTACAGGGGACATCCAAATAAAAAGATGGTTGGATTAACAATAAATGTGGCATGGGGAAATGAGTATTTGCCTCGTATATTAGAGATATTGAAAAAACATGATGTGAAGGCAACTTTCTTTTTGGAAGGACGTTGGGTGAAAGAAAATTTACGATTTGCAAAAATGATTGTCGATGCAAATCAAGAAGTTGGAAATCACTCTTACACACATCCTAATATGAAAACATTATCGTCTGATGAAATACGAGAACAGTTACAAAAAACAAATCGAATGATAGAAGCAGCCACGAATCAAAAAGTAAGATGGTTTGCCCCGCCTAGTGGAAGTTTTCGAGATGAAGTCGTACAAATTGCAGATGATTTCCAAATGGGAACGATTATGTGGACAGTAGATACAATTGATTGGAAGCGACCAGAGCCAGACGTATTATTGCAGAGAGTAATGAGAAAAATACATTCAGGTGCCATTGTATTAATGCATCCTACTTCATCTACAGCAGAAGCATTAGATACAATGATTACAAAATTGAAGGAACAAGGATATAGAGTGGGGAATATAACAGAATTACTGGATGAAAAACGTGTGGATTAAATACATTTGCATGACATTCATCCTTAAACTTGTTATCATTAAATAATAGCGTTAATTTAGAGAAACTGGTAGTAGGAGGAAAGTTTTTGATTAAAAAATATACTTGTAAAAATGGTGTAAGAATAGTTATGGAGAACATACCAACTGTAAGATCGGTTGCGATTGGTATTTGGATCCATGCAGGATCAAGAAATGAAAATGAAAAAAATAACGGGATTTCCCACTTTTTAGAGCATATGTTCTTTAAAGGGACGGAAACACGTAGTGCGCGCGAAATTGCGGAATCATTTGATAGCATTGGTGGGCAAGTAAATGCTTTTACTTCAAAAGAATATACATGTTACTATGCAAAAGTGTTAGATGAGCATGCTAAATATGCTTTAGATGTTTTAGCAGATATGTTCTTTAATTCAACATTTGATGAGGAAGAACTGAAAAAAGAGAAGAATGTCGTATGTGAAGAAATTAAAATGTACGAAGACGCTCCAGATGATATTGTGCATGATATGTTAACGAAAGCGACATATGAAACGCATCCGCTTGGATATCCTATTTTAGGAACAGAAGAAACGCTTGATACGTTTACAGGTGATACACTACGTCAATATATAAAAGATCATTATACACCTGAAAATGTAGTTGTTTCAGTTGCAGGAAATATTGATGAAGCATTTTTACAAACAGTAGAGCAATATTTCGGTAGTTATGAAGGAACAACAAACCGTGAACAAGTACATAGCCCAATTTTCCATTTTAATAAGGTAGCACGTAAAAAAGAAACAGAACAAGCTCATTTATGTTTAGGATATAAAGGCTTACAAATGGGACACGAAGATATTTATAACTTAATCGTATTAAATAACGTTTTAGGCGGTAGTATGAGTAGCCGTTTATTCCAAGAAGTACGTGAGCAACGTGGGTTAGCTTACTCGGTATTTTCTTATCACTCTTCTTATGAAGATACAGGTATGTTAACACTGTACGGTGGAACAGGTAGCCAACAATTAGATACACTGTATGAAACGATGCAAGAAACACTAGAAACATTGAAAAATACAGGTATTACAGAAAAAGAGCTTATGAATAGTAAAGAGCAATTAAAAGGAAACTTAATGTTAAGTTTAGAAAGTACGAATAGTCGTATGAGCCGTAACGGTAAAAATGAATTGCTGCTTCGTAAGCATCGTTCACTTGATGAGATTATTGAAAGTGTAAACACTGTAACAAAACAAAATGTAGATGAGTTAATCCGCAATATGTTTACGGATGAATTCTCTGCTGCACTTATTAGTCCAGATGGAAAACTTCCAAAAGGAATAAAACTATAATTGATTTTTGTGATGTACTCGAAAATAACCGTATCTCTTTTAAATGAGATACGGTTATTTTTTTTAGACATACAGAATAGGTACTAATAATGGATAACTTAAATTGAAAATTCGGTAGGGGGAGAGTGTATGCGATTAAGTGAATTAAGTGGTAAAGAAATTGTAGATTTAGAAAGAGCGGAAAAAATGGGGATTTTAGGGCATCTAGATTTAGAGATTAATGAGAGCGATGGACAAATACAAGCGCTTATCATACCTGTTACAAAATGGGGAGGTTTTAAAAAAGGACAACAAGAGGTAAGGGTGGAATGGAGAGATGTTAAGAAAGTGGGGCATGACATGATACTTTGTGATATATCTGACCATTCAAATTCGGAGTGAAAGATGGCCATTTCGGCCGTCTTTTTTTGTATATATAAAGCTGATAAATCATATGTGCTTTTTGTTTTTCAATCACCTCAAACTCGTACATTACATATGATGTGGAGGAAAAAGAAAAAGTAGGCACTTTTCTTATAAATGACAGAAAAAGAAGGTGAATTAGGGAATGTTGACTGAGATGCATATTGCTGTCATAGGAGGAGATGCAAGGCAGCTAGAAGTAATTCGTAAACTAGTTGAATTGGATGCGAAACTTTCATTGATAGGGTTTGATCAGTTGGATCATGGCTTCACAGGGGCAGCAAAAGAAAGTATACAAAATTTAGATTTTACTTCTGTAGATGCAATCATTTTGCCAGTTGCAGGTACAAATGCCAAAGGAGAAGTAGATACTATTTTTTCAAATGAAAAAGTTGCTATAACGAAAGAACAAATTGAAAATACACCAGAACACTTTACTATATATTCAGGTATTGGTACGCCTTACTTGGAAAATCTCGTATCTACTACAAACCGAAAACTTGTTAAATTATTTGATCGTGATGATGTGGCAATCTACAATTCTATTCCGACTGTAGAAGGCACATTAATGATGGTAATTCAACATACCGACTATACAATTCATGGGTCCAATGTAATGGTTTTAGGATTTGGTAGAACAGGGATGAGTGTTGCCAGAGCATTTCAATCATTAGGAGCCCACGTCAAAGTTGGAGCAAGACGATCGGAACATATTGCACGTATTACAGAGATGATGTTTTCTCCTTTTCATATGCAAAACATTGAGAAAGAAGTAGGAAATATGGATATTGTGATTAACACAATTCCACATCTCGTTGTGACAGCGAATGTTATTTCAAAAATGCCAGCTCATACGTTAGTAATTGATTTAGCTTCTAAACCAGGTGGTACCGACTTTAGATACGCAGAAAAAAGAGGAGTTAAAGCGCTATTAGCACCTGGATTGCCAGGGATTGTTGCTCCGAAAACAGCAGGACAAATTTTAGCGAACGTTCTTTCTCAGTTATTAGCAGAAGACGTAATAGCAAGAAAGGAGAATGGGGAATGAATTTAAAAGGGAAAAGAATTGGATTTGGGTTTACAGGTTCACATTGTACGTATGAAGAAGTGATGCCTCATTTAGAGAAATTAATTGCTGAGGGAGCAGAAATACGTCCCGTTGTTTCTTACACTGTTCAATCAACAAATACGAGATTTGGTGAGGGAGCAGAGTGGATTAAAAAGATTGAAGAAACAACAGGATTTAAAGCAATTAATTCAATCGTTGGCGCAGAACCGCTAGGACCTAAAATTCCATTAGACTGTATGGTAATTGCACCACTAACAGGAAATTCGATGAGTAAATTTGCAAATGCAATGACAGATTCTCCAGTATTAATGGCAGCAAAAGCGACGCTGAGAAATGGTAAGCCTGTCGTATTGGCGGTTTCGACGAATGATGCTTTAGGATTAAACGGGGTAAATCTCATGCGCCTAATGGCCACAAAAAACATCTACTTCGTCCCATTCGGCCAAGACGCACCAGAGAAAAAACCGAACTCAATGGTAGCTCGTATGGAGCTACTGGAAGATACAGTATTAGAAGCGCTACAAGGAAAACAATTGCAACCGGTTGTCGTAGAAAAATTCAGATATATGAATTAAAAAACGAAAAAAAACGGACAATTTTTGATGAAACCATCATTCTTACTGTAGAATATGATAAAATTAACGTTATTAAGATTAGAAGGGGTATTGTATACTCCTTCTAATTCTAAGTTATAGAAGGATTGGTATCTAGAAAGGGGCATAGTGATGGAAAAGCAAAAAACTTTTCATGTCGCTGTAGTTGGAGCAACCGGCGCAGTTGGTGAACAAATGTTAAATACTTTAGAGAAACGAGAATTTCCAATCGGGAAATTAACGTTACTTTCATCTAAACGATCTGCAGGTAAGAAACTTGTATTTAAAGGCGAAGAATTTACAGTTCAAGAGGCGACTCCTGAAAGTTTTGAAGGAGTAGATATCGCACTATTTAGTGCTGGTGGATCTGTATCGAAACAATTAGCGCCAGAAGCAGCAAAGCGCGGTGCGATTGTTGTTGATAATACAAGTGCATTCCGTATGACAGAAAACGTGCCACTTGTTGTACCTGAAGTAAATGAAAACGACTTAAAAGAACATAATGGTATTATTGCAAATCCAAACTGTTCTACAATTCAAATGGTAGTAGCTCTTGAGCCAGTTCGTCAGCAATATGGTTTAAAACGAGTAATCGTTTCCACATATCAAGCTGTATCAGGTGCTGGTGCGGCAGCGATTGAAGAACTTCATGAACAATCACAAGCAATCTTAAATGGCGAAGAAGCTAAGGCGAATGTTTTACCTGTATCAGGTGATAAAAAACATTACCAAATTGCTTTTAATGCGATTCCACAGATTGATAAGTTCCAAGATAATGGATTTACATTTGAAGAAATGAAAATGATTAATGAAACGAAAAAAATTATGCATATGCCTGAATTAGAAGTAGCGGCAACATGCGTACGTTTACCAGTTGTATCAGGGCATTCTGAGTCTGTTTACATCGAAGTAGAAAAAGAAGGCGTAACAGTAGCAGAATTAAAGAGCTTACTTGCAAATGCAGAAGGTATTGTTCTGCAAGATAATCCAGAAGAGCAGTTATATCCAATGCCAGCTACTGCAGTAGGTAAAAACGAAGTATTCGTTGGAAGAATCCGTAAAGATTTAAATAACGATAAAGGATTCCATCTTTGGGTCGTATCTGATAACTTATTAAAAGGCGCTGCATGGAATTCTGTTCAAATTGCAGAGCGCTTAGTAAAATTACAATTAGTGTAAACGGCTAAGAGAAGGTGCAAAATATGAAAATAATTGTTCAAAAATTTGGTGGCACATCAGTACGTGATGAAAATGGACGTAAGCATGCGCTTCATCATATAAAAAAATCGTTAGCTGCTGGATATAAAGTAGTTACTGTCGTATCTGCTATGGGCCGTAAAGGTGAACCGTATGCAACGGATACGTTATTAAGTCTTGTAAATCAAGAGGAATCTACTATTTCTAAACGTGAGCAAGATTTATTATTATCATGTGGAGAGTTAATCTCTGCAATTGTTTTCTCTAATATGTTAAATGAGAACGGTATAAAAGCAGCGGCATTAAATGGTGCACAAGCTGGTTTTGTAACAAATGATGACTTTACGAATGCGAAAATCGTTGAAATGAATTGCGATCGTATACATGAAGAATTAGAAAATCTAGATGTAATCGTCGTTACAGGATTCCAAGGGCAAACGAAAAAAGGTGATACGACAACACTTGGACGCGGAGGTAGCGATACTTCAGCTTCAGCATTAGGTGTTGCGCTTCATGCTGAATTTATTGATATCTTCACAGATGTAGAAGGTGTTATGACTGCGGATCCTCGTATTGTAAAAGATGCACGTCATCTTCAAACGGTAACGTATAACGAAATTTGTAATATGGCTTACCAAGGTGCAAAAGTCGTTCATCCACGTGCGGTTGAAATTGCGATGCATGCAAAAGTACCGCTTCGTGTACGCTCTACGTATTCTGATAGCGAAGGTACGCTTATTGCAGCATACGATGGTGCTACAAAAGGGCAGGATGTAGAAGAACGTCCTGTTACAGGTATTGCCCACGTATCAAACGTAACGCAAATTAAAGTACTTGCAAAAGAAACGGCATATGATTTGCAACAACATGTATTTAAAGAAATGGCAAACGAAGGCATTAGTGTTGATTTAATTAACATTTCTCCTACTGGTGTAGCTTACACAGTAAATGATAATGTATCAGCTCGTGCTGTCGAAGTGTTGAAACAACTTGGATATGAGCCAATTGTGACAGAGCATTGTGCCAAAGTATCTATCGTTGGAGCTGGAATGGCAGGAATCCCAGGGGTTACTGCGAAAATCGTTACAGCTTTAGCAGAAAAAGGTATTCAAATTCTGCAATCGGCAGATAGTCATACGACAATTTGGGTTCTTGTAAAAGAAACTGATTTAGTGGAGGCTGTAAATGCATTACATAGTGCGTTTGAGCTTTCAAAAGAAAAGCAACTGGAACAATAAGGAGTGAGACCATGATAGATTTTGGGACAATTGCAACTGCGATGGTAACACCGTTTGATATAAACGGGAATATCGATTTTGCAAAGACAACGAAATTGGTAAATTATTTAATTGATAACGGTACAACAGCAATCGTGGTAGGAGGAACGACAGGTGAATCTCCTACATTAACTTCAGAAGAAAAAGTAGCGTTATATCGCCATGTCGTATCTGTTGTCGATAAAAGGGTGCCCGTAATCGCTGGAACAGGTAGCAATAATACACATGCCTCTGTTGACTTAACTAAAAAGGCAACAGAAGTTGGTGTTGATGCAGTTATGCTAGTAGCGCCGTATTATAACAAACCGAGTCAAGAAGGAATGTATCAGCACTTTAAAACGATTGCTGAAAGCACGCCACTTCCGGTTATGCTATATAACGTTCCAGGACGATCTATTGTACAAATCTCCGTTGATACAGTTGTTCGTTTATCAGAAATAGAAAACATTGTTGCGATTAAAGATGCAGGCGGCGATGTACTAACAATGACAGCAATCATTGAAAAAACAGCGGACGACTTTGCAGTATACAGCGGTGATGACGGTTTAACGTTACCGGCTATGGCGGTTGGAGCGAAAGGTATCGTTTCAGTAGCATCTCATGTTATCGGAGATGAAATGCAAGAAATGATTACAGCATTCCAAGCGGGAGAGTTTAAGAAGGCGCAAAAATTACATCAATTACTTGTAAGAGTAACGGATTCATTATTTATGGCGCCAAGCCCAACGCCAGTAAAAACAGCGTTACAAATGGTTGGATTAGATGTAGGTTCTGTACGTTTACCGCTTCTTCCATTAACAGAAGAAGAAAGAGTAACGTTACAATCTGTAATGCAATCTATTCCTCGTTAATAAGAAATGACCTAGTGTGAAACTAGGTCATTTTTATTTAGATTAAATATACGTGAGTGGTAAAAACAGCATAGTTAATGAGGTGTAATAAGAAGGGGACGGCATAATATTGGTTAGAAATTGATTATAGAGATCATGTGTTTTTAGTGAATAGTGCTTTATATTTATATACAGAACACACATGTATATTTTTCCATTAATATCTTATATAAGTAGAAAAAATAATAGGTAGTATGTGGAAAAAAACCTCGCAAATTACAACCTCAATTTAGCTTCTTATATAGTCTTTCATATAATTTAACTTGTGTTCTATTTCTTGTATCAGGTATAATATGGCTAAGTAGCTTAGTACGGGTATGCTTAGCAAAATTGGAAGAAATTATAATTTAATTAAATTTTCATATCATATCGAATAAGATATTTGATTTATATAATGAAAGAGAGGTGAAACCTGGTTTAAAAAATATACAAGGACATGATATCGCATAACGGTAAGGACATTCGTCTTGGACGGTGAATATATGGTGGTTGTAGAGTTTCCCCTGGTGTCTCTACAATTTTAGTGAAATCAGTGTTTGCAAGATTTTTAAACCAGGCAACAACATGAAGAGAAAAGAGAATGAGTCTGTTAAAGTATTTGCTCTTGGTGGAGTAGGTGAAATCGGGAAAAACATGTACTGTGTTGAAATTGATTCTGAAATCTTTATTGTAGATGCAGGATTAATGTTCCCAGGAGATGAAATGTTTGGGATTGATATCGTTATTCCTGATATTACATACTTAGTGGAAAATCAAGAGCGAGTAAAAGGTTTATTTATTACTCACGGTCATGAAGATCATATTGGTGGAATTGTTTATGTACTTCGTAAATTATCTATTCCAGTGTATGCAACGAAATTAACGGTAGGACTTATACAAGAAAAACTTGGTGAAGCGGGCATGTTAGGCCGTGTGGACTTAAAAACAATCGATTCAAATTCAACAGTAGAGTTTAATACTACAACAGTGTCATTCTTTGGAACGACACATAGTATTCCGGATTCTGTTGGTGTTTGTTTCCATACATCAAAAGGTGCTGTAGTGTATACAGGAGACTTTAAATTTGATCAAACTCCAATTGGAAATAATGGAGCAGATCTTGGGAAAATGGCACAAATCGGAAATGAAGGCGTACTTTGCTTATTATCTGATAGTACAAACGCTGAGCGTCCAGGCTATACAGGTTCGGAAAAAGAAGTTGGTGTAGAAATTTCTAAAGTGTTCTACGGTGCAGAAGGTCGTATTATCGTTGCTTCATTTGCATCGAACGTACATCGTATTCAACAAGTATTTGACGCGGCTGCCGAAACAGGAAGAAAAGTAGCGGTAGTAGGACGTAGTATGGTGAAAGTAGTAGACATTGCAAGACGTCTTGGTTATTTAGATGTTCCAGAAGGTATGGTTATTTCATTACAAGAAGTAGACAACTTCCCAGAGAAAAAGGTAGCTATTTTAACGACAGGTAGTCAAGGGGAACCGATGGCAGCACTTTCTAGAATGGCGAAGCAAGCTCATAAACAAATTTCAATTCGTAAAGGTGATACTGTTATTATTGCAGCTTCTCCAATTCCGGGGAATGAAATATCTGTATCGAAAATTATTGATTTGTTATTTAGAGCTGGAGCTGAAGTTATTTATTACGGTGAAAGAAAAGTTCACGTTTCAGGTCATGGTAGTCAAGAAGAATTAAAACTAATGTTAAATTTAATGAAACCTAAGTATTTTGTACCCGTACATGGTGAGTTTCGTATGCAAAAAGCACATGCATATTTAGCTGAAGATGTAGGTATTACAAGAGAAAATATTTTTATCGTAGAAAAAGGCGATGTAATTGCTTTTGGTGATAATGAAGCAAACTTAGTTGGTAAAGTGCAAGCTGGTAATGTCTTAATTGATGGATTAGGTGTAGGTGACGTTGGTAATATCGTTCTTCGAGATAGAAAGATGTTATCTCAAGATGGAATATTAGTAGTTGTTGTAACACTTGGTAAAGATGAAAAGAAAATTATCTCTGGTCCAGAAATCATTTCACGTGGTTTTGTATATGTTCGTGAATCAGAAGCATTAATTGAGCGATCTACAGAGATTGTACGCATGATTGTTGAGCAATCAATTAAAGAATATTCAATTGAATGGTCTATGTTAAAACAAAATATTCGTGAATTATTAGGGCAGTTCTTGTACGAAGAGACAAAGAGAAAACCTATGATTTTACCGATTATTATGGAAGTGTAAAAAAGATCACCTTTACGGGTGATCTTTTTTCTTTTTAAACCCTATCGAATGAAATTTATAACTTAAGAAATAATAGTTATATACGAGTGAAAGGGGATGCGATATGACAGAACGTGATCGTTATACAAATGAAGAAAAAGAAGCTGGGCCGAAAGAAGTTCCGAAAGAAGCTTCAATAGTGGAGAAAATTCAACAGCTTGGACAAACGAATGTGCCGCAAATGAATGAATCACGTATTCATTGTTTAACAATCATTGGACAGGTGGAAGGTCATGTTCAGTTGCCACCGCAAAATAAAACAACAAAATATGAGCACATTATCCCGCAAATTGTCGCGATTGAGCAAAATCCGAAAATTGAAGGTTTGCTTTTAATATTAAACACAGTTGGAGGAGACGTTGAAGCAGGGCTAGCGATTGCTGAGATGGTAGCTTCGCTTTCGAAACCGACGGTATCTCTTGTTTTAGGCGGAGGGCATTCGATTGGTGTACCAATTGCAGTTTCGACTGATTATTCATTTATTGCAGAAACAGCGACGATGACGATTCACCCAATTCGTTTAACCGGTCTTGTTATAGGTGTGCCGCAAACATTTGAGTATTTGGATAAAATGCAAGAAAGAGTCATTCGATTTGTGACGAAACATTCGAAAGTAACGGAAGATCGTTTTAAAGAACTTATGTTTGCGAAAGGGAATTTGACCCGAGATATTGGGACGAATGTAATTGGTGGAGATGCAGTGAAGTATGGTCTTATTGATGATGTGGGTGGCATTGGGAGTGCACTTCAAAAACTAAACGAATTAATAGAGGCTCGCGCAGATGATAATGCAGAAGGAACGATGCTACAATGATTCTATATACAATTATGCCAGAGCAACTTGTATACCCTGCCGATTATTCGCAATGTGAAAGTCAAAAAGTTGTAAATATACATGGTGTTGAATTGATGGTTTCTGAAGAGGAACATGGGTGTTATTCTATTGTGCGTGTGTTAAGTACGAATCCATTTCACTACTTAGAGTATGAGCCTGGTCAGAAAATAACCTTTTAGCAAAAAGAAGGATTTTGTTCAGAAGCTATGGTATAATATAAAAAACAAGACGGTTGAGCAGCCATGAGTAGGGGGCTGCTTTCTTCTGTTTATTTAACATTTTACAAGAAGTGTAAAAATAGAAGAGATAAAGACCTGAAAGAATAGAGAAAACAGACATATAAGTAGAGTTTTTTTAGAGGTTGTCCTTATTTATATGTAGAACACGAGGTGAAGAAATGGCAAAACAAAAGCAAAGAGGGACGAAGGCAAAGGCAAGACGTACGATAAAGCCAACTCTATATTATGAAATCGTCGGTTTGGCTCTTTTTGCACTTTCAATCATTACGATTTTACAGCTAGGCGTTGTAGGGAAATCGTTTGTGTTATTTTTTCGCTTCTTCTTTGGTGAGTGGTACATAATTGGTGTGTTAGGTGTAATAGCTTTATCGGTTTCGTTTGTTATAAAACGTGGATGGCCGAACCTTTTAAATAAACGGTTAATCGGTTTTTATTTAATTGTATTGGCGATATTAATGTTCAGTCATATTACATTATTTAACCTTCTTACGAAAGATGGAGCAGTGCAAAATACTTCTGTTATTGTGAGTACGAAAGATAACTTCTTTCTTGAAATGAAAAAAGGGCCAGATAGCGTTCACTTAGGCGGTGGGATGTTTGGTGCGCTCATGTTCGCAACATGTTACTTCTTATTTGATGAAGTAGGAGCCTATATCATTGGAATTATTTTAGTTATTCTTGGAATACTTTGTATAACAAATAAGCATATTGGAGAAGTTCTTGCCCCGGTGGGTAGAATTCTTAGAAGTCAATTTCAAGTTATGCAAGGGGATTATAAAGATTGGCGATCAAAAAGGATTGCTGAACAAACAGAAAAGAAAAAAACAACAAGAAGTTCAAGACACGCACGTGCTGTGGAGCAAGAAGAAGTGATTGAGCCGATGGAAGAGATGCAAATTGATCCCCCCATTATTTCAAATTTCACTGAGAATTATCCTGTAAATGAAGAAGAGGATAAACGGATGGAAGAAGAACATGTAACAGATCCAATTACTTCACCGTTTATTGAAGAAGCTCCACCTATTGAAGAGCCTAAGAAAAAGCGTGGAGAAAAAATTGTGGAATCTTTAGAGGCGGAAACAAGTGCCCCACCGATGCAATTTTCAAATGTTGAAAATAAAGATTATAAGCTTCCTTCGCTTGATATATTAAAGTTCCCAAAAAATAAGCAAGTTACAAATGAAAATGCGGAAATTTATGAAAATGCTCGTAAATTGGAACGTACATTCCAAAGTTTTGGTGTGAAAGCGAAAGTGACAAAAGTACACAGAGGTCCTGCAGTTACGAAGTATGAAGTGTATCCTGATATGGGAGTAAAGGTAAGTAAAATTGTTAGTTTAAGTGATGATTTAGCGCTTGCTTTAGCTGCGAAAGACATTCGTATTGAAGCGCCTATTCCCGGGAAATCAGCTGTAGGGATTGAAGTTCCGAACTCAGAAGTTTCTATGGTAACACTTAGGGAAGTGCTGGACTCTAAGGCTAATAATCATCCAGAAGAGAAGTTGTTAATTGGTCTTGGACGAGATATTACAGGTGAAGCTGTATTGGCCCGTTTAAATAAAATGCCCCATTTACTAGTAGCCGGTGCGACAGGTAGTGGGAAAAGTGTGTGTATTAACGGGATTATAGTTAGTATTTTAATGCGTGCAAAACCGCATGAAGTAAAATTAATGATGATCGATCCGAAAATGGTAGAGTTAAATGTATATAATGGTGTGCCCCATTTATTAACACCAGTTGTAACTGATCCGAAAAAAGCATCGCAAGCTTTGAAAAAGGTTGTAAGTGAGATGGAACGCCGTTATGAGTTGTTTGCTCATAGTGGTACGCGGAATATTGAAGGGTATAACGATTATATTAAAGCGCATAATAATCAATCGGAAGCGAAACAACCTGAATTACCGTATATTGTAGTAATTGTGGATGAGTTAGCAGATTTAATGATGGTTGCTTCGTCGGATGTAGAGGATGCGATAATGCGCTTGGCACAAATGGCTCGTGCGGCTGGTATTCATTTAATTATTGCAACGCAGCGCCCATCGGTTGACGTTATTACAGGTGTTATTAAAGCGAATATTCCATCACGTATTGCATTCGCTGTATCTTCTCAAACGGATTCTCGTACAATTCTTGATGGTGGTGGCGCAGAGAAGCTGCTAGGTCGTGGAGATATGCTATTTATACCAATTGGTGCATCAAAGCCTGTTCGTGTACAAGGTGCATTTTTATCAGATGATGAAGTTGAGAGAGTTGTAGAATATGTTATTGGGCAGCAAAAAGCACAATATCAAGAGGATATGATTCCACAAGATGTCCCTGAGACAAAGCAGCAAGTTGAAGATGAATTATACGATGAAGCAGTTCAGCTCGTAGTGGAAATGCAAACAGCGTCTGTTTCTATGTTGCAACGTAGATTTAGAGTAGGTTATACGCGAGCTGCTCGTCTAATTGATGCAATGGAAATGAACGGTGTAGTAGGTCCATATGAGGGTAGTAAACCGAGAGAAGTGCTCATTAATGATGTACAAGAAAAAAGTTCTTAAAAAAGCCTAATTGTTTTTGCAATTAGGCTTTTTTTATATACTGTTTTTGTTATATACTATATCCAACAAGAAAGAAAGGGCTTACATTCAAGTCGGTTCTTTAGAATACGAATGCTATGAGTGTGCCTTTTTATAAATGTTCGATATTCATTGTAGAAAAATGTTAAATTTTGTTGACACGTATGAGAGCAAGTGGTAAGATTACTTCGAAAAGAATCACTGCCTCATATAATCTTGGAGATAAGGTCCATAAGTTTCTACCTGGCAACCATGAATTGCTAGACTATGAGGGGAAAAGTGTGTAACAAAGGATGTAAGGGATCTTTGTGCCGAACTTTTTCTCGAAAAGAGGAATGTTTATGGTGCAAAGTTTTTTTTATGCAGTAAAGAGTGAAAATTTTATCTAAAAAAATTATTAATATTTATTCGACAATTGTGTTTATTTTTAGTGATTAGTCATGTTTACTATGTTGTAAGTTGAAAAAAGAGAAAAGAAGTCTTACATCAGAGGTCGAATAATTGAAATGCGGGGGAGTCTTATGTCAGTAAAATCCGATAGTCGTCACCTATATTTACGGGTGATTGATCACATCAAAGAAAAAATTAAAGATGGGGCTTACAAAGAAAGACAAAAGCTGCCATCAGAGTTTGATTTAGCGAAAGAACTTGGCGTAAGTAGAGCTACTTTAAGGGAAGCATTGCGTATTTTAGAAGAAGAAAATGTTGTCATTCGTAGACATGGTGTAGGGACGTTTGTAAATGCAAAGCCATTATTTTCTTCTGGAATAGAACAACTTTCTAGTATTACAGATATGATTTCTAGTGTGGGGAAAACACCAGGAACAATCTTTTTATCATCATCTACAACAACTTTAACCGAAGAAGAAAAAGAGAAGTTTAATAGTGAAGATGGTTTTAATGCAGTGATGATTGAGCGTGTGCGTACAGCGGATGGGGAACCTGTTGTATATTGCATTGATAAACTTGCAAAAGAAATATTGCCGGATTTATCGGGCTACAATGAAGAATCATTACTTACAGTGATACATAATAACACGCATAAGCGCATAACGTATGCGGTTGCTCATATTGAGCCGATTGGTTACCATCCGAAAATCTCACCGATTTTAGAATGTGAGCCTGAAACAGCACTGCTTGTATTAAAACAAATGCACTATGATCAAAATGATGAGCCAATCTTATATTCTATTAATTACTTTAGAGCTGATAAGTTTAGCTTCCACGTATTAAGAAAACGTATGTAAGTAAGTTCCTTTTTAGGGAGGTGACAGCAAGAAGTAAGGGACAGCAGCGTAAGAAGAAATATATATCATTTTAGGAGGGGTTTCTAGTATGAAGAAAAAAGCAGGTCTTTTATTATCATTAACATTAGCAGCAAGTACAGTTTTAGGTGCATGTGGTAACTCGGATAAAGCGAGCAGTGACAAGAAAGACAGTAAAGACAATAAAGATTTCAAAGTCGGTATGGTAACAGATGTTGGAGGCGTTGATGATAAATCATTCAACCAATCTTCTTGGGAAGGGCTAAAAAAGTTTGGTAAAGATAACGATTTAAAGGAAAAGACAAATTATCGTTACCTACAGTCTGAAAAAGAAGCAGATTATATTCCAAACTTAAAGAAATTTTCAAAAGATAAGTATGATTTATCTTTCGGAATTGGTTATAAATTAGAAGGTGCAATTAAAGAAGTAGCAAAAGAATCTCCAAAACAACAATTCGCAATCGTTGATACTGTTGTAGATGCACCAAACGTAACAAGCATTACATTTAAAGATCATGAAGGCTCATTCCTTGTAGGTGCGGTAGCAGCTATGTCAACGAAATCGAATAAAGTAGGATTTGTTGGTGGAATGAAGAGTGATTTAATTAGTAAATTCGAAAATGGATTTAAAGCTGGTGCAAAGGCAGTAAATCCAAATATTGAAATCGTATCTGAATATGCAGAAGCATTTGATAAACCTGAAAAAGGTACAGTTCTTGCTTCAGCAATGTATGGTCAAGGCGTAGATGTAATTTATCATGCTGCTGGTGGTACAGGTAATGGTGTATTCACTGAAGCGAAAAACCGTAAGAAAAAAGGTGAAAACGTTTGGGTAATCGGTGTTGACCGTGACCAAAACCAAGAAGGTATGCCTGAAAATGTAACATTAACTTCAATGGTAAAACGTGTAGATATCGCTGTTGAAAAAGTAGCA
The DNA here is from genome assembly GCF_000496285.1 of Bacillus toyonensis BCT-7112. Taxonomy (GTDB): domain Bacteria; phylum Bacillota; class Bacilli; order Bacillales; family Bacillaceae_G; genus Bacillus_A; species Bacillus_A toyonensis. Next base: position 1,021,999 of record NC_022781.1, on the reverse strand, counting down.
CAAGAAGCGAAAGACGGTAAATTAAAAGGCGGTAAAATAGAAGCGTTTGGCTTAAAAGATGACGGCGTTGGTATTGCAAAAACAACTGACAACGTGAAAAAAGTTAACCCTGAAATTTTAACAAAAGTAGAAGAGTTTGAAAAGAAAATTACAGATGGTGCAATTAAAGTACCAGCTACAGATAAAGAGTATAAAGAATATGAAGCTTCTCTAAAAAAATAAATAGAGAAATAGCAAAGGTTAGTTCATAGAACTAACCTTTGTATGTATAAAACTTCCGAATTGCTTAATAAGTTAATAGTGTAATAGGGGAATGTTCCCTGTTAAAAGGAGGAACACAATGGAATACGTAATTGAGATGAATAACATTACGAAAGTATTCCCAGGCATTGTAGCGAATGATGATATTACGCTGCAAGTAAAGCAGGGAGAAATACATGCTTTACTTGGAGAAAATGGTGCAGGGAAATCCACATTGATGAATGTACTATTTGGTTTGTACCAGCCAGAACAAGGTGAAATTAAAATTAAAGGAAAAACTGTAAAGATTACAAATCCGAATATAGCAAATGACCTTGGTATTGGAATGGTACATCAGCACTTTATGCTTGTTCATAATTTTACAGTTACAGAGAATATTATTCTCGGAAACGAACCGAAGAAAAAAGGGAAAATTGCTGTTGAGGAAGCTGCTAAAGAAATTCAAAAACTGTCTGAACAATACGGTTTAGCTGTAGATCCATATGCGAAAATACAAGATATTTCTGTCGGTATGCAACAGCGTGTTGAGATTTTAAAAACACTTTACCGCGGGGCAGAAATTTTAATATTTGATGAACCGACAGCTGTGTTAACACCACAAGAAATTCATGAGCTAATTCAAATTATGAAAAAGCTTGTGCAAGAAGGGAAATCTATTGTTCTTATTACACATAAGTTGAAAGAAATTATGGAAGTTTGCGATCGTTGTACGATTATTCGTAAAGGAAAAGGGATTGGAACGGTTGACGTTGCAAATACGGATGAAAATAAACTTGCAGAATTAATGGTCGGACGTCAAGTGAATTTTAAAACAGAAAAAATAGACGCGAAGCCAAAAGAAGAGGTACTTTCAATTGCAAACCTTGTTGTTCACGATGCACGTCAACTACCTGCTGTAAAAGGCCTTGACTTAACTGTTCGTGCGGGGGAAATTGTCGGTATTGCAGGAATTGATGGAAACGGACAAAGTGAATTAATAGAAGCAATTACTGGTTTACGAAAAGTTGAGTCAGGTTCTATTGCAATTAAAGGGAAAGAAATAACAAATTGGCCTGTTAGAAAAATAACAGAAGAAGGAATTGGTCATATTCCAGAAGATCGTCATAAACACGGACTCGTTCTTGATTTTTCTGTTAGAGATAATATAGTTTTGCAAACGTACTATAAAAATCCGTTTTCAAAGAAAGGGATTTTAAATTTCAGCAAAATTACAGAAAAAGCAAAGGCACTTATTGAACAGTTTGATGTACGTACACCTAGTGAGCAAACGTTAGCTCGTGCACTATCTGGGGGAAATCAGCAAAAGGCAATTATTGCACGTGAAGTAGACCGTGATCCAGATTTATTAATTGCAGCACAGCCGACACGTGGTTTAGATGTAGGGGCAATTGAATTTATTCATAAGAGATTAATAGAGCAAAGAGATAAAGGAAAAGGTGTATTACTTTTATCACTAGAGTTAGAGGAAATTTTAAATGTTAGCGATCGAATTGCTGTTATTTATGAAGGAACAATTGTAGCAATAGTTGATGCGAAAGAAACGAATGAACAACAGCTTGGATTGTTAATGGCTGGAGGAACAAAGAAGGAGCAGGTGGGTACAAATGGCTAAAAAACTTTTAACAGAACGAACGATAAATATTTTAGTCCCAGTACTATCCGTTATTTTTGGCTTACTTGTAGGAGCGATTGTAATGCTAGTTAGTGGCTATGACCCAATTGTTGGTTATAGTGCACTTTGGACAGGCATGTTCGGCAGTCCAAGTGCGATTGGTGAAACACTTCGTACAATGATACCGCTTATTCTTGCTGGTTTATCGGTGGCGTTTGCATTTCGTACAGGTTTATTTAATATCGGGGTAGAGGGTCAATTGTTAGTTGGTTGGCTTGCAGCGGTTTGGTTCGGTTATGCAGTCTCGCTACCAGCTGTTCTTCACATTCCATTATCTATTTTATTCGCAGCGTTAGTAGGCGGAATCTGGGGTTTCATCCCTGGATATTTAAAGGGAAAGTTTCAAGTTAATGAAGTTATTGTAACAATTATGATGAACTATATCGCGTTATATGTAACATATGATATTATTAAGCGCTTTTTACACGAGGGTAATGATAAAACGTACGACATTAAAGAGAGTGCGTCATTATCTTCAGACTGGCTTGCATCCATTACTGACGGTTCACGCCTTCACTGGGGAATTATTGTAGCAATTTTAATCGCTATTTTAATGTGGTTCTTATTAGATCGAACAACTTTAGGTTATGAATTAAAGTCAGTAGGATTTAATCAACATGCTTCTCAATATGCAGGGATGAAAGTTTCTCGTAATGTAGTATTTTCCATGACAATTGCTGGTGCGTTCGCAGGGATTGGTGGAGCGATGGAAGGATTAGGAACATTCCAAAGCATGACAGCGATGTCCTCCTTTACAGGGGTAGGGTTTGACGGGATTGCCGTAGCCTTACTTGGAGGAAATAATCCGTTTGGTATTATCCTTTCAGCTTTATTATTTGGTGGTTTGAAAAGTGCTTCCCCTCAAATGAACTTTGAGGCAGATGTGCCATCAGAGCTTATAAACGTAATTATTGCATGTATCATCTTCTTTGTTGCATGTAGTTATGTGTTAAGATGGGCGCTTACACGCATGAGCAAGGAGGGGAAATAAATGAGCTTTTTAGATATATTAGCCATTCTTGTGACGGGTACGTTATATACATCGGCACCTATAATTTTCACAGCACTAGGTGGTGTATTTAGTGAACGATCGGGTGTTGTAAATATCGGATTAGAAGGACTAATGCTATTTGGTGCATTTATTGGAGTTGTTACAAACTTATTAATGGGTGATACTTGGGGAACGATGACTCCGTGGATTGCGTTATTGTTTGCGGCAATTGGTAGTGGTTTATTTGCATTACTTCATGCAGTAGCATCTATTACATTCCGAGCGGATCAAGTTGTAAGTGGTGTAGCAATTAACTTCTTATCTCTTGGTTTAACAGTATTTGCAATTAAGAAGATCTTTGATAAAGGGCAGACTGACTTTATTCAGTACCGTATTGAAAAGATTGATATTCCAGGTCTTTCGGATATTCCGGTTATAGGGAAAATATTCTTTTCAAATGTACCAATAACGTCGTATATTGCGATTGTTTTAGCATTTGTTGTTTGGTATGTTATTTATAAAACACCGTTTGGTCTTCGATTGCGTGCTGTTGGTGAACACCCAATGGCAGCGGATACGATGGGGATTAACGTATATAAAATGCGCTATATCGGCGTTTGTATATCAGGGGTGTTTGCCGGAATTGGTGGGGCGATTTTTGCAATGTCCATTTCTAATAACTTCTCAGGAGCAACTATTACAGGACAAGGTTTCTTAGCTTTAGCTGCTATGATCTTTGGGAAGTGGAATCCGCTAGGCGCACTGGGTGCAGCTCTATTCTTTGGCTTTGCTCAGTCTCTTAGTGTAACGGGTGGAACAATTCCTGTATTAGACCAGATTCCAAGTGTTTTATTAACGATATTACCGTATGTATTCACAATATTAGCACTTGTCGGTTTTGTAGGTCGTTCTGAAGCTCCGAAAGCATTAGGAACTCCTTATGAAAAAGGAAAACGATAAGTAATTTGTAAGCATAATAAGGAAGAAAAATTGGTTTTTTATTTCTAAAAACTGTATATTGAAGAGGAATATTCCTATATACGTAAAGGAGGGCTATAAATGAAACTAATGGAACAACAATTACATGAGTTAGGTGGTTTGCGAGTACATATTATTCCGACTGATAAATATAAAACAAATACCTTTGTATTTCGTTTTAAAGCACCTTTAAATGAGGAGACGGTGACAGAGCGTGCCCTATTGCCATACGTATTGCAAAGTGCGACAGAAAAACTTCCTTCTGTAATTCGTCTACGTCAATATTTAGAAGAATTATACGGATCTTCTTTGGGAGTAGATGTAAGTAAAAAAGGGGAAGACCATATCATCTCCATTTATGTAGACATTGCAAATGAAGTATATTTACACGATGCACCACCGTTATTTGAAAAAGCGCTTTCTATGTTATCGGATATTGTTTTACATCCAGCAACAGAGGGAAATAGTTTCCTACCTTCTATTGTAGAAAGTGAAAAAAGAGCGCTTTTGCAGAGAATTGAAGCTACTTATGATGATAAAATGCGCTATGCAAATGAGCGTTTAATCGAAGAAATGTGCAAAGTAGAACCGTATCGATTAAGTGCAAATGGAAAAAAAGAGAGTGTTACTTCTATTACAAATGAAAGTTTGTATCAATATTATCAAAAGGTGTTAGCGGAAGATGAAATGGATCTATATATTATTGGTGATATTTCAGAAAACGCAGTTGATCTTGTAAGTAAGTATTTTTCTATTACAGCGCGTCCTGTGAGAGAAAGAAACGTACTCCTTCATAAGCGAAATAATGAAGAAAAAGAAGTTGTTGAAAAACAAGAATTAAAACAAAGTAAATTACACATTGGTTATCGTACGTTTGTCACATATAAAGATGAAGATTATTTTGCACTGCAATTGTTCAATGGGCTATTTGGAGGTTTTTCTCATTCGAAGTTATTCGTAAATGTCCGCGAAAAGAATAGTTTAGCGTACTATGCAGCATCAAGATTTGAAAGTCATAAAGGCTTGTTGTTTGTTATGTCAGGGATTGAAGCAAAAAATTATGAAAAAGCAGTTGAAATTATTAAAGAACAAATGCTTGCGATGCAAAATGGTGATTTTTCTGAAGAAGAGATGCATCAAACGAAAAGTGTCATTCAAAATCAAATATTAGAAGCAATTGATACGCCACGTGGATTTGTGGAAATGCTATATCATGGTATTATTTCAGATCGTACACGTCCAGTTGAAGAATGGCTAACAGGTATAGAAAGTGTGACGAAAGAAGAGATTGTGAAAGTTGCTAAAAATATTGAACTAGATACAATTTACTTTTTACAAGGAACGGAGGGAGAATAAATGGAGAAGATTGTTTATGAGCAATTAAAAGAGACGCTCTATTATGAAAAACTTCCGAATGGATTAGATGTATATGTTTTACCGAAGCAAGGATTTAATAAAACATTTGCAACGTTTACGACAAAGTATGGTTCTATGGATAATACATTCGTACCATTAGGTAAAGAAGAAATGATTCGTGTACCTGACGGAATTGCGCATTTTCTTGAGCATAAATTATTTGAAAAAGAAGATCACGATGCTTTTCAATTGTTTAGTAAACAAGGAGCATCGGCAAATGCTTTCACATCCTTTACAAGAACAGCTTATCTTTTTTCATGCACATCAAATGTAGAACAAAATTTAAATACGTTGTTAAATTTCGTACAAGAGCCTTACTTCTCTGAAAAAACTGTTGAAAAAGAAAAGGGGATTATCGGACAGGAAATTCAAATGTATCAAGATAATCCAGATTGGCGCTTATACTTTGGATTAATTGATAGCTTGTTTGTAAAGCACCCCATTAAAATTGATATTGCAGGGACAATCGAGTCTATTAGTAAAATTACGAAAGACCTATTATATGAATGCTACGAAACATTTTATCATCCGAGCAATATGTTACTATTTGTTGTTGGTGCAATTGATCCAGAGGAAACAATGGACTTAGTGCGTGAAAATCAAGCGAAAAAAGATTATAAAAATCAGCCGGAAATTGTACGTTCATTTGAAGATGAACCAAATGAGGTAAATGAAAAGAAGAAAATCATTTCAATGCCTGTACAAACACCGAAATGTTTAGTCGGTATTAAAGCGACAAATTTAAAAGAAAAAGGGAAAGCTCTTTTAAAACAAGAAATCGCGCTTACGTTACTTTTAGATTATTTATTTGGAAAAAGCTCGGTTCATTACGAATCGTTATATAATGAAGGGCTTATTGATGATTCGTTCTCGTATGATTATACGGAAGAGAATAACTTCGGTTTTGCAATGGTTGGCGGTGATACGAAGCAACCGGATGAATTGGAAAAGCGTTTGAAAGATATTTTATTAAACACAAATTATGATCAATTAGATGAGGCAGCATTAGAACGAGTAAAGAAAAAGAAAATTGGTGGCTTTTTACGCTCGTTGAATTCACCGGAATATATCGCAAATCAATTTACGCGATATGCGTTTAATGAATCTAGCTTGTTTGATGCATTGACTGAATTAGAAAGTCTAACTGTTCAAGATTTACAAGAAATAGCGAAATTATTATTATCAGAAGAAAAAATGAGCGTTTGTCAAGTTTTACCGAAAAAATAAAATTTAAAAGATACCCTCATCTTATCATTGATAAATTGTAAGATGAGGGTATTATTTAGTTATATGAAAAATGAGCTTGTAGAGATAAGAGAGGGTAATTATGAAAAAGTATGCATTAGTAACTGGAGGGAGCGGAGGGATTGGCTCTGCTATTTCAAAACAATTAATTCAAGATGGATATACTGTATATGTTCATTACAATAACAGTGAAGACAAGGTAAATGAGTTACAGAAGGAATGGGGTGAAGTGATTCCTGTTCAAGCGGATTTAGCTTCTAATGATGGGGCAGAGCAGTTGTGGGGACAAATTGAACATCCTATTGATGTTATCGTATACGCAGCTGGGAAGAGTATCTTTGGATTAGTGACAGATGTAACAAATGATGAGTTGAATTATATGGTAGAACTTCAAGTTAAGAGTGTATATAAATTACTATCAAAGGCACTTCCACCTATGATTGGGCGGAGAAGTGGAAATATTGTAGTTGTTTCATCTATATGGGGGCAAATAGGGGCTTCTTGTGAAGTGTTATATTCAATGGTAAAGGGAGCACAAAATTCATATGTGAAAGCTTTAGCAAAAGAGGTTTCTTTAAGTGGATTGCGTGTGAATGCAGTAGCACCAGGTGCAATTGAAACGGAAATGTTAAGTGTCTTTTCTGAAGAAGATAAGATTGGCATTGCTGAAGAGATACCATTAGGCAGAATAGGTTTACCAGAAGAGGTAGCAAAGACAGTTTCATTTCTCGTATCACCAGGAGCATCTTACATAACTGGACAAATTATCGGTGTGAATGGTGGCTGGCATTGTTAAAAAATTCTTACATAAAAAATGAAAAGTTGCACAAATTAAGCATGATTTTATTACTCAATAGTGAGGTGCTTAATTATGTCAGTGTTAGATAATTTTGATCAGTGGAAGAGCTTTTTAGGAGAACGTTTAGAACAAGCGGAAGGAAAAGGGCTTAATAATGGTGCCGTATCAGATATGGCATTTCGTGTTGGCGATTATTTAGCAAATGAAGTAGAAGCGCGTAACGATCAAGAAAAATTATTGTCTGAGCTTTGGAAAGTTGCTGATGAACAAGAGCAGCATACAATCGCAAATTTAATGGTTAAGTTTGTACAACATAAGTAAAAGTAGAGAGGAGATTCTCCTCTCTACTTTTTTTGTATAATAATTACACGGGAGAGATTATACATTTAGCTTCCCTATTAAGGTGAAATCATATAATATAGTACGTAGGTGTAAAGTAAGCAAGGGGAGTGATCTTGGATGATTGAATGGTATTTTGAATATGAAATACATAAAAACCGACCTGGCTTGCTTGGTGACGTTTCTTCGTTAATCGGTATGCTCGGCATTAATATTGTCACAATTAATGGTGTTGATAATGCACGACGTGGGTTACTCCTTATGTGTGATAATCAAGAGCAGATCTCTAGACTTGAATCAATTTTAAATACGATGGATAACATAACGGTAACGAAATATCGTCCGCCAAAGCTAAGGGATAAACTAGCGGTTAGACATGGTAGGTACATACAACGAGATGCAGATGACAAGAAAACATTTCGTTTTGTGCGTGATGAATTAGGATTACTTGTAGACTTTATGGCGGAAATCATGAAAAAAGAAGGCCATAAACTAATTGGGATACGAGGAATGCCTCGTGTCGGAAAAACAGAATCCATTGTTGCCGCAAGTGTTTGTGCAAATAAACGATGGTTATTTGTATCATCTACTCTCATTAAGCAAACTGTTCGTAGTCAATTGATTGAAGATGAGTATAGCGATGACAATATTTTCATCCTAGATGGAATTGTGTCAACAAAGCGTGCCAATGAAAGGCATTGGCAACTCGTTCGTGAAATTATGAGATTGCCTGCAACGAAAGTTGTGGAACATCCTGATGTATTTGTGAGTCAGTCAGAATACACATTGGATGATTTTGATTATATTATCGAGTTACGTAACGATTATGATGAAGAAATTCAATATAATTTAGTAGATGAAATTGAGCAAGGTACGCAAAATAATTTCTCTATGTTCGACTTTTAAAGAAATATTGAGGTGTTAGTAGTGACAGAATTAGGACAAAAGCTGAAAGAAGCAAGAGAAGCAAAAGGCTTGTCTATTGATCAGCTGCATGAGATTACAAAAATTCAAAAACGCCATTTAGTAGCGATTGAAGAAGGCAATTATGACGTATTGCCAGGAGCTTTTTATGCACGTGCATTCATTAAACAATACGCAGATGCGGCTGGATTAAATGGAGAGGAACTGCTTGTAGAATATCAGAGTACGATACCACAATCTGAAAATCGTGATGTTCCACAAGTATCAACTGGACAAAAAACACAAGAAACAATGCAAAAATCTTCATCATTGCCAATGGCAGATCATATGCCGAAAATCTTAATTGCATTGTTAGTAATCGCATTTGGAGTCGTAGTTTGGTTTGTTATTCAAGCACTGACTGGTAAAGATGACGGACGAGTTCCGGCTACTCAAAGTGAGAAAATTGAAGTTAAAAAAGCAGAAAATTCTCCGCTAGATACGAAGAAAGATGAAGCGAAAGCGGAAGAACCAAAGAAAGAAGAACCAAAGAAAGAAGAGCCAAAAAAAGAAGAGCCAAAGAAAGAGGAACCAACTGGACAACAAGAAGTAAAAGTAGTTGGAACAAGTGGTAAGGTATCTACTTTGGAAATTCATAATAATAAAACATTAGAACTGGAAATTTCAGCGAAGGGTACAAGTTATGTAGATGTTAAGGACGATGCGGGTAATGAAATTCTAAACACTACAGTACAAAGTGGTCAAACAGAAAAACGTGATTTATCAACAGCAAAAGAAGTGCGACTTAATATTGGAAATGCAACGAATGTTGAAGTTAAACTGAATGGCCAAGTGGTCGCTTACCCATTGGATCCAGAAAAAGAACTTCACCAAAGATTGGTGATAAAAAACCAAGGGGTAGAGCAACCTGCACAATAACAGTCATCGCTTCGATGACTTTTTTCAATGAACAAATGTTTTTGATATGATGGAGGAATAGCTGTGAATTTACCAAATAAAATTACAATATCTAGAATCTTCTTAATCCCAGTTTTTATGGTAATTATGTTAGCACCCTTTGATTGGGGTTCATACACAATTGGTGATGTAGATCTACCAATTCAACACTTAGTAGGGGCGCTTATCTTTATTATTGCCTCAGCTACAGATTGGATTGATGGACATTACGCAAGAAAGTATAATCTTGTAACAAACTTAGGGAAATTCCTTGACCCGTTAGCAGATAAATTACTTGTTTCGGCAGCACTTATCACATTAGTCGAGATGGGATCTGTACCAGCTTGGATCGTTATAGTAATTATAAGTCGTGAGTTTGCTGTGACAGGTTTACGACTTGTACTTGCTGGAACAGGGGAAGTCGTTGCAGCGAATCAATTAGGGAAAATTAAAACATGGACACAAATTATTGCGATTGCAGCGTATTTATTACACGATGTACCGTTAAATTTAATCCATATTCCAGTTGCTGATATCTTTATATGGATTGCATTAATTTTTACTGTTATTTCAGGATGGGATTATTTCTGGAAAAATAGAGCTGCTTTTGTAAACTCAAAATAGAAGTTTATGGGGGAATTGGGATGAATGCTGAAATTATTGCGGTTGGAACGGAATTATTACTTGGACAAATTGCAAATACAAACGCCCAGTTTTTATCTGAAAAGTTAGCTTCAATTGGCATTAATGTGTACTACCATACTGTAGTTGGAGATAATAACAAACGATTACAGCAGGCGATTGAAGTTGCAGAAGAACGTGCGGACATGCTTATTTTTACAGGTGGATTAGGCCCGACAAAAGATGATTTGACGAAGGAAACAATTGCGTCTAGCTTAGGGGAAGAGCTTGTATATGACAAAAATGCATTAGCATTAATAAGCGATTATTTTAAGCGTACAGGTCGTGAGTTCACTGAAAATAATAAAAAGCAGGCACTCGTTTTGAATGGAGCAACTGTATTTGCAAATGATCACGGTATGGCACCTGGTATGGGTTTAAATAAGAACGGAAAAGTTTATATTTTATTACCAGGACCACCGAAAGAAATGAGGCCAATGTATGTAAGTTATGTAGAGCCTTTTTTACGTAACTTTACAACAGGAGAAAACATTTATTCTCGCGTGCTTCGCTTCTTCGGAATTGGGGAATCTCAATTAGAGGTGAAAGTTCAAGATTTAATTGATGGACAAACGAACCCGACAATCGCCCCGCTTGCGAATGATGGAGAAGTGACATTACGTTTAACTGCGAAGCATCAAAATGCTCATGAAGCGGAGAAACTCATTCAGCATATGGAAGATTTGATTTTAGAAAGAGTAGGAGAATTTTTCTACGGGTATGACCAAGAGTTTCTGCACTATAAGGTGATAGAGTTATTGAAGAAAAAAGGATTAACTTTAGCGTGTGCAGAAAGTTTATCAGGTGGTCTCTTCGGTAATCAAGTAACAGAAAGTGCTGGTGTGTCTTCAGTATTTAAAGGCGGTGTCATTTGTTATCATAATGATGTGAAGCAACATGTTTTACATGTACCTGAGGAAGTGTTGTCTACTGACGGTGCAGTTAGTAAAGAATGTGCTCGTTATCTTGCTGAAAATGTTAAAGAATTATTAAAAGCGGATATCGGAATTAGTTTCACTGGGGTAGCAGGACCAGATGCTTCAGAACATAAAGAGCCGGGAACAGTATTTGTTGGATTGGCGATTAAAGATGAACCAACTGTAGTCTTTCCTCTAAATTTAAGCGGAAGTCGTCAACAAATTAGGGAACGCTCAGCAAAATATGGGTTTTATCATTTGTATAAAAAGCTAGAAGAGATATAAGTCTCTTTTAGCTTTTTTTAATGGTTAAATGCAGTTTTATGTAATGGAAAATAAAAAAATCGAATAAATGTTCGATTTTTGTTGGCAAATTGAATTGAAAATAGGTATAATAAGATTAGCAATTCAGTTAAGGAGGAATTTTGAATGAGTGATCGTCAAGCGGCATTAGATATGGCGTTAAAACAAATAGAGAAGCAATTCGGTAAAGGTTCAATTATGAAATTAGGAGAACAAGCTGAGCGTAGAATTTCTACAATTTCAAGTGGTTCTTTAGCACTTGATGTGGCACTAGGGGTAGGCGGATACCCACGTGGCCGTATTATTGAAATTTACGGACCTGAAAGTTCAGGTAAAACAACAGTTTCATTACATGCAATCGCTGAAGTACAGCGTCAAGGTGGACAAGCAGCGTTTATTGATGCGGAGCATGCAATGGATCCTGTATATGCACAAAAATTAGGCGTTAACATAGATGAATTACTATTATCACAGCCTGATACAGGGGAACAAGGACTAGAAATCGCAGAAGCACTTGTACGAAGTGGCGCGGTTGACATTATCGTAATTGACTCTGTAGCAGCTCTTGTACCGAAAGCAGAGATCGAAGGAGACATGGGTGACTCACACGTAGGTTTACAAGCACGTTTAATGTCACAAGCACTTCGTAAGCTTTCAGGTGCAATCAATAAATCAAAAACAATCGCAATCTTTATCAACCAAATTCGTGAAAAAGTTGGGGTTATGTTCGGAAATCAACTACAAGTTGCTTAATCAAAGTAATGTACTTGAGTCTTTATTTGTCTTCTTCGACTAAGTCTTTATAAGGGATTTCTTATAGGGAGAGATTAAAGTGGCAGTGACAATTGGAAATAGAACTTATCGAAACATAGAACAATGGCAAGTGGATTTTATTGTGACACATGCGGATAGCAAATTGAAAGATATAGGTAAAGAAATTAATCTTGATGAAAGGCGAGTAGGTGAAATATTAAAGTTACTCGGAATTAAAAGAACCAGATATAGAAAGATTTACTTGCCTAAAACCGCAGAAGTTGAACAAGAATTGAAAAATCCATATTTATCACATGTTGAAATTGCTATTAAGTATGGCGTATCCGATACATGTGTTGCTAAAAGGAGAAAAGAGCTTAATGTAAAGGTCAGAAAGAAAAATTATGATACTTTACTGGAACAACAGGTTGAACAGATGTTGTTAAGTTTAGATCTGGCGTTCATTAAGCAAAAAAGAATCGATAAGTGGTCTATTGATTTCTACTTAGGTAGAAAATATTGTTTAGATGTCCATGGGAAATGGGCACACTCACTCAAAAAGATAAAAGAACGAGATAAAAGAAAACTTTTATTTATGGAAGAGGGCTGCTATAAATATCTTGTTATACATGAAGAAGAGTTAGCAAATAAAGAAAAAGTCTTGCAAAAGATTAAGGAGTTTACCATGGGTTTCCCTTGCTAGTGATAGCATGTAAAAAAACCTTGTGAACCTTATTGCCTAAGGGTGTAACTATCCATATAGTTGCTAACGGTGAAGCCCACCATTATTTAGGGTAATACCGTGCCAAGCTCCATAGTGATATGGGGAAGGTGTAGAGACTACCGAAAAGGACTTTTAGTTAACTGAGTAGGGTACGGCAGATGATAGGCTACTGCTGGAAGTGCAAGGCTCTCTGTAAAGAGATGAAGAGATAGTCCGGACTATAGAGATGGAAAATCTATAGATAGTGCCAGAAACAACTCCAGGTGGTCGTGCGTTGAAATTCTATTCAACAGTTCGTCTTGAAGTACGTCGTGCTGAGCAATTAAAACAAGGTAACGACATCGTTGGTAATAAAACGAAAGTAAAAGTAGTGAAAAATAAAGTAGCACCACCATTCCGTGTTGCTGAAGTTGATATTATGTACGGAGAAGGTATTTCAAGAGAAGGTGAAATCTTAGATATGGCTTCTGAACTTGATATCGTTCAAAAGAGTGGTGCTTGGTACTCGTATAATGAAGAACGTTTAGGACAAGGTCGTGAAAATTCAAAACAATTCTTAAAAGAGAATACGGATTTAAGAGAGGAAATTGCCTTCTTTGTTCGTGATCATCACGGAATTGGTGAAGACTCAGGTGTGGAAGACACGGAAGATTCAACTCTTCAAGATTAAAAAATAAAAGACACGGTCCCGTGTCTTTTATTTTTTACCTTCTATTAAAATCGTGTATATCGCAGTAGTTAAAAAAATTTTTTTTGACTCAAACGGGATGTGTAAAGAGGGATATTCATATGTTTTAAGGGAATAAAATGGTATTTACTAAGGTTTTCCAGGATAATATGCTATCAATTTTTCAAGTTCAGATAACATTCAGGACTGAAGGTAAAGAAAGTAAAAGTAGACAACGCTTGACAATGAAAATTCCGATAGATACAATGAGAATGTATATTTTTTCTTATATACGATATACTCTTCTCAAGAAGAGAAGTAATATTCGGAGTAAGGTTTAAATCTTGCCGAAATAATAATATGACATTTTAATTGTGAAATGAAGAAAGTCCCTTAAAAAAGCGGGACGACGGTCTTTGCTGTATGTTGTAATTCAATGTACATGCCGACAGTCTTTTTTCATTCATAGCAAGGGGAGGTGAAATCATGACGAGTACATTTTGGATACTCATCTCCATTTTGCTTGCAACAGCAGTCGGTGCAGTTGTTGGCTTTTTTGTTCGAAAGTCTATTGCTGAAGCGAAGATTAATGGTGCAGCTAATGAAGCGAGACGTATTTTAGACGAAGCGAATCGTGATGCAGAAGCACTTAAGAAAGAAGCGCTTTTAGAAGCAAAGGATGAAATTCATACACTTCGTACAGAAGCTGAATTAGAAATTCGTGACCGTAGAAGCGAATTACAAAAACAAGAAAATCGTTTAATGCAAAAAGAAGAGAACCTTGATCGTAAAGACGAAACGCTCGATAAGCGCGAGCAACAGTTAGAGAAGAAAGAGGATTCTCTTGTAGCGAAACAACAACAGATTGAAGAGTTGGAAAGCAAAGTGGGAGAGTTAGTTCAAAAGCAACAAACAGAATTAGAGCGCATTTCCAATCTGACACGCGAACAAGCGAAAGCAATTATTCTTGGTAAAGTGGAAAGTGAAGTTTCTCATGAAATTGCCGTTATGGTAAAAGAAAGTGAAATTCGCGCGAAAGAAGAAGCGGATAAGAAAGCAAAAGAGATTTTATCTCTTGCAATGCAAAGATGTGCAGCTGATCATGTTGCTGAAACAACCGTTTCGGTTGTAAATCTTCCAAATGACGAAATGAAGGGACGTATTATCGGGCGTGAAGGTCGTAATATTCGTACGTTAGAAACGTTAACGGGTATTGACTTAATTATCGATGATACACCAGAGGCGGTAATCCTTTCTGGATTCGACCCAATTCGTCGTGAAACAGCTCGTATCGCTCTTGATAAACTAGTACAGGACGGACGTATTCACCCAGCGCGTATTGAAGAGATGGTCGAAAAATCAAGACGTGAAGTGGACGAGTATATTCGCGAAGTCGGAGAGCAAACAACGTTTGAAGTGGGTGTTCACGGATTACATCCAGATTTAATTAAGATTTTAGGTCGTTTGAAATACCGTACAAGTTACGGACAAAACGTCTTAAAACACTCTATGGAAGTTGCATATTTAACTGGACTTATGGCAGCAGAGCTTGGTGAGGATGAAAAACTAGCAAGACGTGCAGGTCTATTACATGATATCGGGAAAGCTATTGATCATGAAGTAGAAGGTAGTCACGTTGAAATTGGTGTTGAACTCGCGACGAAATATAAAGAGCATCCTGTAGTTATAAACAGTATTGCATCTCACCATGGTGACACAGAACCAACTTCTATCATTGCAGTTTTAGTTGCAGCAGCAGATGCATTATCAGCTGCAAGACCGGGAGCTCGTAGTGAAACGCTTGAAAACTACATTCGTCGTCTTGAAAAGTTAGAAGAGATTTCAGAGTCTTATGAAGGCGTTGAAAAATCATTCGCAATTCAAGCAGGACGTGAAGTTCGTATTCTGGTAAAACCAGATACAATCGATGACTTAGAAGCTCATCGTTTAGCTCGTGATATTCGAAAACGTATTGAAAATGAACTGGATTACCCAGGACATATTAAAGTAACTGTTATTCGTGAAACACGTGCAGTGGAATACGCAAAATAAAGTGGTGAAACACCACTTTATTTTTTTGTGTTGGAATTGGATAAAATAAAGAAAATCAAGTGAAACAAACTTATAATAAATTTGTTGTAAGGAAATTGCTTGAAGTTATAGTAATAAAAAATGTAGTACATAGAAAGGGTAAGACATATGAGAATATTATTTGTTGGGGATGTAGTAGGATCTCCTGGTAGAAGTATGATTCAACAATACGTACCGGCGTTAAAGAAAAAATATACACCTACAGTAACAATCATTAATGGAGAAAACGCAGCAGGTGGGCGTGGTATTACAGAAAAAATTTATCGAAACTTTTTAGAGTGCGGCGCACAAGCGGTTACACTTGGAAACCATGCTTGGGATAATCGTGAGGTATTTGAATTTATTGATGATGCAAAATATCTTGCAAGACCAGCTAACTTCCCAGAAGGAACACCGGGAAAAGGTCTTATATTTGTGAATTGTAATGGAACAGAAGTTGCAGTTATTAACTTACAAGGGCGTACGTTCCTTCCTCCGATTGATTGTCCATTTCGAAAAGTGGATGAATTAATTAACATTGCGAAAAAACGTACGAATATTATCTTTGTTGATTTTCATGCGGAAACTACAAGTGAAAAACAAGCGCTAGGTTGGTATGTAGATGGTCGTGCTACAGCGGTAGTAGGTACACATACTCATGTTCCTACAGCAGATAATCGTATTTTACCAAGCGGAACAGCATACATTACAGATGTTGGTATGACAGGCCCGTATGACGGAATTTTAGGTATGGATAGAGAAGCGGTCTTGAAGAAGTTTTTAACAAACTTACCGGTAAGATTTGAAGTGACGAATGGTAGAACACAATTAAGTGCAGTGCTAATTGATGTGGATCCGAATACAGGAAAAGCAAAGAAAATTGAGCGCATTTTAATTAATGACGATCAACCATTTTTTGAGTAAATCTCCGTAAAGATTTAGATAAGTTATTATATTTTAATTTTTTAGAAAAATTACGAAAATTTAGCAGGAATACGCGCCATTCCTCGTGAATATAAGTTAAAGTGATATAATTGCTAATACTTTTTAAAGAAACGAGGAGGAAACGCGGAATGGAAATATTAAAAGTTAAAGCAACGTCGGTCCCTAATTCTGTAGCTGGTGCACTTGCAGGTGTTATTCGCGAACGCGGAACAGCAGAAATTCAAGCTATTGGTGCAGGTGCATTGAACCAAGCGGTAAAGGCAGTAGCAATTGCAAGAGGGTTTGTAGCGCCTAGTGGTTTGGACCTGATTTGTATCCCAGCGTTTACAGATATTATGATTGATGGGGAAGAGCGTACAGCAATAAAATTAATTGTAGAACCTCGTTAAGTTTAAACAACCTGTTTGCAGTATGCAAACAGGTTATTTTTATAGTGGAGGAATGAAAATGAAAATTTTTGATGCTCATTGTGATGTACTCTTACAGTTATGGATTGCAAAGGGGAAAAAGAATTTTAAAAATGATTCACAATTACATATTACATTTGAACAATTAAAGAAAAGAAAAGGAAGTATACAATGTTTTGCTATATATGTGCCAGAAACAGTAGCATATGAAAAACGTTTTGAAGCGGCATTACAAATGATAGATATTTTTTATAATGAAATTTTATCGCTACCAGGTGTGAAGTTGATCCGAACGAAAGCTGATATAAGTATGTTAAAACAGGACGAGATTGGAGCTCTTTTAACATTAGAAGGATGCGAAGCAATTGGAAAAGAAGCGATGAAATTACGTTTGTTTTATCAATTAGGTTTACGTTCCTTTGGATTAACATGGAACTATGCGAATTTGTTAGCTGATGGGGCGCTAGAGACACGTGGAGCAGGCTTAACTACTTTCGGTAGACAAGTTGTACAAGAACTTAATACGTTGCATTTATGGACCGATCTGTCCCATTTAAATGAGAGAAGTTTTTGGGATGTGGTAGAAATTGCAAATAATCCTATTGCATCTCACTCAAATTGCTATAAACTGTGTGACCATCCACGTAATTTAAATGAGGAACAAATTCAATTCCTTATAAAGCGAAATGGCATGATTGGTGTCACTTTTGTACCTCAGTTTCTTACAAATGAAAAACAAGCGAATATTACAGATATAATAAAACATATCGATTATATTTGTTCGCTAGGTGGAGAAAACAACATAGGGTTTGGTTCAGATTTTGATGGGATTTTAGAAACAGTTGCAAATGTATCGGTGTATGAAGATTATGAAAATGTAATTAATGAACTATATAAACACTATGCTGCATCAACTGTAGAACGATTTTTGTATGATAACTTTGTTGAACATATAAGTTTTTAAGTGTTTTGTTTTAAAAATTCAGAAAAATTAAAATAAATTCAATTGATATTATTGCTTTTTTTAGGACCTAATACTAGAATGAAAAACGAAATAGCTTTATACTTAAGATTCAGGGAAATCAGAAGAGGCATAATTTGCGTCCGTTGTAGTTTATTTGCATAAAAAATGCTAAACTAATACTGTAAAAAAATACACTACAATGAATGCAG
This sequence comes from Bacillus toyonensis BCT-7112, assembly GCF_000496285.1. Classification (GTDB taxonomy): domain Bacteria; phylum Bacillota; class Bacilli; order Bacillales; family Bacillaceae_G; genus Bacillus_A; species Bacillus_A toyonensis. The sequence goes on along the minus strand of NC_022781.1, from coordinate 1,003,798 downwards.
CCAAAAGGGGTGTAGGAGATGATTAGTCAACTTTCATGGAAAGTTGGAGGCCAACAAGGTGAAGGAATTGAAAGTACAGGGGAAATCTTCTGTATAGCATTAAACCGATTAGGATATTACCTATACGGTTACCGCCACTTCTCATCACGTATAAAAGGCGGCCATACAAATAATAAAATTCGCGTAAGTACAACAGAAGTACGTGCGATCTCAGATGACTTAGATATTTTAATTGCTTTTGATCAAGAAACAATTGATTTTAACTTCCACGAACTACGTCCAGGCGGAATTGTCGTTGCGGATGCGAAATTTAATCCAACAATACCTGACAATACAGATGTAAATTTATATGTGATACCGTTTACAGATATTGCTTCAGAATTAGGCACATCATTAATGAAAAACATGGTTGCTGTTGGAGCATCAAGTGCGGTATTAGGTTTAGACGAAACAGCTTATTTGGATGTTGTTGAAGAAATCTTTGGTCGTAAAGGAGAGCAAGTCGTTCAAAAGAATATGGACGCAATTAAACGCGGCTCTCAATATATGAAAGAATTGCTAGGTGAGAAAGTTAACATGATGCAGCTTGAAAAAGCTGATGGTAAGAAACGCATGTTTATGATTGGAAACGATGCAATCGCATTTGGTGCGGTAGCTGGTGGCGCTCGTTTTATGTCAGCATATCCAATCACACCTGCATCTGAAATTATGGAATACTTAATTAAAAAATTGCCTAAAGTCGGCGGAACAGTAATCCAAACTGAGGATGAAATCGCAGCTTGTACAATGGCAATTGGCGCAAACTATGCTGGTGTTCGTACATTAACAGCATCTGCAGGGCCTGGTCTTTCTTTAATGATGGAAGCGATTGGGTTAGCAGGTATTACAGAAACACCGCTAGTAATTGTTGATACGCAACGTGGTGGTCCAAGTACGGGGTTACCAACGAAACAAGAGCAGTCTGATTTAATGGCGATGATTTACGGTACGCATGGTGAAATTCCAAAAATCGTAATGGCGCCAAGTACAGCGGAAGAAGCTTTCTATGATATTGTAGAAGCGTTTAACTTAGCTGAAGAATATCAAGTGCCTGTTATTTTCTTAACGGATTTACAGCTTTCTTTAGGTAAACAAACTGTAGAACCGCTTACGTTAGATAAAGTGGAAATTCGTCGCGGTAAGCTGGATTTAGAAGCAGAATTACCAGAACGTGAAAATAAAGCATACTTCAAGCGTTATGAAGTAACAGAAGATGGCGTTTCACCACGTGTTTTACCTGGTATGAAAAATGGTATTCACCATGTTACAGGTGTAGAACATGATGAAACTGGTAAACCATCTGAATCGGCAATAAACCGTAAAGATCAAATGGACAAACGTTTCCGTAAAATGGAGAACTTGAAGTTTAATACCCCTGTTTATAAAAATGTTAAGCATGAGGAAGCAGATGTATTGCTTGTTGGATTTAACTCAACTCGTGGTGCGATCGAAGAGGCAATGGAGCGTTTAGAACAAGAGGGTATGAAAGTAAACCATGCTCAAATCCGTTTAATTCACCCGTTCCCGAAAGCTGAAATCGATCCACTTGTGAAAAATGCAAAACGTGTTGTAGTTGTAGAAAACAACGCGACTGGTCAGCTTGCTAACATTATGAAAATGAATCTTGGTAGTGGTGAGAAAATTTCTAGTCTTTTAAAATATGATGGAAACCCATTCTTGCCAAAAGAGATTTACAACGAATGCAAAAAAGGGGTTGTATTAAATGGCAACATTTAAGGACTTTCGTAACAGTGTAAAACCAAACTGGTGCCCAGGTTGCGGAGACTTTTCGGTGCAAGCTGCAATTCAGCGTGCGGCAGCTAACGTTGGCTTAAATCCAGATGAACTTGCTGTTGTTTCTGGTATTGGTTGTTCAGGTCGTATATCAGGTTATATTAATTCATATGGTGTGCATAGTATTCATGGACGTGCCCTTCCGATTGCACAAGGTGTGAAAATGGCAAATCGTGATTTAACAGTTATCGCATCAGGTGGTGACGGTGATGGATTTGCGATTGGTATGGGACATACAATCCATTCTATTCGTAGAAACATTGACATTACGTATATAGTAATGGATAACCAAATTTACGGATTAACAAAAGGCCAAACTTCACCACGTAGTGAAGCTGGATTTAAAACGAAAAGTACACCACAAGGTTCGATTGAACCATCATTAAATGTTATGGAAATGGCATTAACAGCTGGTGCAACATTTGTGGCGCAAAGCTTTTCAAGTGATTTAAAAGAATTAACGCAAATTATTGAAGCTGGTATTAACCATAAAGGGTTCTCATTAATTAATGTATTTAGTCCATGTGTTACTTATAATAAAGTAAATACGTACGATTGGTTCAAAGAGAACTTAACGAAACTAAGTACAGTAGAGGGATATGATCCATCTAATCGCATGATGGCTATGCAAACATTAATGGAAAATAACGGATTAGTAACAGGTTTAATTTATCAAAATACTGCGCAACCATCATATCAAGAACTTGTAAAAGGCTATAGTGAAAAGCCATTAGTACAAGCTGATTTAAATATGGATCAGAAAATGTTTGATGAGCTTGTTGCTGAATTTATGTAACGATTAAAAGGTTGCCATTTGGCAACCTTTTTTTACTGAATAAAAAATATAGGATAGCTTTGTTTACTTAGAAAATTCAGAATGGTAAAATAATATAAGGATCGTTGTATGGAAATGGCAAGTTCATTGCTTATGAAATGTAAGATAAGGCAGGTCCTATTCCTTGTCAAAATTGGCTAAACGCTTCATACTATGGTAATGTGTATAGGGATAAAGCAATATGCTTTTGGGTAGTACAAGATGAAATAATAAAAAGGGAATGTCTATTTGTGTGGGGAAGACTTCATTCTTACGGATGATTAGATCGATTACTCAAGTTTCAAAGGACAAGTTATCTCTCAATCAAGCTATCTAACCATTTTTAAGGTGGGTCTAAGCGCATTAAAATAGACTACAGAGTGTGTATAGTTAAGGGTGAAAGGAGATTACCGATGAACGAGCAACAACGATTAGCAAGTCAACAAGCAAATTCCTCTACGAAAAAAGAAGAGAAAGATTATAGCAAATACTTTGAAAGCGTATATCAACCACCTTCCTTAAAAGATGCCAAAAAGCGTGGAAAAGAAGAAGTTAAAATTGAACGGGATTTTGGCTTACCTGAAGAGTTTCGTAATTTTGGTGCAGGAAGAAAGTTTTATATTCGTACATATGGGTGTCAAATGAATGAGCATGATACGGAAGTAATGGCAGGTATTTTCACAACACTTGGATATGAACCGACATTTTCAACTGAAGATGCAGATGTAGTTTTATTAAACACTTGTGCAATTCGTGAAAACGCTGAAAATAAAGTGTTTGGTGAACTTGGTCATTTAAAATCATTAAAACGTAGAAATCCGGACCTTTTAATTGGTGTATGTGGTTGTATGTCTCAAGAGGAATCTGTTGTAAATAAAATCATGCAAAAAAATCAGCATGTAGATATGGTATTTGGCACGCATAATATTCATAGATTACCGTACATTCTAAAAGATGCAATGTTCTCGAAGGAGACGGTAGTTGAAGTTTGGTCAAAAGAAGGAGACGTAATTGAAAACCTTCCGAAAGTACGTCGTGGCGATATTAAAGCTTGGGTAAATATTATGTATGGCTGTGATAAATTCTGTACATATTGTATTGTACCGTATACACGCGGAAAAGAGCGAAGCAGGCGTCCAGAAGATATTATTCAAGAGATTCGTCATTTAGCTGCGAATGGTTATAAAGAAATTACGCTACTTGGACAGAACGTAAATGCATATGGTAAAGACTTTGAAGATTTAGAATACGGTCTTGGCGATTTAATGGACGAACTTCGTAAAGTTGATATTGCCCGTATTCGTTTTACAACGAGTCATCCACGTGATTTCGATGACCACTTAATTGAAGTGCTTGGAAAAGGTGGAAATCTAGTGGAACATATTCACTTACCAGTTCAATCTGGAAGCACAGATATGTTGAAAATTATGGCACGTAAATATTCACGTGAACATTATTTAGAACTTGTAAGAAAAATTAAAGAAACAATTCCAAGCGCAGTATTAACAACTGATATTATCGTCGGTTTCCCAAATGAAACAGATGAGCAATTTGAAGAAACGATGTCGTTATATCGTGAAGTAGGATTTGATACTGCATTTACATTTATTTATTCCCCGCGAGAAGGTACACCAGCTGCAAAAATGAAAGATAATGTGCCTATGGAAGTAAAGAAAGAACGATTACAACGATTAAACACACTCGTAAATGGGTTGGCAGTTGAAAAGAATAATCGTTATAAAGGTCAAGTTGTAGAAGTGTTAGTTGATGGGGAAAGTAAAAATAATCCGGAAGTACTTGCAGGTTATACTCGTACGAATAAACTTGTAAACTTCGTCGCTTCAAAATCTTTAATTGGTCAGCTTGTGAAAGTAAAAATAACGGAAGCAAAAACTTGGTCTCTTAACGGGGAATTAGTTGAGGAACCGATTGAGGTGAAATAATAGATGAAAGTATATACGAAAGACGAAATTGTAGAGCAAGCGAAAGAATTAGCGAAAATGATTTCTGAAACAGAAGAAGTTGATTTTTTTAAGAAAGCAGAGGCGCAAATTCATAAAAATGAAAATGTAAAGCACGCAATTGATGAAATTAAAGCATTGCAAAAACAAGCAGTTAACTTGCAACATTACGGGAAGTGGGAAGCTTTGAAAAAAGTAGAAGCTGAAATTGACGCACTTCAAGATAAGTTAGACAATATTCCAGTTGTGCAGGAGTTTAAATCTTCACAAACATATGTAAATGACTTACTACAGTTAGTTGCGAGTACCATTTCTAATAATGTTACAGATGAAATATTAGTTTCAACTGGCGGCGATGTACTTAAGGGTGAAACTGGTGCGGCGGTAGAAAGTAAAAAAGGAAATTGTGGTTGTTAAAGAGATGTCATATTGACATCTCTTTTTTTTAGTGGATTAAACGTAAGTTCTTCTCAAAAAAAGAATGACACATTCCGCTATTGTCACGCATATGATTAAGTGAATAGTGATTGAGGAGGGTTACGAATGTCCGAATTTAGAGAGATTATTACAAAAGCAGTGGTTGGAAAAGGACGTAAGTATACAAAGTCAACGCATACATGTGAATCGAATAATGAGCCAACAAGTATTTTAGGGTGCTGGGTAATTAACCACTCGTACGAAGCGAGAAAGAATGGAAAACATGTAGAAATTGAAGGTTTCTATGATGTGAACACTTGGTATTCGTTTGATGGCAATACAAAGACTGAAGTTGTAACAGAACGTGTGAACTACACTGACGAAGTAAGCATTGGTTATCGTGATAAGAACTTCTCTGGTGACGATTTAGAAATTATTGCTCGTGTCATTCAACCGCCAAATTGTTTAGAAGCTCTTGTATCGCCAAATGGGAATAAAATTGTTGTAACTGTAGAACGTGAATTTGTAACAGAAGTAGTTGGGGAAACAAAAATTTGTGTAAGTGTAAATCCTGAAGGTTGTGTAGAATCAGATGAGGATTTCCAAGTCGATGATGATGAGTTTGAAGAATTAGATCCGAACTTTATCGTTGACGCAGAAGAAGAGTAATAGAAAGCTAGGGAGAAGTTCTTCCTAGCTTTTTACTTTACATAAGTGGTGCTGAATGAACATGAATCTTTATGAAATATGTTATAATGAAGAAAGACTCCTGAAATAGGAGAGATGGATGTCCGTGAAGTGTGACATATATAAAGTTCAACTAATAATCAGTGGGGGGCATCCCCACTGATTATTAGTTGAACCAATCGGGCTTTTACGGGCAGTTGATCTCCCACCTAACTTCTTTGTTCCAGCCGATTTTTGAGGTGGGAATCTTACTGCCCGTTAATGCGGGATGAATATAGATTATTATGTAAAAATTATGGAGGAAAGACATGACGCAATATACGCCTATGATACAGCAATACTTAAAGGTTAAGGCAGACTATGAAGATGCCTTTTTATTTTTCCGATTAGGTGATTTTTATGAAATGTTCTTTGAAGATGCGGTTAAAGCAGCTCATGAACTTGAAATTACATTAACGAGCCGAGATGGTGGTAGTAGTGATCGTATACCGATGTGCGGTGTACCGCATCATGCAGCTAAAAATTATATTGAACAACTTGTTGAAAAAGGATATAAAGTAGCTGTTTGTGAGCAAGTGGAAGATCCAAAAACAGCTAAAGGTGTAGTACGTCGTGAAGTAGTACAACTAATTACGCCAGGAACGATGATGGAAGGGCGTACAATAGACGAGAAAGAGAATAACTTTTTAGCAGCATTAACACATTTCGAAGATGGATCTTATGCGCTAGCTTGTAATGACTTAACGACTGGACAAAATACAGTGACGTTGTTAACAGGTTCAGTAGAAGATATTTTATTAGAGGTGTATGCAACTGGTTCGAAAGAAATTGTTGTAGATTCTACATTTTCAAAAGATGAATTAAATAAATTGACTGAAACATTAAAAATGACGATTTCGTATGAAGATGCAACAACGATTCCGGAAGGGTTAGAACATCTTGTGAAAAATGTTTCACAAGCAAAGTTACTTAAAGCGATTGGACGCTTATTTAACTATGTGATAAGAACACAAAAACGTTCATTAGATCATTTGCAACCAGTAGAAATTTATTATACAAATCAATTTATGAAAATTGATGTGCACTCAAAACGTAATTTAGAGTTAACTGAGACTCTTCGTACGAAAGAAAAAACAGGCTCACTATTATGGCTATTAGATAAAACGAAAACAGCTATGGGTGGCCGTATGTTAAAACAGTGGATGGAACGTCCGCTTATTCAGAAAGAGAAAGTGGAAGAACGTTTAGAAATGGTAGAAACATTTGTAAATGATTACTTCTTACGTGAAGATTTAAAAGAAAAGCTAAAAGAAGTATATGATTTAGAGCGTTTAGCAGGGAAAGTTGCATTTGGTAATGTAAATGCACGGGACTTATTACAGTTAAGACGTTCTTTACTTCAAGTACCAGCTATTTTAGAAGCGATTAGTCTTTTAGATAATGCTTATGCAGCAAGGTTAATTCAAGGTGCGGATCCATGTGAGAGCTTAACTGAATTACTAGGAAGAAGTATTCAGGAAAACCCACCACTTTCTATTAAAGATGGAGATATTATTAAAGACGGTTATAATGACAAGCTTGATCAATATCGTTACGTGAGCAAAAATGGGAAAACGTGGATCGCGGAGCTTGAAAAACGAGAGCGTGATATTACAGGGGTTAAATCATTAAAAATTGGATACAACCGTATTTTCGGCTACTACATTGAAGTGACGAAGGCGAATCTTGCAGCGCTTCCAGAAGGGCGCTATGAGCGAAAACAGACGCTTGCTAATGCTGAGCGTTTCATTACAGATGAACTGAAAGAAAAAGAAACGTTAATTTTAGAAGCAGAAGAGAAAATTGTACAACTGGAATATGATTTATTTACAGCACTTCGTGAAGAAGTAAAAGTATTCATTCCGAAATTACAACATTTAGCGAAAGTAATTAGTGAATTAGATGTACTACAAAGCTTTGCGACTGTAAGTGAAGAAGAGCAGTTTGTAAAACCCGTGCTAACAACGAAGCGTGAAATCTTTATTAAAGATGGTCGCCATCCTGTCGTTGAAAAAGTATTGAACGGGAAATTGTATGTACCAAATGATTGTATTATGCCAGAGAAGATGGATGTCTTTTTAATTACAGGACCGAACATGTCTGGTAAAAGTACGTATATGAGACAATTAGCACTTGTTACTGTTATGTCACAAATTGGTTGTTTCGTACCAGCGACAGAAGCGGTATTACCTGTATTCGATCAAATCTTTACGAGAATTGGTGCAGCGGATGATTTAATTTCAGGTCAAAGTACATTTATGGTTGAAATGTTAGAAGCGAAAAATGCGATTGCAAATGCGTCAGAAAGAAGTTTAATTTTATTTGATGAAATTGGACGCGGTACATCAACGTATGATGGTATGGCGCTTGCACAAGCAATCATTGAACATATTCATGACCAAATTGGTGCAAAAACATTATTCTCTACGCATTATCATGAATTAACGGTGCTAGAAGAAAGTTTAGATCAACTGAAAAATGTACATGTTTCAGCTATTGAAGAGAATGGAAAAGTAGTCTTCCTTCATAAAATTCAAGATGGAGCAGCCGATAAAAGTTACGGAATTCACGTTGCGCAACTTGCTGAGCTTCCAGATAGCTTAATCGCTCGTGCAAAAGAAGTGTTAGCGCAACTAGAAGGACAAGAAGAAATTATTATTCCAAAGCGTGTAGAAGTAAAGGTGCAAGAAGTTGTTCCAGAACCTGTAGTTGTAAAAGAAGAACCGGCAGAAATACAAGAAAAGAAAGAAGAGACTGAAGAAGAGTCACAACTATCTTTCTTTGGAGGAGACCAATCTTCAAAAAAACAAGACAAGCCTGTGCTTGATCAAAAAGAAAGCGCAGTACTTGCACAAATTAAAAAAATTGATTTACTAGATATGACGCCTTTAGAAGCGATGAACGAACTGTATCGCTTACAGAAAAAGTTAAAGAAAGGATGAGTAAGTAGATGGGAAAAATTCGCAAACTCGATGATCAACTCTCTAACTTAATTGCGGCAGGGGAAGTAGTAGAGCGCCCTGCCTCAGTCGTAAAAGAACTTGTGGAAAATTCTATCGATGCGAATAGTACATCTATTGAAATCCACTTAGAAGAAGCTGGTTTATCAAAAATTCGCATCATTGATAATGGAGATGGCATTGCCGAAGAAGATTGTATCGTTGCATTTGAACGCCACGCAACGAGCAAAATTAAAGATGAAAACGATCTGTTCCGTATAAGAACGCTCGGATTCCGCGGTGAGGCATTGCCAAGTATTGCCTCAGTTAGTGAATTGGAATTAATCACTAGCACAGGTGATGCGCCGGGTACCCACCTTATCATTAAAGGTGGAGACATTATAAAACAAGAAAAAACAGCGAGCCGAAAAGGAACGGATATTACAGTACAAAACTTATTCTTTAATACACCAGCGCGTCTTAAATATATGAAAACAATTCATACAGAGCTTGGGAATATTACAGATATCGTGTATCGTATTGCAATGTCACATCCAGAAGTATCGTTAAAACTGTTTCATAATGAAAAGAAATTGCTTCATACATCCGGAAATGGTGATGTAAGGCAAGTACTTGCATCAATTTATAGCATTCAAGTTGCCAAGAAGCTTATTCCAATTGAAGCTGAATCTTTAGATTTCACAATTAAAGGGTATGTAACATTACCAGAAGTAACGCGAGCGTCTCGTAACTATATGTCAACGATCGTAAATGGCCGTTACGTGCGAAATTTCGTATTAATGAAAGCAGTTCAGCAAGGATACCATACATTACTGCCAGTTGGACGATATCCAATCGGCTTCTTATCGATTGAAATGGACCCAATGCTTGTTGATGTTAACGTACATCCAGCAAAATTAGAAGTTCGATTTAGTAAAGAACAAGAATTGCTAAAGCTTATCGAAGAAACATTGCAAGCAGCATTCAAAAAAATACAGCTCATTCCAGATGCAGGCGTAACAACGAAGAAAAAAGAAAAAGACGAAAGTGTGCAAGAACAGTTCCAGTTTGAGCATACAAAGCCGAAAGAACCACAGATGCCAAACATCGTTTTACCGACTGACATGGATGAAAAACAAGAAGAACGAACAACTGTGAAACAACCAGCGCAGCTTTGGCAACCGGCGAAGCGAGAATGGCAACCACCACAGTCGCTCGTAAGAGAAGAGCAAAGTTGGCAGCCATCCTCTAAACCGATAATCGAAGAACCGATTCGAGAAGAGAAATCGTGGAACAGTAACGATGACGACTTTGAATTAGAGGAATTGGAAGAAGAGGTCGGGGAAATAAAAGAGATTGAAATGAACGGTAACGATTTACCACCGCTTTATCCAATTGGACAAATGCACGGAACATATATTTTCGCTCAAAATGATAATGGGTTATATATGATTGATCAACATGCCGCACAGGAACGTATTAATTATGAGTACTTCCGTGATAAAGTAGGACGAGTAGCGCAAGAAGTACAAGAACTACTTGTACCGTACCGTATTGACCTATCTCTTACTGAATTTTTACGTGTCGAAGAGCAACTAGAAGAACTTAAAAAAGTCGGCCTATTTTTGGAACAATTCGGCCATCAATCTTTTATTGTTCGCTCGCATCCAACGTGGTTCCCGAAAGGACAAGAAACAGAAATCATTGATGAGATGATGGAGCAAGTTGTCAAACTAAAAAAAGTTGATATTAAAAAGTTGCGTGAAGAAGCAGCCATTATGATGAGCTGTAAAGCATCTATCAAGGCAAATCAATATTTAACGAACGATCAAATATTTGCTTTACTTGAAGAACTTCGTACAACAACAAATCCATACACATGCCCGCACGGGAGACCGATTCTTGTACATCATTCTACTTATGAGTTGGAGAAGATGTTTAAGAGGGTTATGTAGGGATACTAAAATTAGATATTAAAAGGGAGCAACAGTAAATGTTGCTCCCTTTTAATATGTAGAGTTAATTGTTAAACGAAAATAAGGTGGATTGATTTTACAGTTTATTTCTAGACTAAGTAAGCTTTAATTTATCTATGTATAAAAAAGCGCCGTATATCAGCACTTTTTAAAGGTACGTAAATTGTATAATAAAGATTTCTACATTATTAAACATATAACTATGCATGGCCAAATATTGATTCTTATTTGGTTAATTGTTATAAGGATTTATAGGATTATTTGTTTTTATTATTATTATTATTAATTTTTTCAGTATATAAAACCTGCTCTTTATAATGCTTTTTAATTGGGAAGTTATGTGTACCTGTGCCGTTCTTGAATTTTTTATCAATGGGGTTCTTTAGAGGGACTGTTGTAGTTTCAGTAAATTCATATGGGTAATTTATTTTAGATTTATCTTCAAACATGAAAATGCCTCCTTTTTAGGATTTCCTGAATTCTTTACTATAACATGATATGCATATAGAGTTTTTTTGGACTAGTTATTTATATAGGTTAGAACAATTTAATTACATAACTACTGAAATATTTTAAAGGAAAACAATTTGAGAGAGGTATTGTAATGATAGCCGTTCACTATTATTGTTGTTTAAGTTATCGTGGTGTGTTTGAAATTCTGAAAGGACGTAGCATATTGGTCTATCTAATAACCATTATGTGGTGAGTTTTTTTATTTATCGGTGAAACAAACAATGCATATATATTCGTTATAGATTGTTTTTATAAGGTAATATATATATAGTTTTCCTGATAATATAATGCGGAATATTATAGTGTTATTAGGTTATTAGGAACACTTAATGTTGTTTCACAACTGAAAGCGAATTGAAAAAGAACTGAAACTTTTCTCATAAAAATTCAATCTTACTTGAAAAATGAAAGGAAAATGAAATTTTCCAAAAGAAATTCTTTGTTAAGATAAAAAGCATACATAAAAAAAGTATTGACATATCTTAAAAGTGTGTTTTCAAGATATAGTGGGGGAAAAGATGAGAATAGAAAAACAATTAATAAAAAAGATGTATTATGAAACATTCCTAATGGAGAATGAAACAAAACCACCTCTTGACGTACTTGGGGAAGTTTATGTAAACGAAGAAAAACATGAAATTTCCGATGGGTCTTATATTCGTTTTGCACAAGGTGAATTTTATTATCACCATCAAGATTTTGAATCAGCTATTTTCAAATGGGAGAAAGTTGGCAACGAACTAGCACCATGGGCACAAAAAAACATTGCGGATGCTTACTTTGAACTAAACCGACTATCAGTTGCTGAAGAGGTTTATACTTCCATTACTACTGATAACAAAATATTGATGACTGAAATTGGACTGCAATTACTTTCTCTTTACATCGAGCAAAATAATTTTGACTCAGCTTTCGCTGTAATTAAAGAGGCGGTTTCTTTAAATCCCGATTATCCGAATGTCACCAAAATTGCCCGTTCTTTTTATGAAGAACAGCAAGATTTTGATAGTGCAGTAGAGCTTGCTGTGAATGAGCTGGTTCGAACAGAATCTTATCCTTGGTTTGAGGTGCTAAAAGGGTATATCGATAAAGGATTTACTAAAAATATTTCACCAGACTATTTTCATGAAGTATTAGTTACATTAAATCATGTAGATCAAGTGCAATTTACACAAATTGTATCATCACTTTGGAACAGTTATAAAAATGAACAAAATTACTTATTATGGCTTAACACAATAAATGAGTTTTTCTTACATATCGAAATACATCCGTCCGATATATGGGACAAAATTTCTTCTCTTTACGAAGAAACGTATTTTGAATTAATTCAAGGCCAATATACGCTTAGACAATTACATGATATCATTCCAAATCTGTTAACAAATTGGTTAAAGGTAGTCAATTCTTCTTATGCTGTATTTCCATCAGCAGCTGTATTGGCATGGGATGAGATTTTCCCTTCCAAAATAGATGCAGCAAATATAAAAAATGCAGAAAACCTACTGTTGTATTCTATTAATCATGTGGATGGCTTAGAGTATGGTTTACATCTTTTTGAATCTATTACACAGTGGGCACAAAAGCATGATATAGAAATGGGTCACCGATTTAGATGGTTAGTTAGCGAACTTGCAGATTTAAGAACAAATCGTATTTTAGTAACGGGCACTTCAGGAAATGGAAAAACTGCATTTATTAACTCTATAGTAGGAGAAAATATATTAGAAAACTCAATTTCAAATGTAGTGGTTTTAAAAAATGATGCTCATACAGAAATTAACGCTATAACAGACTCAGCAATTACAACAACTGAGAATTTCTCTGATTACCATGATATGATGTCTTTACACCACCAAACGTATAGAGATAGAGCGTGTGTTGAATTTAAACTACCATGCAAATTTTTAAGTAAAAATAAACTTACATTTGTAGTTACACCTGGCTTTAATAGAAATAACGATACTAGAGATGAGATATTTGAATATCTGAATTCTGTGGACGAATTATTGTTCGTATTGAATGCGGATTCACCTTTTACTGACAAAGAACGTGACATTCTATTAAGTATTCAAGAACATACACCAAATCTACAAATTCATTTCTTATTAAATAAAATCGATAACATTTACAGTGAAGCAGAAGTAAAAAGAGTTTTACATGATACGCAAGTGAGAATAAACGCGTATTTCCCGCAAGCGAGACTTTTCCCTTACTCTTCGTTATATACAAGTAATCAACAACTAAATGATTTAACTGAGTTTATTCGTTTTAACTTTAACTATAAAAATATCGATGCAGATCGTACTGAAAAGCTATTGTTTTTCATTCGAAAAACAATTACATACCTTTTAGATAAACGCGTTGAGAAGGAAAACAATCTAGTGGATGCTATGAATTGGAATGAAGATATGTTAGTTAAATTAAATGGTAGTATTAATAACCTTACTGCTTTTGAGAGGGAAAAAATTCATATCATTACACAATCGTATCGTACAATGAAAACAGAAATTACGAATGATCTTACTGAACATATTCCGAAGCTACTGCAGAGTTGTTCTGATTTAATCAGTGAAGAAAGCGATTTTGGAAACATTGAAATGGAACTAAATACAGCAATGAACAAAAGAGTACACAAATATTTAGAACAAACTGTATTACCTAACTTTGCTCGTTCTATGCAAAATTGGATTGAAACTTCTAATAATGAGTTACTTCAAAGTCAATCGCACTTAGAAGAACTCAGTGAAGGACTTAATTCTTTATTTGGAGAAAATCGAATACAATTAGAATGTGACTTTAAAGTGCTTGATGACTGGCGCAGAGATACTGATAGAATGACGACTAGAATACAAATGGAAGAAGTAAATATTTTACGCCGATTTACGCCAGCGCAATTTTTACTGAAAAGTGCCGGTAAATTATTTGGGGTTCTTCCAAAGAATAGATCTATGCTATATAACAAATATAAACAGTATATAGAAAATGAAGATTATACAGAAGTAACGGCTTCTATTATGAAGAAATTTTTCTTGCAATTTGAGCTGTTTGAAAATACACAAGAGCGGGATATTAATATGTTCTTTAGAAATCCATTTAACTCCTTGAAACAAGCTGTAGAAAATACGCAGTTAGAAATACAAGAAAAACAAGAGATATTACATAAAATGAAATCAAATCCTGAAGTGTATCATGATTCTATAATGCTCTTTGAATTGAGATTACGTCAATGTGAAGTAATCTTAAATATAGGTGAGTATAATGCCTATACAGATTTAAATTTAGAAACAAGCATAGAATAAACGTAAAACAACTCCAAAAGTGGATTTTGGAGTTGTTTTTTTGTTTATATCCGTTGTTATAAGAAGGGAAAAAGGGAGCAACCGTAATGAGTTGCTCCCTTCGCATATATAGATTATTTTTCAGTTTCTTTAATTTTAGTTTTTACTTCGCCAGTTTTAATTTTATTACTTTCTGAGAAACGTAATAAATCGCCTTCAATAATTTTGTCAGACATACGTAATTCATTTTGTGCACGGTTAATGAGTGCTTGAGCTTCTTTTTTTGGTAAATCTACAATTTCACCTGTTATCCGGTCATAAAAAGTGTTGTTTTTGTATGCATATTTGTCTGTAACGAAGCTACCATCACGTAAAACAACAAATCCCGTATATTCATCTGAAAACATATCGTGACCAAAACGGATATCGTTCGTAGTATCAATCCCTAATAAATTTAGAATAGTAGGTTTCACATCAATTTGTCCAGTAGGCTTTGAAATCGTTTGACCTTTTGTTTGTCCAGGGATATGAATATATAAAGGTGTACGTTGTAAATGTAAAGTATCAAATTCTGTAATTTGATCTTTTTCTAAAAACTGCGCCATTGCGCGGTTATGTTTTTCAGAAATGCCATAATGATCACCGTATAATACAATAATAGAATCATCATAAAGCCCCTCGGCCTTTAAACGCTCAATAAAGTTTTTAATGGATTCGTCTAAGTAACGTGATGTTACGATGTAACGATCAAATACGCCATTACCAGAGTTATATGGTTCAATGAATTTTGTGTCTTCATCATACGTAAATGGATAATGGTTTGTTAAAGTAAGGAAACGAGCGTAAAATGGTTGATCAATCGTTTTTAATATATCTACTGATTGATCAAAGTATTCTATATCTTTTAATCCCCAATTTAAATTTGTTTCGGGCGTGATTTTGTAATCAAGTTCATTATAGTAACGATCATAACCAAGAGCTGAGTACATAATGTTACGATTCCAAAATGTTGCGTTATTCGCATGGAATACAGAAGTGAAATAACCTTGTTCACGTAAAATTTCTGGAGTTGCAGTATAATCATTGTTTCCGTGTGTGAAGAATACAGCTCCACGGTTTAATGGATACAACGATGTATCTATTAGAAATTCAGAATCGGATGTTTTTCCTTGTCCAGTTTGGTGGAAAAAGTTATCAAAGTAATAGCTTTCATTTATGAATTCATTCAAGAAAGGTGTAACTTCTTGACCATTGACGGATGCTCCTATTAAAAAGGTTTGCAAGGATTCAAGAGTAACGACAATTACATTTTTTCCTTTCGCTGCGCCAAACATATTAGGATTTGGTTCACTTTGGGTTGCTTTTACGTAGTTTTCAGTTTCTTGTAATTTACTACTATCAGCAAGTGCCTTTTGTGATCCTGCTTTTACTTGCAGCGTTAAATCATATATTTGGTGAGTGTATAGTCCTAAATTTTTGACAAGCATTACTCGGTCGAAGGATCTCGTTAATAATTCAGGGCGTTCTTTTTCTGCAAGATGCAGATTTGCAGAAAATACAGCAATTGTTAAGACGAAATATAGTAAGCGTGTAGAATGTGCTACACGTTCTGTTTTAAAGACCAATGTCTTCTTTTTTAATAAAATAAAGAAGAAAATAATGTCTACGAATGCGAGTATAATTTTGTAGTTCAATATTTCTATAATACTACCGCCTAATTGGCCAAAGTTTGATGTTTGTCCGAGTACTGGTAACGTAACGAAATCACTATAAAAATCATAGAACATTACATTTCCGACAAGTACGATCGTTAATAAGAAATTAATACATAGCGCTATATAATTGCGCTTTTCACCAGTTGCAAATAATGCTAATCCCACAAATGCTAACGATGCAGCGAGAGGACTAATAAACAAAATAAGCTCTTGTGTAGAAGACTCAATTTTTAAATCAAAACTGAATCGCGTAATAAGATATGTTTTTAACCATACTGCTAAAGCAATTATGATAACAAAGCTTATATTTTGCATTTGTAAATTTATTTTATTCTTCATTTTTACACCTTCTTTATAAAATTTATTTAACTAAGGTTATATGTTATATTTTTATAACTATTATAGTAGGGTGAACCATTTAAATGATGTTTTCTAATGGTAATAATTTGCAGTGTTCCTATACATACAATGGGGAATTTAAATGCGAAGCAGAAAAAGTCATATTTGTAGTGAAAGTGACTTATAGACATCCTAACATATTAAACACTATGATGATGTTACAAAATATCGAACAAATGAAAGTGAAAAGGAATAGACGCTTTTTAAACTATTGACATTCAATGAGTTGGAATTTGAATAAAAGGTGAGTTTAAAGTAAACGGTTATATGAATGAGTAGAAAACTACATTCTACATAGAATGTAGTTTTTCATATATTCTGTAAAATCATGCTTCTTTGTAGGATAATCATTTCATTAAGTAAAGTGGTGGTGAAACGTAAAACGTTTGACTAGTAGTGTAATGAAAGAGTTCACATATCAGATAAATATTTTCCAACATATAGACCACTTGCAGCTGCTTGAGATAATGAATGAGTAACACCTGAACAATCTCCAACTAAAAATAGCCCATTCATACTTGTTTCAAAATGGTTATTGATTTTTATCGTAGGGGCATAGAACTTTCCATCTATTCCATATAATAAAGTATCTTTATCGATAGGTTCTTGGATAAAATGTTCTAAGCGTAATAAAAATTCTTTGAGTCCTTCAATATATAATGGAGGAATTTCTTTATGCAAATCTCCATAATCTCCGTGTAGTGTAGGTTGTATACGATTATGTTTCATATCTTTTTCCATTGTAGGTTGTTTCTTTAATAAGTCCTCTAAGCGCTGTATAACAATCCGATCTCGTCCTTGATTAATGCCTTTAATAATTGAGTTTGCATATATATTGGCGTCTTTAAGAGTTGGGAAATAGCGCGGGATAAACAAAGTGAAATTTAAGTTAGGAGTGCCAGTTCCTTGCTCTCGAAAATTTTGACCGTCAGGCATAACTAAACCTTCTTCGTACTTTCGAATAATGCGTCCTT